>NZ_RQEY01000005.1:305611-611223 GCF_004770105.1 Leptospira andrefontaineae | reverse complement strand
GGGCTGGGGGTGTAACAAATCGGTGAGTCACGCTACTCTATATGTTTTCGAAGAGTCTTCCTCTTCTTTCTAATTCAATTAACTCTAAATAATCTTAAGATCTGAGATACAATTCTCTATACGGATAACATGCGCGCATCCGCATGTTGGAATTCCTACGTCAGGATTAAGATTGCCCCCACCCAGGTTCGGGTGGAGGAGGTGGGCTCGTGGGAGAAGCCTTTCCCCTATATATCAAAAATCACAAAACATCAACTCTAATTTCCACCCACAACTCGTGTTGGAATTCCTACAAAATCAGTCCGAAGTCTAAATATTTTTTCCAAGAAATAACTTAAACTTAACATATTCATAAATAAATTTCCTTTAATTCATCCGGCCTTATTTTAGGAAATTTTTTGAATAAAAAGAAAGTTATTCGTCTTTGGTAATATTAGAGGGTTTTTAAATACCTCTCAGTAAAATGCAAACGGATATTTGGAAACTTGCTATAGGTGGATTAACGGTAATATTTCCGTTATTTTATTTTTTACCAAGTTCTTCTTCCGGAATGATGGAAGCAGACAGAAATCTTCCTGAATTTAGGATAAATGAAGAAGGTAATAGAACTTCAGATATACGCGAGACTCTTATCGGAAAAGAGAATCTGGTATATTTCGGATATCTAAACTGCAAGACAGTATGTCATGGTAGTTTGCAAAAATTGAAAAATCTAATTTCAAAACAAAAAGATCTAAGACTCGTATTTGTAAGTTTAGATCCGGAAAAGGATACAGAAGAACGTTTTGAAAAATATTTTTCTGATCTAAAAACGGAAACGAAATTTATCCGACTGGAGTCGAGGGGTAGGGCCTTCGAACTTGCACGACTTTTCGGAATTATGGCATTTTCTTCCAACAAGAACGGAGAGATAGATCATCCGGATTCAGTTCTTTGGGTAAATTCTCAGGGAAGGATCAAAGGATTAATTTTCGAATTTGATAAACATTGGGATCAAAATCCAAAAGAACTTATTCAATTCATAAGCGATAAAAAAGTACAAAAACCTCTAAACATCTAAGCGATTCATAAATAAACGAAAAATAAACCGGCATCCTTCGAATAGACGGACCGGAAACTAATAAAGTCCGGGACCGGACCTAAAAATAAAACCCTTTCGGGGAAATATATGAATCCGCCTCAGCACAAACAAAGTATCCAAGATACTGCCAAATTTAAATTCAAGGAAGAGACTAAGAAAGTAGATCGTTTCTTTTACATTCTTCTTTTGGCGCATATTCCTTTTGCATTTTTATTATCTTTAGAGTACGGGACATGGAAATTTGTTTTAAATTCCTCTATAATCATAACGATACTTTCAAGCATTGGCTTTTTGTTTGCACGAGGCCAATATATTCTGAGAATATTAAATGCGATTCTGATCATGGCCTGGTCGGGAATATTGATCCAGTCCCAGTTCGGACGAATAGAGATGCATTTCCACGTGTTCGTGGCATTGGCATTTCTTCTCTATTATAGAGATTGGAAAACACTTCTCCCTGGAGCATTGTATATCGCGGTCCACCATGGATTCTTGTCCTTCTGCCAAGGAATGGAATACAAAATTTCGGAAACTCCTATTATCATATTCAATTATGGAAACGGTTGGGACATCGTTCTATTACATGCAATTTTTGTGATTTTCGAGACCGGAATATTGATCTACTTCTCGGCAACATTCAAAAGAGAATTTTTGAACCAGGTAATCAATCTGGCGGAACTTGAAGAAGTCCGAAAATATAATGTTTCCATACAGGGAGAAGTTCGAGAAAAATCCGAATCCGTTAACAGGATTTTAGAAGGATTAGTCCAAAGTTCGGCAACCGTTGCAGATAAAACGAGTGACCAAGCTAATAGTTTAGAAGAAATTAATGCAAGTACGAACCAGATCGCAGAGGCAATCTCAGACGTATCCGATTCAGCGAAAAAACAGTTAGAAGCGACCAGAACCTTGGAAAATTCTTTTCAAAATCTGGAAATCAGTTTTCAGGATATGGAAGCAGGGCTTGTTTCTACGAAAGCATTATTCGAAACAGCATGGAAACACGCGAGAGAATCAGAAGAAAGTCTGATGGCGATCGAAAAATCCATCAAAAGAATAGAATCCAGTTCTTCCAGCACTAGTGCTAAACTCGGAACAATCACCGATATTGCAGATAAAGTAAACCTTCTTGCATTAAACGCTTCGATCGAAGCAGCAAGAGCGGGGGAACATGGAAGAGGATTCGCTATAGTCGCAGACGAGATCTCAAAACTGGCAGACCAAACTGCAAGCACTATTAAAGAAATTTCCAAATTGATCCGAGATGGAAAGGAAGAAATGACAAAGAACACGGATATAGTTCAATCCGGCACAAAAACCATTTCATTGATCTTGGGTGATGTTGATTCTATCAAAGAAAGTCTGGATTCTTTCTTTTCGCTCTTAGGAAAGCAAACGAATATTCGAGTCACTGTGGCGGGCGCTCTATTCAACGCTGGAGAAATTTCCCAAAATGTTCATAAAGCAACAGACGCAGAGAAGAAAAGTTTAGAGGAGATCCGAAACTTTTTAGATCGAATCCAGAATTCAAATGCGATCATAGCCACTCAGGCAGTTGAGGCAGCAGACCAAGCTCGAAAATGTGAGGAATTAAGCGATTCTTTACAAAAACAGGTCCAAGAATTCAAAGCCTAAACCTATAAAACTGAAACGCAGAAATTTATTTCTAAACTTAGATAGAATTTTTCATTCTGAAAAATTTTTCGTTTGAAATATTTTCTTTCCAAATGGAAAGTTCCTATTTGTTTTCGGACCTTACCATGAAAAAGTTTCTGTTTATCTCTGCTTCCGCATTAGCCGTTGCAGTCTTTTTAGCAATTCCAGGCACTATTAGCTCCCAAAGCGGAGATATTGAAGCTGCTATCCAAGCTGCTTGCAACCGTTTAGTTGAAGGTGGACTCTATAAAAGTTGTAAACCAGCCCCAGGATTCTCACTCGGACAAGGCTATTACAGTCAATCCGCTCAAATCAAATGCCAATGTGAAAACAAATCCGATAACGGAAAAACGATCGTTACCATTTCTCTCTGGCAAGGATATTAATTCTTTCGTATCTCCTGGCTTTTTCACATCTATAATCGTGTAGAACTTGGAAAAGTCAGGATTATGTCCCACGTTTTAGAAAGAGACCTTATTTAGTACATTTTTTTAGCTCTTTTCTTTTCGCTATAATATTCGAAATCACGTCCTTAACGACATCACGATAATAATATTGTCCTTCTTTTTGATCGTCTCCCGCCCAAAAAAAGAAAACTAAAGGTAACCATAGCCAAGATCTGACCTCATGCAGGTAAGTTTTTCTAAATAGCAATTTCTGGTCCTCAAAAGCAGAAACATCGAAACTTTCCAACGCGGTCAATCTACTGGGTAAGATACTCAAGGTCATTGTAGAAAGAAGTCTTCCGGCATAACCAAGAGCAGAATAACTAATCTTATTATTGATTTGAATAAATACTCCTTTTTGGACTTCCGTTCCTTGTTTATCGTTAGATGAAAGGATCCCTGATTCGTTAAAAACCTCTTTTGCCATTACATCCAAAACCGGATGAGATTGGCCGTTATATTTATCTTCTGTAACCTTGATATTCGTTCGTTTGCCGTCAGCAGATTGCTCTGTGTTAATATCAGGAGGAAGTCCGTTGATTAAAGTTTTAAAGGCAACAACACTCAAACAGGACGAAGGTTCTACATTATTCCGAGAAAGAACCGGATCAAGAGTATGATAGTATAGGCAATTGAAACTTACACACGTTAACAACCCAACGATCAAAATAGCATTGATAGAAGCTTTCATAATCAGCCATTATAGATAGGCCAAAATCGATTCAGTCAAGAAGAGTAAATAACTTCATCGGAATTCATCCCTAGCAACCGGGGATTCACAAGAACCTCACGTTCATGAATTACTGAGCGATAAAATCTAATGAGACATAATACCTATTATCGGAAGTTGGGAATATTCCTGTAAAAGGCGAATTCTATCAAAAAAAGCCGATTTCGTCGAAGTGCCGACAAATCTTCTTCTTTACCCCTCAAAAATCACTCAGATCATCATGCAGGATCAAATCATCCAGATATACATTCGCATAATCAGTCCGGATCCCGGAAGTTCCCCAGCTAAAAGTTCCATCTGTAATAGATAGTTGCAGAACATTATCCACATAAAAATCGATATGATTTCCGATCGCTACTAAGGTTAACTTGTACCATTGTTTTGTATTGAAAGCCTTTGGATTTCCCGCCTGATCCTTTAGGGTTCCAGTTGCCAAGGTTGTATAAGTTCCACAAAGTTTTTTCTTAAAATAAACAGATCCATCGCTTCGAAGTGACGCAGCATATAGATCGTTTTCAGTTCTGTATCTTGTGAAAAGATGAATTCCCTGCCAATTATCGGAAGATTCCTGCCAAGAATCTATATAGAACCGAGCCTCCAGTACCTGATCAGTCCATTTTACACGGGAACCATTATGCAGACCTTGGATTAACATTCTGAAATTATAATCTTCTGTTTTCGCCCTTTTATAAACACCGTTGGAAAGATGTTTGGATACCAAAGTCCCTGAAGTAACTTCTAAATGAGATTGCAAAGACTTATTAGAGCTGGTTTCTATCACCGTTCCATCCGCATACGTTTCGAAACCCTCGAAAGAAACTACGGTTGGAGTTTGCCAAGGATAGGCTTCGCTTGATCCGCTGGGATAATAACCTGTACCCGGAAAAAATTCATAAGTTCCTGGTGGATTACAAGAACTCGCCTCCAATCGATTAATAGTTTGAGAAGAAGAATCTAAAACTTGTTCCAGAACGACATTCATTCCGAAATCAAAAACGCCCAAGTACAGAAAACTAGCAAAGACTAACATTCTTAAGGTGGAAGCCATCTTGTCACCCATCCAATTATTTTCGACCCGAGATCAGATACCTCCTGGCTTTGAAAGTCAAGCTGTTAACAATCTCTTCTTTAAAATAGAATCCAAAGAAAAGTGACCTGCTCCAGAGAAATATAGAAATAAACATCCAAGCGCCTGCGAATACTCGGATCGAATCTCATGTAGTACTGCCCAAATTCCGAAAATCGGCGGAGCTTGTGGTGGTAACAAAGGAGAAGTTCCGGATAATAGAGGTAATTTCGTTAAATACATTGCAACGAGCATTTGTATAATAAATACGAAGCTTAATGGCTTTGTCAAAATTCCGAGTACCAGCATCGTCCCGCCTAAAATTTCCAAACCTCCAATAAGAGACGTTGTCATTTCTGGATGTAAAAATCCTAGTTTAGTAAATCTACCGATCCCTTGATTTACAAAGAGGAATTTGATAAGTCCTTCCCAAATAAAAACTCCCCCTACAAGGATCCGAATAATTACATTATATCTGCCACCCTCCTCAATTCGAAAAAAATGATTCACTAAATTGCTTAAAAGCATAGCTTCTCCTTCGGTTTGTGCAACGGTCGAATAATTGATACCATTGCGATATAAACTGTTTTACAGTTAGAAGTTAAAACGATACAAAAAGTAGAAAGAATACGATAACGCCAGAACCAACGGTAAAATTAAGAGTCTAAACTTTATTATGCTGGCGAAGCATATATACTCGAACCCCATCAACAAGACTACAAACCGTAGTATATTTTTAGACCGTATTATAAAATCTGAATAGACCGGTTTCTACTTCCATCATACAGCCAATACTTCGGTCTGGAAAATTATTTTAACTAGTATGTAATCAATTAATTACTTAAAATATTGAATTGAAATCTTTATGATAGAAATTTGGTCTTATGCGACCATCCGTTTCTGTTATTCTTCCTACATACAATGAAAGCAAAAACCTACCTATTGCTGCAGATAGGATTACTAGATCTTTATCCGATTACAATCATGAGATCATCGTGGTGGATGATGATAGCCCTGACCATACTTGGGAAATTGCAGAACATCTACAGGAAAGTATCCCACAACTCAAAGTGATCCGTAGATTAAGCGGCAAAGGTTTATCTTCTGCAGTTTTAACAGGCATGGGCGCCGCAGAAGGAGAAGTTTTCGTGGTGATGGATTCCGACCTTCAACATGATGAAAAAATCCTTCCGGAGATGATCCGTTCTTTTTACGAAAGAGATGTGGATCTTTGTTTAGGAACAAGATACGCCAAAGGTGGTTCCACCGGAAAATGGTCTTTGGCCAGAATTGGTATTAGCAGATTTGCAACTTTCTTAGCAAAAGGCCTTTTGGGTCTTCCTGTGTCGGATCCGATGAGCGGTTATTTCGGGATCAAACGTTCCGTATATTCTGAAACTAAAAACTCAATCAACCCAAGAGGTTTTAAGATCCTTTTAGAATTTTTAGGAAGAAGTAAAGAAAATCTTAAAATAGAAGAGATCCCTTATACTTTCCAAACTAGAATGTATGGAGAAACAAAACTGAATAATTCAGTAATCAAAAATTTCTTTTTGGCAATCTTAGATATTCGTTTTGGAAAATGGATCTCCCCTACATTCCTGTTCTATTCACTCGTTGGAGCAAGCGGAGTACTCGTAAACTTAGTAGGATTTTTAATCGCTGAATTATGCAAATTTCCGGAAGTCCGAACAGGGATCTCCTTTTTAGATCCTTTTTCACTTTCCGTATTTTTCGGGATCGAACTTTCGATCTTGTCCAACTTCTTCTTAAATAACTATTTTACTTTTTATGAAAGAAGGTATTCTGGAAAAAATTTAGCCTTCGGGTTCCTATTATTCCATTTAGTAAGTATGGTAGGAATTTTGGTACAAATGTCCGCATTTCATTTTATCTACTATTCTATCTTCAAACAATGGAATGGAGCCTCTGAGCTTGCCTTAAAATTCAGCGCAGATATTCTTTCGATTCTAACTGCGATGGTTTCGAATTATTTCTTGAATTCCAATCTGACTTGGTCTAAAAAGCCTGAAGAAGAAGGTTAACTGCCTTCTCATTCAAGATCGGAGAGAAGAATATGCCCAAGGTGCTCGTTCCTTTTACAGATGGAATGGAAGAAATGGAAGCGGTTATCGTAGTCGATGTGCTTCGTAGAGCTGGGATTGACGTAGTTTCCGCCGGGATCTCCACAAATACCGTTATTGCATCCAGAGGAGTAAAATTAGTCTCCGATTCTCTTTTGTCAGATATTGATCCTACTAATTTTGACATGATCGTTTTACCTGGAGGAAACCAAGGTACCAAAAACCTGAATGCGAGCCCCTTAGTTTCGGAAATATTAAAAAAATTTAAAAAAGAAGACAGATGGATCGGCGCGATCTGCGCAGCGCCAAATGTTCTGCTTACTCATAATATTCTTCAAAACCAAAAATTCACCGCATTTCCTGGAAGTGTACCCACGGACGAAAAATACACTGGATCCAGATTAGAACTCTCTGATAAAATCTTAACTAGTATTGGCCCGGGTTCTGCATTCGAATTCTCTTTAAAAATTGTGGAACTTCTTTCCGGAATAGAAAAGAGAAAAGAAGTAGAAAAGAACTTACACCTTCCTTCCTAAATGAAAATTTCTGAACAGTTAAAAGACAGATTCAAAAATTCCAAAAATATTTTGGCACTTACAGGAGCTGGAATTTCCGCAGAAAGTGGAGTTCCTACATTTAGAGGAAAGGAAGGGCTCTGGAAACAGTATAGAGCCGAAGAACTTGCAACTCCCCAGGCATTTCAAAGAGATCCAAAACTAGTTTGGGAATGGTATATTTGGAGAATGGAATTGATCTCAACTAAGTCTCCGAATCCTGCACATTTTGCACTCGCAGATTTAGAAAAGAAAAGATCAAATTTCAATCTAATTACTCAAAACGTAGATGGTCTTCATAAAAAGTCAGGTTCCGAAAAGATCATTGAGATCCATGGAAATATTTTTAGGAATAGATGCGTAAGTTGTAACCGAACTTATGATTCGGATCCTTCTAAACTCAAAACCTCTACGAAATGTGAAAGCTGTAATAGTTTAGTTAGACCTGACGTTTTATGGTTTGGAGAGTCTTATGATACCGATCTTCTGAATCGTGCAGTTTCCCTCTCAGAGAAATCGGAGATTATTTTTGTAATCGGTTCATCCGGAGCCGTAGGAATTCCGGTAGAGCTTGCTAGGATCGCAAAAGAAAACGGGGCATTCGTAGTAGAGATCAATATTGACCCAAGCGGTTATAGCAGATACGCGGATCTATTCTTACAGGGAAAAGCGGGAGAAATCCTCCCGGAACTTATCAATTATTTCGTTTGAGTTTTCGGAAAGGTTTCTTCTAACTTTTTGAAGATATAATCTCCGAATACAGGAAAACAATTCGGGGACATATGACCTGGATCTGCAAATTCTTCACAATTATAGTTTGGATCTTCATTCATATTCCAAAAAGTAGTACCAGTTTCCTGGTTAAACTTTTCTACGATCGGTTTCCAAACCTCCATTGGAGTTTTGAGCCCTTCCGAAGTTTCGACCTTTCTAGTCACATACAAATTAAAATAAGGCCTAGCAACCCTTACCCAAATAGTAGCATAAGGAACATTATATTCTTTCAATATATGTATAGAATCCTTTTGCATTTCGAACATATTCGTATGGAATGTATACGGTTTTAGATAGGAATAAAAATCCGTTTCGGAGGCTTGTACAAGTTGCTCATCCGTATGTTTTTGATTTACTAACGCTCTTGGAGTACTTCCTTTTTCTTCCTTTAATAAGGTAAGTATTTCTTGCACAGCTGCTTTATAAACCTTTGCCAAAGCGGAAGAATTTTGCATTCTTTCCGAAATTCTCCATAACTTAGGCCTGTCTCTATATGTATGGAACAGATGTTTGGAAATATATACGGACAATTCTTCCCTGGAATATTTAGTCCAATGTCTCAATATAAATTCGGAGGAAAGTCCGTGAATTAGGACCTCGTCGAGGGCAAGAACCGGAGTTTTATTATAAATTTCTAATGATTGGTCTAAAAGTACAAAATCAGGTCTTATACCGTCCGATTGAAATTTTTCTATCCAATATAAGAAATAATCTGGAGACCCGCCTGGAACTGAAAAATTATAAAGTACCCAGTCCGGATGTTTTTTCTCTAATTCTCTGGTCGGAAGTAAAAGTGCTCTGGAATTTCCAAAGAATACCAATGTCTTTTTACGAGTCGCTGGATCTTTTTTTAAATATTCTTTCAGATCCGAATATAGATCTTCTTTGCTGATAAAATTCAGATGAGATAACGTATTTGAATAATAATACTGAAAAAATTCTAAGGTGAACAACCTGTCCAAGCCTAAAGCGATCAAAAGAACGAGTAGAGGAAGAAGTAAGAATATATTCTTTTTCATAATTTTTTCCGACCTAGAACTGGCAATAGATACAGGCCCCGGAATCCTCCGATAATAATGCGATCGCAAATACTGTCACCACTCCACAGGCAACAAGAAGCCAATCTTTACCACTTCCCCATTTTAATAATAAATCCTTTCTAGATTGGATCCAATGAAACACAATAAATCCCAAATAAGAATATCCTATCTTCTCAATATTCTTCATGGATTCCAAAATAAATGGAGAAGGTCCTGTAACTAAAGAAATTGAATTTTCTATCCAACCTAATCCGAAGGATTGTAAGGATGCAGAAAGATAATCTTGTGTATTCGTAATAAGTCCAGTAACATGTTGTAACATCTTTGTCGCTGAGTTTGCCCTGAACAAGATCGCACTAAAGGAGAATAAACAGAATACGAACTGTATTCTTAAAAAATTGAGAATTTTACTTTTTGAATCTTCATCATTCCAACCAAACTTGCCGACCAAAAATCTTTCGAATGCAAGTATGACTCCCCAATAGAATCCCCAGGCGATAAATGTATAATCCGCTCCATGCCAAACACCACCCACGGTCATAGTGATGATCAGATTTAGATATGTGCGCCATTCTCCTTTTTTGCTTCCACCCAAAGGAAAATAGATATAATCACGAAGCCAGAAAGAAAGACTCATATGCCATCTCTGCCATAACTCTCTTCCTGATGGAGAAAACAAAGGTGCGTTGAAATTTTCCGGAAGTTCAAATCCAAAATACAAACCTACCGCTCTTGCCATATCGGTAAGTCCTGAAAAATCGCAATATACTTGGATCGCATATCCGAATGCAGCTAAAACAAGTGAAATATTATCATACTGACCTGGATTTCCGAAGACCGGAGCAATCACTCCAGCTACAGGATCAGCTATCAGTATTTTTTTGATCAGGCCCGAGATCATAAGATAAGAAGCACGAACGATCTTATCCTTGTCCGGACTTAAATGTCCTATATTTACAAAATAATCCTTGGTCCTTAAAATTGGTCCTACGATCAATACTGGGAAAAATATTACGAAACCAAGATATTGTTTAAGACCGATCAACTCCCCTTCCGGTTTTCTATAAGCGTCTACAGCTGCTGCGATCATTTGGAAGCTGTAAAAACTCACGGCTAAAGGAAGAGAGATCTGTAATATTCGAGGGACTTCTTCAAAGAATGGATACTGAGTAAGGTCGAAAAGTATCCTATTCATAAAATAGAAATATTTGAAGAAACCTAGATTGATAGCGTTCAATAGAACTGCAAATATCATCCAGGCTTTAGACTTTGCTGAAGTTTTGATCTTAAAGTAAGCGAGGTAATTGAATAATACGATAATTAAGAAATGGAGAAAAAAATAGATCCCACTTAAAATAGTCGAAGAAGCTACTATATAAAAGATACCGCTGGAAATGAGTAGAAAATCGGATCTTTTCTTTTCAGGAAGAAGCCAATAGATAGAATAAACGATTGAGAAAAAAACGAAAAATAAGATCGAATTGTAGAGCACTCTTTTACTTTCCCTTCTTGAATAGTTCCTTCCAGTAGAGAATCTCTCCCGGAGAAAGTTTTGCGCCAGAGTCTTTTTCTTCCCGAGTCGGTTTTTCAGCTAAGGCGCTTTCTATTTTTTTTACGAACTCTTCGGATAGTATAGGTTTTGTTCCTAGTCTTTTTGCAAAAGCCAAAATTTCCTGATCGGAGGTTACTACGAATAGATCCGCGGGCCTCGGAGCAAATTTGATATATTCTTTGATCAAATCGTCCGCCTTTCTGTCCAAACTGAAATAAACTTGTATTTTTCCGTACAAATCTTCTTTGGTTTCGTTCCCTTTTTCTTTTTTACCGTCGAAGAAAACATGGACCTTAGGACTTTTTAGTTTAGAAGAATAAGATTCCAAAATTCTCAAGAGGCCAACTCTGGCATCCCTTAATCGATTGGAATACATATACTCTTCCAATTCAGGAATTTTGTAAATCAGGTTGAAACCGTCTACGACTAAATGCATCCCTTTAAAACTAGTGACCAGAATGTATGTTTTGGAAAAACTTGTAAACACCGAACCGAATCGGACAATGGCACATGGCGGAAGCAAATTCCCAACCGGCAAAATCATCTAAAATCCGAAACTTCATACGAACAGTAAAATATTGGAGAAGTGTTTTGCCGGGGACTGCAAGAGATTATTTTCTTTTAGGCCTTGCTACAATCGATGTATTCTTCTTATTATTCGTAAACTCATATAAGGAATTCATCCACAAGGATATTCCTGCCTATGTTCTAGCATTCGATCTATTCGTGATATTTTTATGGGGAATAGAAGTTTGGATCAAGGTCCGCCAAAAAAAAGACATCAAAAAGTATTTAAGGACCAATTGGTACGAACTGATCGGTATAGTTCCTCTTTATTTCCTCCGACCATTCTTACTTTTAAGAGGTGTCAAACTAGCGATAGCATTTTATAGATTCGGGACTTCCGGACAAAATGTGAGCGAAGTATTAACTCGTGAGATCACTTTTAGATTTAGAGATGTAATCGTAGATACAATCGCAGATGCAGTATTTCTACATTCTTTGGAAAGAGTGGAAGAAGTGATGCTCCGACTAGATTATAGTCAGCTTGCGAAAGAAGCAATTTCCAAACATAATGATCAACTTAACTCTAAAGTAAACGAATCCTTACAATCCAAGTTTTTATTGGAAGAATTATCCAAGATACCTTTCATGTCACAGATCTCTCATAAATTGGGAGAAGATATCGGAAGAATGATCGCTGAAGTTTTAGAAACGGAAGTGATCGGTGATATCATGAAAGATATCACCGCAAACATCCTGAAAGAGATGGCGGAACACGTGAAAAAACTTCCTTTAGAGAGGATCACGGAACCGAAAGAAGAAATTTCATCTCCTCCTTCAATCCCGGAAACTTAAGTATCAAGCAGCTCCACTAGGAAGTCTTAAGATCAAGACTTGAGTTGTCGATTTTGCAAGAAGTTTACCTTCTTCATCAAAGGCTTCTCCTTCTAGATATATATGTTGGTTACCTCTCGCCACTACCTTTGCCTGCACAGTGATCCTTTGGTTTTCCTTCACCATACGAATATAACTAACGCTTAATTCTAAAGTAGTAGTAGGTTTACCCGCGGCCAAATAACATAAAGGACCGAAAGTATTATCGAATGCTGCCGCTAAAAACCCGCCTTGGAAAACTCCCATCGGATTGGAGAATCTAGGCTCTATATAAAAACTACAAACCATCTCCTTCTTACGTACATAAGAAACGAATTCACCGGATAGTTCTTTAAAAGCAGGAGGAGGAACTTTCAAGCCGGGTGCGGCCTTGGAAAACTTCTCCCATTCTTTCTGCATATCTTCTAAATCTTTTTGATTCGCCAAGCTTACTCTCCTAGTCTATATTCCGATCTTGTAAAGAAATTGGATTCGGGCAAATTAAAATTGCCATGATTTGGTTACACAACCATTATGTAGGAAAATGAACCCGCTCTTTTCCTTAGAAACCAAATTAAAAAACGGCTTCCGGACCGCATGGCAAGAATTAGGAACAAAGAAGGAAATCGCTCTTGCAATTGCAGGAGGCGGGATCAAAGCGTTTTACGGGTTAGGCTTTGCATATACACTAAGAACCTGGGGTCTAAAAATTAGGGAAGTTTCCGGAGTGAGCGCCGGAGCCGCAATGGCCATCAGTACCTTATCCGAAACGGAAGAAGATAGTTCGAATTATTTCCAGGAATTAACTAAGCGAAATCCTAAAAACTTTTATTGGAATCGACTTCTTAGGATCAGCGCCCCCTTCCCCCATCATAGTATCGCGAGAAGAACCGTCGAATACTGTCTCCGATTTTCCAAACTTATCTCCAAATCTGCAAAGATCAGGATCCACACAGTAGAAATCCCGAATGAAAGTTTAGATAAAAACAAAAAAGGCCAACCAATCCAAAGGATCCTTTTTGCAAAGGCCGCTTCTATTATCCGAGCCTATTTTAAGGATGAAACTTTAAGGAGAAAGGGAGAACAACCTTTTGCAGTACTGCAAAAAATGAAAGATTGGGGATGGAGAGAAAAAGTTTTTACGGAGAAGGACCTAACCGATCCGGAAACAATCACCCAGATCGTGATGAACTCTTGCTCTGCATTCCCGGTTTTGCCTCTTCAAAGTTTTAACGGAAATTATTATCTGGATGGGGGCTTAACTAATAATCTTCTACTTGAAAACTTCTCCTCCGACCTGCCTAAGATAGGAGTATTCTATGAGCCTACAACTTTAGTTGGAAAATCAGCGACGGTCTTATCCGACACTTTACTTGTTTCTCCGGAAGGACCATTTATAGAGCAAGGGTTTGACTATACAAACCCGAACCTTGTGAGGCAGGCATTCGAGACAGGACGTAAGGATGCAGAAGAACAAAAGGAAAGGATCTTAGATCATCTGGACCCAAACTGGAAAAAACACTTGCATTCTTTTTTCGAACAAATAAAATAATTAACTTGCTCCTAAAAATGACAGGGCCTATTCCCTTTCTTTCTCGAAGGAGCCTTAGAACTAGCGAAAACGGTAAATAGAAAAAACTCTTCAGGACCCAAGAAATGCCTAAAATCGTAAACCACGAAAAATACAAAGCCGAGATTCTCTCCAAGTGTGTGGATATTTTGGCCAGGCGAGGGTATTCGGCTGTCTCCATGAGAGAAATCGCTACCGAATTGGATGTTTCTACAGGAACTCTCTACCATTACTTCGCCACTAAAGAAGATATATTTAAAGAACTCGTAAAGTTCGTATTAAATAAAGACATCGAAGAGTTACAAGTTTATTCAAAGGGAGAAGATAACCAAACCATCGAAAAAAGAGTAGAAGCACTCTTTACAATGGTAAAGGACAGAGAGACCTATTTCCAGAATCTTCTCTATATCATCTGTGACGTTTCTAGATTAAAAAATCATGAAGAAGAGAAACAACTGATCGCAGAAGCTATGAAAGAATACGTGACTATCATCACAAAACATTTAGGTATCACGAACCCAAACCTAAACAGACTTTTGATCAGTATTATTTTAGGAACTGTTGGCCAACGGATTGTAGACCAAGAATCCATTAAACTGGATGAAGTGGCTGAAGTGGTGAAAGATTTTATGGGAGTGGTTCTCGCGAACACTTTTACTTTCTGAAATTTTAAATTTCAAAGCCAGTGAGAGTTGCGAGAGTTTCTTTTATATTCTGAGAATGGACGGTTTGTTGGAATTCCAACAAGAGTAGCGTTTGAAAAATCAGTTGTAGAAATTAGGATTTTGTGATATAGAGACGGAGCGCTCTCCCACGAGCCACTCCCCTCCACCCAAAACCAGGGCGGGGGAGCGCTGGGAACTGTTGGAACTCCAACACAAATTTACTTATCTCAGAACTTCTTCTTTTTTACCTGAATAAATATCTCTGATCAATCCTGAATATTTATCTGTCACGACATGTCGTTTTACTGAAAGTTTCGCAGTAAGTTCATCTCCGGTCTCGAATGGTTTAGGTAATAATCTAAAGTCCACTACCCTTTCAAAAGATTTGAATCCATTCGTTGCAGAAATCGCATTTTTGATCACTGCTTGGATCTTGACTGCACATTTTGCTTCTTCTTCCGCAGAAGTAAAACCCACTCCTGGTTTGTAATCCGGGAAAAATTCAGGATTGGGAACAATCAAAGCTGAAAGATATTTTTGGTCCTGACCGATCACCATACATTGTAGTATGAATTCTGACTGGCTCAGAATATTCTCTATCGGGACAGGCTCCACATTCTCGCCGCCCAACAGAACAATTGTTTCTTTTGTTCTTCCTACAATTTTCAAACAATCATTATAGCTCATCATCCCAAGGTCTCCGGTATTGAACCATCCGCCGTTCATCACTTTACGAGTATTTTCCTCATCGTGATAATATCCAGACATGACCTGATCCCCTTTCACGTGGATCTCTCCTTTGACACTGTATCCTTTTGGTCCACCTTCTTCGGTTGTCCAAAGAATTTTAGAAGTATTCGGGTCAACAACTCTGAGAGAAGTTCCCTTATACAAAGGCCCCACTGTTCCCATTACTGCTTCATCCAAAATACGAACAGAGATTACAGGAGAAGTTTCAGTAAGACCATATCCTTCCAAAACCTGGATTCCGATTGCGTTGAAAAATTTATCCACATGGATAGGAAGAGCTCCTCCACCTGAAACAGTTCCTTTCAATTTTCCACCGGTAGCTTGACGGATCTTTTTCAGAACAATCAGATCTAATAATGTCGCGGGAAGAATATTCAGAATATATTGTAAAACTTTGAATATTCCTACAAATGAAGAAACGATCGCATTTCTTCCAGTCAGATCTAATTCTCTAAATCCCAACCAACGTTTTGCTGATTGAATATTAGAAGAAAAGAATAGAGCTGCATGAAATAGACTTTGTTTTACACTTGAAGACTTAGCAACAGTCGCATAAATTCCCTGATAAACACTTTCCCAAAGCCTAGGCGCAGATGCCATAAATGTTGGTTTTACTTTTTTAAGATCTTCTTTTAAGGTTCTAACGGAAGAATAGTATGTTCCAGCTCCGAAATGGATACATACCATCTCGAACATTCTTTCGAAACTATGCCAGACTGGAAGAATGGAAAGTATCCTTTCTCCTGCTTCCAATTTGATAGGAATTCTATTGATCTGAGACATTATATTTTTATGAGTTAAAGGAACTCCTTTCGGACGCCCAGTAGTTCCTGCAGTATAGATCAGTGTAAAAAGATCTTCCTCCTGGATCTGAGAAATTCTATTCTCTATCTCACGGTTGCCCTTTTCTCTCAATTCTTTTCCTCTTTCTATCAGATCCCAGAACCTAAGTTCTTTTCCAGTTCCCTTAGCATTCTTATCTATTAGAATAATTGTATGTACATTCTGGAGAGCACTTTGGTTTTGGTAGAGTTTCTTTAGGACTGAATCATTCTCAGCAAATACGATCGTTGCCCCACTATGAGGAAGAATATGGTTCAAATCCGAATCGGTAACATCTGTGCCTCTTGGAACATCTGCCCCACCTGCCATCACGATCGCGTAATCGGTAATGATCCATTCCAAGCGGTTATCTGCAAGAACGGCAGCATGCCCTTTATACGGAAATTCCAATTCTATAAGTGCAGTCCCAAGCTGTAATCCTAACTCGTACAATTCTGAATAGCCTACAGAATCAAATTCTCCCGATGAATTTTTAGTCAGAAACGCGGGCTGATTCCCATATTTATTTTTGGACGATTGATATAAATCGGCAAGAGTTTTCATGCCACCTCCTAGGATGGAGGAAAGTATAGGGTGGACTTGGATATTTGTCGTCCTGGCGTATAACTCAGGACGTACGAATTTTAAAATTTTAACGATGTCTTATATAAGACCGCAGTTTTTCTGAATTCGCTAGGTGTGGAATCCGCAAATTTCTTAAATGCTTCGTTAAATGCAGATTTAGAATTGAATCCAACCGATTCGGAAATTGCTAAAATGGAACGATCCGGATCTTCTAAGAGCAGAACCTTTGCTTCTTCTACCCTCCATGAATTGATATAATCTGAAAATTTCATCGATAACCGTTGGTTTAAAAATTCAGAAAGTTGGTGATTGGTCAGTCCTAACTCTTCTGCGAGTTGAGAAAGTGTAAGATCCTCGTCTGCATAAACCTTCTCTCTTTTCATCAATGCTTCTAAACGATCTTTAATCTTGGATTCATCCATTCCCTTTAGTCTGGATTTTTTATATCGTACTTCTCTTAAACTTTTTCCTACAAATCCAAGCCAATTCGGTTCTCTTTGAGAAAGTAAAAATCCTACCACTAATAGTACCGGAAGACTGAATATACTCTCTTTCACAAATTCTATTCTTCTTAAAATGGAACCGGTGAGTCCCCAAAAGATCACAAAACAAACCAAACTTATGAAGATTAAAAACATTCTTCTGGCTCTTTCTTCATTCTCGTCTTGTTCCGAACGAAATAAGTAACTTTTGTACATCCAAAGCAAAGGTAGAAAATAAGAAAGAATCGAAATTTTAGGAGTGATCTGCAAGAATACCAGTATGATAGAATAAACCTTTCCCTGACTGATCTCTTGTAATGTGCGAAGTCTAAATTCTTCTCCTCCTAACCAAAAAGGTAAAAGTGAAATTATAGAGACTATAATCGGTAGAAAGTGAAGAAATATTTCTTTTTTAGAAAGTTCCAGCCCAAGTAATGTGATTTGAAAATGGATATAGAGAAGTGGCGCAATTCCCAAAGCAAAAGGTATATGGATCGCATACAATACAGGAAACGTTTTAACTAATCCGGAAAGGAATGTTGCAGCTCCTACAAGCCAGAAAGAAGAACAAAACATAATTAGGGAGGCTCTTACTCTTTCCCCCAAAGAAGCAGGAGAAAGTAAGATTCCTAAAGACCAGATCCAGCCGAAGGCGATTCCAAAAACTAAATAAGCAGTTTCTAAATCCATTGTACTTACTTAGGGATACCAGATTGAAACTAGATTAAAAGTCAAAAATGGTAACGAGAGAGTATCTCCGAGCTTTCCGCTTTTTTACGAGCTGGATTCCAACTGAGTGTTTTTCCCAATTCTTCCACAATTCTATGAAGTGATTCGGCAGAAGGAGCACCAGGCACCCCTACTCCGGATCTACGGAAGAAGAAATCAGTTCCCTTCTCTATTTTTTCCTCGGAGGCAATATAACGGATCTCCGCAGTATTGAACTCTTCCCCATTATTTAAGGTTACAGATTCATCATTAGATTTCTGGTATTTGAGAACTTCGTAAGCTAAACTTCCGTATCTTGCTCCCAGGGTTTCAAGATATTCGCCTGAAAGTTTCGGATATTTTTTAGTAAGCCCTTTGACTAAAGAAAGAAGATCCGAAAATTCTCCGGACGAAAGTGGGACCTGATCCGTTTCACATGGTAAAAATTTTCCGGGGAGATATTCGCAGAGTTTGTCCGTGATCTTCTCGGCTAAATGTCTACTAGTTGTATATTTTCCACCGAGAGCCGTATAGAATCCAGGAAGTCCTTTCTCTTTATGATCTAAAATTTCAGTTTTGCGAGAAGCATTATAAGTATCTGATTTTTCACCTGGATCTTCTACAAGAGGTCTCATTCCTCCATAATAAAAATCCACATCCGATTCAGTTAGATCCGAATATCCGAAAGTAAAATTAATTTCTTCTAATAAGCCTTGTATGTCTGATTTTGTGACCTTAAATTTATCTGGAGAATCTGAGAATACTGTGTCGGTGGTTCCTATGATCGTTTTACCTCTCCAAGGAAGAACAAACATATGAGTCTTGTCCCTTTTCTTTAAGACTATTGCCTTAGAAACAGTCAATGCTCTGGTCACAATATGGATTCCTTTGGATCGGACTAACACCTTGTCCATTCCAACTCCCGCTAGAGATTCTACAAAATCCGCCCAAGGACCTGCGGCATTCACTACAGTTTTTGCAAATATTGGATAAGTTTTGCCACTTCTTTTGTCTTTTAAAATTGCTTGGTAAACTTCTCCCTGCCTGGAGATCGCGACTAACTCAGTATAATTGAGAACCGTCCCCCCTTTTTTTTCAGCCGAGAAAATAAACTCACATGTATGCCTTTCAGGATTCGTATTCTGGTAATCATAATATAAAAATCCACCTTTGAGCCCGTTCCTAGGAAGGCTAGGAGCTTCCATTACAACTTCTTCCGGTGATAAAGATCTATATTTAGGGATCCAGGAATCCGAACTGATATTTCTATTTCTATCGTATGAAAAATAATCATACATTCCAAGACCAATATTGGTGATCCACTTTTCAGAATTAGAATATACTGGAATAATAAAGCCTAATGTTTTGAGAGCATGAGGACTGATCTTAGCAAGAATTCTTCTTTCTCTTAATGATTCTCTTACCAACCCAAATTCTGCATTTTTTAAATATCTTAAACCGCCATGGATCAACTTAGAAGTTGCTTGGGTAGTTCCGGAAGCAAAATCATTTTTCTCAACTAAAACTGCCTTTAACCCGCGTAAGGTGGCATCCCACAAAGTAGTGGCACCTGTGATCCCTCCCCCTATCACTAAGGTATCGAAAACTTGTGAAGAAATAGGAAAAGAAGAAGTTTTAGCGCCTTTTGTTTTGACCATAGATTCACAGTTTGGATTTGAGAACTCGGTCGGTCAAGACATTAGAAATTACACAAGTTCTTTACTCCAAATCAGCAGATGATAATTTCTGCTTAGACCCGGTTCTTATTTCCCACTTATTTTAGGGACTTAAACCGAACGGAGTTCGATTCAATACATGTCATACACTTCCTCTCGGGCAGGTAGTTTTCAAAACAAATGGAATTCTATTCTAGGTTTTTTTAAGAAGGACCCAGATCGAGATGTTTATGAAAATGAATACATCGAAGATCTAAAAAGACAAACTCGCTCCATCCAATATCCGGGTGCGGTACTTGCGATTTTTGTATGGTTGGGTTTCGCCTTTGGAACGGACCAGAAATTACATCCTGAATTTCCTGAACTTTTTTATTTTCGGATCGGATTCTCCTTAGTTGGTGTTCTTAGCTTATTCTTCCTCCTTTTGGACACATTATTCAAGATCCCTACTCGGAGATATAGTTTAGAAATGGCGTATGTATTCATAGCCTATCTACTTCTTTGTACCTCCTTTTTCACGGGCAGAATTGCAGATGATCCAAATTATGTGTCTGGCCTTCAAATCGCCCTTATTAGTATCGTATTCGTTCCTCTTCCGAAAAAATCATATTATGTTTTCTTAATTTTATCCGCTATTTCATTTATTGCTTCCGCGCTGATATATTCTCCGAACTTGAGCACTCCTCAAGCCGCTTACTCTATGCAAAATCTGGGGATTGCATTCCTTCTTACCCTAGTATTCTCAGTAATATTGGAAAGATATAGATTCGTTAGTTTTGTTAGTAGATTTAAGATCCAGGAAAGTAATAGGGAAATTTCAGAGAAAATGCAGCAGATCCAGGCTTTAAAAGAAAAGCAGGACGGAGATTATTTCTTAACTGCACTTCTTCTTTCGCCTCTAATCAAATTGGATAATTCGGAAAATTCAGCGGTCAAAGTTGAATTCTTATTGGATCAGTATAAAAAATTCTCTTTCAAAGAGAAAGATTACGAACTTGGCGGGGACTTCTTAAGCGCATACATAGTAAAGATACAAGATAGGGATTATACCGCTTTTATCAACGGGGATGCGATGGGAAAATCCATCCAGGGTGCAGGAGGCGCCTTGGTTTTAGGCTCGGTTTTTAATTCTATCATTAGCCGTACTAGACTTTCTCCAGAGATACAATCCAAATCTCCGGAACGTTGGTTGAAAGAAGCATTTATTGATCTACAGAATGTATTCGAGACGTTTGATGGATTTATGTTGATCTCTGCTGTTTTAGGGATAGTAGAACATTCTACCGGGGCAATGTATTATATCAATGCAGAACATCCTTGGCCTGTTCTATACAGGGATGGAAAGGCAATGTTCCTGGGAGCAGAATCTAATATTCGTAAATTAGGGATTTCTGAAATGTTCGGCTCCAAAATACAAGTCCAAACATTCAGGATGCTTCCTGGAGATACGATCTTTTGCGGATCTGACGGTAGGGATGATCTTGTATTAGAAGAGGATTTTTCAGGCAAGAGGGTCATGAATGAAGATGAGACAATTTTCCTTGCGTCAGTGGAAGAAAGTGGCGGAGAATTAAAAACTATCCGCAGATCACTGATCAGCAGGGGAAAACTTTCAGACGATTTAAGTATATTATCCATTTCTTATAATCCTTCCAGAAATCCTTATATGGAAGATAAAAAATCTATTTCGGAAGCAGAGTCCATATTCCAAAAAGGCGACACAAAGGGCGCAATACAAGTTTTAGAAGAAGGTTTAAAAAGATCAGGCATAGTTGGAGAACGTTATTTCCCTCAGGTAGCCAAACTTCTATCCAGATGGTACGATAAATTATCAGAATTCAAAAAAGCTGCGGAATGGGCGGAGAAGTCTTTGGCCTGGGATCCTTCCGAAACCGAGCTCCTATTCTATTCTTCTATACTTTGGAAGAAGGCTTATACTCAGAAAAAAGACGTTGAATACTTAAAATCCGCGGCAGAGCTCGGAGAGAAATTAAGAGTACGTTCTCCAAATCATCTAAAAAATCTGATCAACCTGTCGGATATTTATAGGCTACTTGGCAATTCCTTTCGGGCCAAAAAATTATTAGATGAGGCCTCTATTCTTTCACCGGATGATCCAAAGATCGCAGAGTTAAGAAAACGTCTTTAGGGCATTCATGCAGAGTTGGTTTCTAGGAGTTCCTACATCTGATATTTGATCTGTATCGAAAATCCTTTTTACCTTGCCCTCTGGAAAGATTCGTATTTATTGGAAACGTTTTAATTAATCGGAGATAAGACCCAATGTTCTACCACGAGCTCAATCCCAAAATCGACTACTCCAGATCCAACCTAAGATGGAATGCCTGGGGTGCAAACGATCAAGACTTCGGTAGAAAGGCACAGATGCCGGAGATACTCAAACTTCTCCAAAGAGAATTTAAATTAGATTCAATCCGTGAGACTCCAGCAGTCTCTTTAGATGATATCAAACTACCGAATGGCAAACTAAGCCAGAACGATATCAAAAACCTAAGTTCTATCGTAGGTAAAAGCAATTTCAAAAATGATAGATACGAAAGAATTTTCCATTCCGCAGGCAGAAGTTATTACGATGTTCTAAGACTTCACTTCAATAGTCTAAAATCATTCGTAGACGGAGTTGTTTATCCTAAAAAAGATTCTGAGATTATTAAAATTTTAGAATATTGTTCTAAAAATAAGATCACTGTCATTCCATTCGGAGGAGGATCTTCCGTTGTAGGCGGTGTGGAAGTAATTAAAGGAAAAGGACAAAAAGCAGTTCTATCTTTGGATATGACAGGAATGACTGAACTACTGTCTTTCGATCCGATCAGCATGACTGCGACCTTCCAAGCCGGGATCTACGGCCCTAAATTGGAATATGGACTAAACTTAAAAGGATACACCTTAGGACATTTCCCTCAGTCATTCGAATATTCCACCTTGGGTGGATGGGTCGCTGCAAGAAGTGCGGGACAGCAGTCCAATCGTTACGGAAAGATAGAAGAGATACTAAGTTCAGTAAAACTGATCAGCCCTAACGGAACAGTAGAAACTTTAAGAGCACCGGCATCTTCTATCGGACCGGACTGGAACCAGATCATCGCAGGTAGCGAAGGTCTTTTAGGAATTATTTCGGAAGTTACTATCAAGATCCATAAAATCCCAGAGACTAGAAAATATTTTGGATTAGTATTTCCGGACCTACTTTCTTCCATCAATTTTATCAGGAAGGCGAACCAGGAAGAGATCAAAACTTCTATGATGAGACTTTCCGATGCAAACGAAACAAGACTCTATGAGTATCTCGGAGAATTAGGAAAGAAGAATACACCAATCCGCAAATTCAAAAAATTCCTGCAGAATTCTTATCTGAAATCAGCTGGGATCGGAGAGAACAAATGTGTTGTTTTAGTGGGATTGGACGGATCCAGACAGGAAGTAGATCATTCTTTTGAAGGTCTTAAAAAACTTTGGAAAAAAAGCGGAGCCATCTTTGCCGGAGAAAAACTAGGTCAGAACTGGATCCATAGCAGATATAATATGCCTTTCTTACGAAACCATATAATGCAATACGGAATGGGAGTGGATACAATGGAAACTTCCAGCACTTATGATAAGTTAGAAGATCTTCATAAAGCTGGAATTGAGTCTTTACAAAATTCTATCCCAGGTTCTATCGCCATGTGCCATTTATCCCATAGCTATCACGAGGGAGCTTGTTTGTATTATACGATCTTATTCCCAATGGATGCCAAAAAACCGGAAGAACAATGGTTTAAAATGAAAAGATCCGTTTCCGATACATTCGCTTCTTTTAAAGCTCCGATCAGCCATCACCATGGAGTCGGTTTCGATCATAAAAAATGGTACGAATCTAGCTTAGGTAAACCTGGAATACAAGCTTTAAATGGACTTAAGAAAGTATTGGATCAAAAAGAAATTTTGAATCCGGGAAAACTATTCCATTCTTAAAAATAGGCAGGATAGCCGATTTGCGCAGGAAGCCTGGGCGTTTTTCCCAGGCTTTTTAATATCAGGTAAAGACCGGGCGTCTTCTTTCCTGGATGGATTTCATTCCTTCCTGTCCATTAGAACTAGCAATTGCTTGTGCAAGAAGATCCACATCTCTTTTTTCTAGAGTGTCTGCAAGCAAACGTTGAGAATCTCTAAGAGCAATTTTTACTCCTACTACAGATTCCATTGCCATATCTTGGAATTGAGAACACCATTTTCTCGCTTTTGTAATAAGTTCTTCAGGAGTAGCGGATTCTTCTACGAGTCCCACTTGAACAGCCTCGTCTGCTTTTAGGCCCCTTCCGCTATACAAAAGATCTCTAGCAGTTTTCATTCCGACTAGATCTTTCAAAACTGTTCCTGCGGTGGATGGGAAATTGATACCGATCAAGGATTCAGGAAAACCTAATCTTCCTTTTTTCTCTACGAGAATTCTATAATCGGAGAATATAGCAATTACTGCTCCCACCCCCATAGAGTGACCGTTCATCGCACAAACGACCGGTTTAGGAGAAAATAAAACTCTACCACAAGCACCAAGTGCTTCTCTTAGAACTTCTTTGATTTCTTCCAAGTTTTTGCCTACGAAGATCTCAGGATCGAATCCATTTGAAAAAAACTTATCGTTTCTTCCGGAAAGAAGGATAGATTTTACGGATCTGTCGTTTTCCGCCTGTTCAAGCACTTCTCTAAATTTGCGGAAAAACTCCCTTCCTAAAGAATTAGTCTCGTTTGTTTTGATATAAAGTTCTAAAATATGGCCGTTTTTTTCTACGTCTAACATATTCACTTTCCTTAATATTAGAATCCGAACACCACTTGGTTCAATTTATCAGTGCGGGATACTTTTTTCATTTTAATTTCGATACGATTCTGATCGGCTCCATCCGTTCTGGAAACGATTCTGGTGATCGTGGTCTTAGGAGGAAATTCAACTTCTCCTTGGACACTAGTAACTGCCTTTACGTTTTTACCACTTGAATCCCATTCCACAGAACGGATCCCGTTTTCTGCAGTATAGTAAGTCCATTCTTCTCCCGGTTTTCTGACGAGAACAATTCCATCATTGGGCTGAACGAGCGTCCATTGTGGTTTGAACAATTCGGCGTTTCTGTTGGAGAGAAGATAATAGATTACGGGAAAAGGAACAACTGTTTGTTTCCCTGTACTAGGATCGGATAATACGATATCATCCATGGTTTGTTCATGGATCTTATCTACGGAAACAGTTTTAATACGGATCGTTTGGCCATCGCTAAATACTTTAGAAACACTGATCCCGAAAAGTTTATCGGTCAGCTCAATCTGCATTTTGCCGGTCGGCTTATCATAGAATATTTTTCCAGCTAAAGAGAATACGTCCTTTTTAGGGAAAAAATTCTGGATACGTATATCAAATTCACCTGAATAAGAAGTATTCGATTCTTCTAATTTACGAAGTACTTCTAAATATTTGGAACCTTCCTTGGATTTGGCGCTCCAAAATTTGATCTTTCCTTTTTGGCGAAAATTAATCTCTTCTATATCTGTGGTTACACAGGATTGGAAAAATAGAATAAAACAAAATAATGATCCGAATATAGAAATTCGAGTGAAATGGTTTGTTCTCAAAACAAGTCCTCCCGGTCGCTAAGATTTATTTGAGACCGGATTCGTTCTTAACCTCTCCAATTTTTCCCGAATTCGAACTTTGTCTTCCTTCTTTTGAAAAAGAGTTTCCGATTTTTCCCAGAATCTTCTGGCATCCGCAAACTCTCTTCTTTCATGATGAACATCACCTAAATGTTCACAGATAGTAGGATCATATTCGTTTTTATCCTGCAAAATTTGGAAGGCAAGATTCAAATGTAATAGAGCTTCATCCACCCTTCCCTTCTTATAATAGATCCAACCCAAACTATCTTGGTACGCTTCGTTATCCGGAGCAAGCTCGACTGCTTTTCGGATAAGATCAAGTGCCTCGTCCAGGCGAATTCCTTTTTCAGAATAATGATAACCTAAATAATTGTATGCGATCGGATTTTCAGGATCTAGTTCCATAGACTTGCGTAGATCCGCTTCCATCTCAGGAAGCCTTCCTAGTTTTTCTAAAGTGGAAGCCCTGTAAAAATGATACACGGAAGATTTAGGTTCCAATCGAATTGCTTGTTCGAACGCAGCTCTGCTTGCTTCTAACTTCTCGGATTGAAATAATACAATTCCTAAAAGATAATACGCATAATGATTATTCGGATCATTTTTTAGAATATTCTGAATGATCTCTTCCGACTCCTGGATCTTCCCCGGAGGATTTCCTCGGAGCAAGAATGCCAAATGTAATTCATACTTTTTAGAATCTTCTGGAGAAGGAGAATACTGGATCGCCTTACGAACAGAAATTATAGATCTAAATACGGAACCTGATTGTTCGTATACTCCGGCTAAAAAATCGTATTGTTCTGCGAGGATCCTTGGATCTAGTTTTTCTTGTTCTGTGATCTTAATAGATTCGAGAAGTAATGTTTCTGCAAGTGTGGTCAATTGTGATTGGAGTGCAATTGATGCTACTTCAATTAATTCCCGAATATATTCTTTTTTATCAATATTAGGATCTCTTTTTTGGATCTCTAAAATCCCAAGTCGAATGGATAATCTTTTAGGAAATCTTTCTTTTAAAGGGAAAAGAATACGCCTCGCCTCCGAATATTTGGAATTCAGAACGGAATACAGCCCGAATAGGACCCCGTCTTTATTCAGTTTTCCTTTTTTCTTTAGTTCCTCAAAATAACCGGCAGCCATGGATCTACTTTCTATAAAGTACATCTCTCCAAGCATTAGCTCCACGGAAGAATTTCCCTGGATCTCTTGTAGTATTCTCTGGAGTTGCTTTTTGGCTTGGGAAAACTTGCCTAGTTGATCCAATATTTTTGCGAGAAGAAATCGAATTTCCCAGTTTTCAGGCCTCATCTCCAGATAACCTGAAATATAGAAGAGCGCCTTTGTATTCTGGCCTAAAGCAAAGTATGTTTTTCCTAAAGATAAATATACGAATTCAGGATATTTAGGATTAGAATCTTTTTGTTTGATCAAGTCTCTCAGTGAGCTTAAATATAGGACAGATTTTGCATCATTCTTCAAAGCAAGTTCTGCAGAACTTAATAAATAATAAAAATCAGGATCTTCCGAAAACTTACTCAGATGAGATTCTAAATAGGCCGCAGCCTTATCATATTCTCCGCTGTTTAAAAGAATGGTTCCTTTTAAAATATAGGTCTCTCTGAAATTTGGGTCCGACTTTTCGGCCAGATCCAGTTCTGAAACAGCATCTTTCCATTGGCCTAAATAATAATGAGCCAATGCTTTATTCCAACGGAATACTGCGGAAACAGGAACTCCTACAGCTTCGGAACAACGGATATAATCTTGGAAATTTCGGACTGCTTCTATGATCTCTTCTGTTCTTTCCCTTCCTTCGGAATTTCTGGCCTTATTTAAACTCTCTAAACCTAGAGAATAATAATAAGCCGGCCAAACAGACTTGGCTCTTCCCGAAGCATCAACATCCCTACATACAAAAACGGAGTCAGTATTTTGGGGAGAAGCAAGTAAGGTACCTGCATCCAGAACGGATACCAGAAGGATCGGAATAATGCTTGCGTGTTTCATAATCCCCGGACTTGTATAGGGTTTGGAATCGAAAAAAGCGAAATCTTCACTCTCTCTACTCTCAAGCGAGGGACTCTATTCGTCTAACGAATTTTCCGGAACTTAAGGAAAGAAATTGTTCAGCATTCTAAAAGAAAAGAAAAAGTTATTCTTAACACTTTTGTTGATTTGGACCCTGGCAGCGATCTATATCTATCCCAGGAGATTCCAGATTTTACGATCCTTCGCACTTTGGTTGGAACCTCCCGTTCTAAATCCTTCCCTTTCCGCAAAATTGCAGTCCAAGGGAGACGATCTATTATCCGAAAAAGTAGAATACAGACAGATTGAACATTATCTCAGAACGGATCAATTGTCCAGGGCCTGCGTCCGCGCATATAGAATAGGCCAAGAAGGTACTGGAGATATTTTCAGAGTTCCTAGCTGGATGGAAGCAAAACACCAAGGCTGGACCATGGAAAGACTTTCCAACCCGAGCCAGACCAAATTTTCCACGGGAGAAAAGCCTGTGGATCCATTCGAGTATTGGGAAGAATTCTACCAAATTCCTCTAGAAGCTTTAGATTATTATAAAAGAGCCTTAAACTTTAATCCTTTCGACGGATATAATTCTCCTCCAAGTCAGGCAATATTAGGAAAAGACAAACCTGAGATCGCAGGCAAAAGTCTTTTGGAGAAGATCAGAATTTCTTCTTTTGCTTCTTGCCGCCCGGAAGAAGCGATACTTGCTCATTTCCAAGCGATCCAAAGGATAGAAGAATTAGTATTCGAAAAATTGAAGGAAGTAAAACCTCCATCCATTCCTTGGTGGAAACGTATCTTGAATTTTTTCAGTTTTAGCTGCAATAAGGAAGCAGAAGAGAATGTAACGGAAGATCTCCCAAAAGAGATCCGAATCTGGAAAAAGATCACAGAGTCTCAATCGGACCCAATTATATTCTCAGAAGATTATCCGGACACAACCACATTAACCGCGAATAAGTATAAAACACTTTTAATGAGAACATTAGAATTGCTTAGACTTAGAACGGATGAATCTCATCCTTCTCTTTCTCCGGAAGAATCGGTTTCCTTATTTACAAGAGTTCTGTATTTTTCCTGCTCCAAAAGAGTCATTCCTGCGGAAGCAAAATACTGGGGAGCAAGCGCAATTGCTGCAATCCCTTGCGAAACAACTGACACGGAAGGTGCCAAGGTATTTTATTCTAACTTGAACCGAAATGCTCAATTATTCTATAAATTGGGAGATAGAGATTCCAATTATAGAAAAAGAGCAAAAGATATGTTCGAGTCGGTCTATCAATCTTCTGCAACAGATTTAGGAACCAGATTCCAGGCAAAACTAATGAGAGTCAGATGCCTATTGCATGAATCTAATTTTGACCAGGCACTTAAAGAATTGGATGCTTTGGATACAGAAGTTTATACAGTAGATCCGAATTATAGAAACGATAAGTCCGGCTACGATGACCTGATCGAAGATAAAAAGAAACTATTGCAGTATACCCTTCGTCGAAAAGGAAGATACGAAGAAGCAGACGATATTTTCGATGAAAAGAATTAAATACTTCGATTATAATGCGACCCATCCTCCTATTCCAGGTTTATTAAATAAGATCTTAGAAGAATACGAGGAGGACTTTTTTAATCCTTCCGGTCCTACTCGATTTTCTTTGGCAAGACAAGGCAAGATCGAAGAAGCAAGGAAAGTTTTAGCTAAACTTACTGGAAAGGATCCGAAAGGATTCGTATTTACATCTTCGGGGACAGAAGCGGATTATTCACTCATATATTTCGCAAAACAATTTGTCAAAACAACTGCTTATTTATCTCCCTTCGAACATGCTGCCATGTATTCTTCTTTTAGAAGTTTAGGAATTCCTTATAAAGTTCTAAGTGCTGATAAATCAGGACTGGTTTCCCTTTCCGAATTAGAGTCTTATTTGAAAAGTGAGCCGGGTCCGGTTTTTGTTCTGCATGCAGGCAATGAAACAGGTGTGATCCAACCGATCGAGGATTTGGCGGAAGTTTCCGCTAAATATGGAATGCCTTTTTACTCGGATCTAATCCAATCATTCTCTAAAATTCCAGTTCCATTTTCAGTTCTGAACGGGTTTACATTTTCCGGTCATAAAATCGGCGGAGGTCTCGGCTCTTCCGTTTTATGGTTCGATCCAAAACATCTGCCAGAAGGCGGAGTGTTCCAAGGAGGAAATCAGGAGAATGGACATAGAGCGGGTACGGAAAATTCTCCTTCAATTCTAGCTTTGGCAGAAGCTGCAAAAATCCAATTTGCGGAAATGGAGAATAAAAACAAAAGACTAGAATATTATAGAAATAAGATAGAATCCAAACTCAAAAGTTTAGGTGCAGAAATAGTAGCGGAGAATTCTCCAAGGCTATTTTCCACGACGTTTGCACTACTTCCTTTGGACGATCTAGACTTTTTTATGATGGGAATAGAGGAAAAAGGATTTGCGGTTTCTACAGGATCTTCTTGCAAATCCAGATCCAGAGAAGCAGCACCTTCTTTACTTTCAATGGGATATTCTAATGAGGAAGCTCTTAGAGCGATCCGTATTTCCACCGGTTTATATACTACGGAAGAAGAAGTGGACTCCCTCTTAATCGCTCTGGAAGAAACAATTCTTTCCATTAGATAATAGCCAGTCTCGAAAATCTAAACTTTCGGATCCGAGTTCATTTTCCTATAGTGGATGCCATTTCTTCTGCGTATCTGTCGGTCATTCCGGCCACGTAGTCGCATACACATCTTTCTAAACCTTCTTTTTCTATTCTTCTTTTATACGTTTCCGGAATAGAATCAGGCTGTTTTCTAAAGTGAAAAAATAATGTTTCTATAATATCTCTTCCCTTATCACTTGTGACCACTACGGAAGGATGTCTGTATAGAGTTTTGTATAGAAAAGATTTTAATTCTCTGACCTTCTCCCCGTAGGACGGCTCATACGTTGCGATCCTTTTTCCTTCTTGATAAGCATGATTCAAATCATTCCGATCTGAAATTTTCCAGTCGGAGATCCTGGATTCTATGGTGGAAATCATATTAGAAACCATACTATTGGTAAGTTCTCTAATAATTGTCCGAACAAAAACTTTTCCATCCAGTTTTGGGAACTTACCTTTTACTATTTCAGAAGTTTCGGCCCAAAGAGAAAGTGAGTTCAGATCTTCTGCTTTTAGATAACCCATTTCCAAACCATCGTCTATATCATGACTTGTGTATGCGATCTCATCGGCTACATCCGCGCATTGTGCCTCTAAACTTGGGCCCTCGCTCTTTCTTTCCTTTCCCAAGGTAGAGCCGTCATATTCTGCTCCATGTTTCATCATTCCTTTTAGAGTCTCTTTGGAAAGATTTAGTCCTGGAAATTCCGGATAACGTGTTTCCAAGATGGTGACTATCCTAACTGATTGTTTATTATGTTCGAATCCTCCGAATTCTCCCATTAGATCCGAAAGCATGTCCTGTCCTGCATGTCCGAAAGGTGTATGCCCTAGATCGTGAGCAAGTGCGATCGTTTCGGCGAGTAATGAATTAAGTCCAAGAGCGGAAGCGATCGTTCTAGAAATTCCAGCAACTTCTAAAGTGTGAGTGAGACGATTGCGATAATTCTCGCCTACAGAATAGACGAATACTTGGGTCTTATACTGTAATCTTTTGAATGCACTTGAATGAACTACCCTATCTCTATCTCTTTGGAAAGGAATACGGTATGGGTGTTCTTCTTCTTTATATTCTCTTCCCCCAGTGTCGTCCTGCAAAACAGCATAGCCTGCTAAAAGAGAATTTTCGGCTTGGATAATTTGGTTTCTGTTTTTTTGCACCTGAAACCAATTTGGAACCTAAAAAGACCAAAAGCAAGCCAAACAAATCTAGTTTTTCGATTCCAATTTGCCTCGTATAAGTTTCACTGGTGCAATTCTACTTAGGTAGATAGAAACATTCATGGATCTAGTTAATATCCCGGATTTAGTCAATTTTTTTTCCCGCTTTGGGAATGAGTTCGCTTACTTAGCAGTTTTCTCCACTCTAATTCTTTGCGGTTTCGGTCTTCCTATTCCTGAGGATATCTCCCTGGTTTCCGGAGGAGTTTTGGCAGGTTTAGGATATGCAAACGAACATGTAATGTTCGGTGTAGGAATGGCTGGAGTTCTTGTAGGAGACGGTTCCGTATTTTTACTTGGAAGAGTTTTCGGGGAGAAGGTATTACAAATTCCTTTCATTGCCAAGTTTTTGACCCCGGAAAGATTTTCAAAAGTGCAGGAGAAGTTTTCCCAATACGGAAACTGGGTTGTATTCATGGCCAGGTTCATGCCAGGTCTTAGGATGCCCATTTATCTAACGGCTGGGACTTCTGATCGTATTTCCTTCTTTAGATTTTTGTTCTTGGATATGTTCGCTGCTGCGATTTCCGTTCCGATCTGGGTCTATCTCGGTCATTATGGAGCGAAAAATTTAGACCAGCTCAGCACCTTGGTTCACCAAGGGCAAATTACAGTCTTTGCATTATTAGGAATTCTTGTATTAGGCCTAGTTCTATATTTCACGATCAAAAAGAAACGTTCTGGGAAATAATACTTTTACTCGACATAATTTTGTGAATCTATACAGTTTGGTTAGATATGGATGTTCTAACCCAACCTGTGTTGGTGCTGAACGCGACCTATGTCCCGGTTGCGATCCGAACCGTTAAAGACGCCGTTATCCTTCTAATTCTCCGAAAAGCAGAACTTATTAAAGACGAAAAAGGCCTTTTTATCAGGTCTGAAAAGCTTAAGTTAGCAACTCCTAGAATTATCCTCCTTACAGACTATTATAAGGTCCCTAAACGTAAGCATAAACTCTCTAGAGAAAATATATTCTTAAGAGACGATCATGAGTGCGTGTATTGCAAACGCAAACTGCCTTCTTCCAGACTCACCTTGGATCATGTGATCCCCAAAAGCCGCTGGGATGAGATCCCTCGGGAAAAAAAACCGAAGGATTATCATACCTGGGAAAATCTGGTTACTGCTTGCAGGGACTGCAATAGCAAAAAAGGGAACAAACTTCTGCAAGAACTCAAATGGGATATGCCTGAAAATCGATCGACAAACAAGAGACGTTTTCCACAATTTTCAGTATCCACCCAATTGGTCGAAAAATTCGGCTGGGCGGATTATATACACAGCTAAATGAATCTTTTTTTATCCGGAAGAATGAGCGCATTCTTCTCTATCTTACTACTAATCTTTTCGTTATTCTCTTGTTATAATTATTCCGCAAATCGGATCGTTACTACTCCACCTACTTTGGTAGGGATCACTTTGATCGGCACAGGAGTATATGAACTCAGGCTAAGAGCAGGAAATCCGGAAGCATTTTTTAGCGGTTATACTTTATATACCGGAAGTACCGTAGACGCATCTAGGAACCCTTCTGATTTTTCTTCTGGGAAAGCATGCCAACTTCCCTTAAATATGCTTCCGAACCAGCCAAGAGAATATTCTATAGAAGTAAATCCGACTGCAGGTCCACTCGCGGTTCCTGGTCCTGGAGAAAATACAAACAGAGTCTGTAAAATTGTGGCGACTTTAAATTCAGGCGATTACGTAACCCTTAGATCTTCTGTGATCTCTTTGGATTTGAATAGTGGAACAAAAGATATTTATGTATTCTCTATGCCTTCGAATACATTACAAGTTCCTTAATCTTTAAACCATACGCTTATTTTTTTAAGAGTAGTTTCAGTATCTTCTTTCCAGATACTTTTGGGGAATTTTTCCAAAAAATCTTCCAATTCTTTTTTAGCAGTTTCCAATTCGTCTCTTAAACGCAGAAGTGCAGGATTGTCTTCCTTCTTTAAGTATACAGGGTTTCCATCCGTGAACTGAAAATATTTTTCGATCGCTTGGGCGGCTTTTTGTTTGGCTAGTTTATAGAATTGGAATCCTTCCGGATCTTCTTTAGAATTTTCTAAAATTATAAAAGATTCGTTTTGGAGAGAAGAAAGAAGAACATCCCTTAATTGGACAAGCTCTTTGAATAAAAGATCCGTTTCGTATTCCCCCGAATCTGGATGATATTTACGAGAGAGTTCCCGGAATCTGCTCCGAACTAGATTTGCGTCGAATTTTTTGGGGAGTCCGTAAAAGTCCAGGGCACGGCTCAGCAGGTCCCCGTCTTCCAACCTAATTTCCTATGAGCTAGGAATTTTTTGAGTTGGATCTTGGATTGAACCATATTCAACTCTTTGCGATATTCCTGCAGAATGATCTCCATCTTTTCCCCTACTTGGGAATTCAAATCCCTGGACTCTTCCAATTTTTGGAAGATCGTATCGGAGAGTCGAATAATTTCTAAGGTTTGAGGAGAAGATTCTTCTAATTGTTCGATCTTACGGTCCAGTCGTTTCATCTTTTCGACTAGATTGGAATTTTGGATTTCCAACTTCGCGGTGCCTTCTCCGTCTCCAAAACCAAGAATTTCTAATTGGCGTTTTTGGAGTTCGATCAGTTTATCCAAAAAGGAAATCTTCTCCTCATAATATGAGGAAAGTGTTTCTTCCATAGAATTTTGAATTTTAGATACCCTACCCGCCATTAGTAATCTTAACCTTGGAGGGAAAGACCAGTTCCTCTAGAACCGGCGCTAGGCATAGGGACCACGGAAGAAGTTTTTTCTTTCTTCTCAATTTCTTCCCATGCAAGTTTTAGATCTTCCAGATATTTAATGATTTCGGAAAGGATCTCACTGTCCTTCTTCATATTCGCTTCTAATAAGCGTTTTTTAATATAAACATAAATGCCAAGCAGGTTGTTTGCGACTTCTCCACCGTTCTCCATGTTCAGAGCGAGCATCAGTTCAGTCACAATCTCTTGGGCTTTTAGGATATTATTATTCACCACGTCGTACTTGCGGGGTGTATTATTCTCGATGGCAACGTTCAGGAAGCGAATTGCCCCTTCATATAGCATCACGATAAGCCGGCCCTGACTCACAGTAGAAATTTCGTTGGATTTATACTGTTCGACGGACGCCGTCGATTTTCTAGCAAGTGACATGTGTCTCTCCTGAAATACTTTTCGACAAAATTCCGGACCGCCTTAACGTGGACTGGTAATTCTTAGCGTATTGGATGCGAAAATTCTTGGCAAGTCTGATTCCCAAACCCAGAAAAAAGCTTGTCTTTTTGGCCTCTGGGCGGGGGAGCAACCTGGAAGCTGTCCTTCAGGTGATCCAAAAGGGGAAAATCCCCGCAAATCCCGCATTTTTGATCACAGATAACCCGGAGGCGCTTTCTATCCAGATCGCAGCCCGTCATAATGTCCCCGCCAAGATCTTGGACTGGAAGTCTTATTCAAAGAAGGAAGAATATCATCTGGACCTTCTCCGCACCCTGACAGAGATCTCTCCGGATCTGATCGTTGCCTGCGGATACATGAGAATTTTAAAACCGGAAATCATCCGAGCCTTTCCAAACAGGATCATCAATATACATCCTTCTCTTCTTCCCTCCTTTACAGGTCTACATGCTCAAAAACAGGCGTTCGATTATGGAGTGAAGGTCGCAGGTTGCACTGCGCATTTTGTGGATGAGGGTGTGGATTCAGGTCCCATCATTCTGCAAGGAGTTGTGAAAATCGAGGAAGGAATGACCGAAAGAGAATTGACTCTTGCCATTCTCAAAGAGGAACATAAAATCCTGCCCCTCGCGGTTAAACACTTCTGCGAAGATCGGCTCCTCATTAAAGACAGGAAGGTCTCAATCCTCTAGCATGGTCAAAATCACTCGTGCCCTTATTTCAGTTAGCGACAAAACAGGACTTATCGGATTCGCTAAGTACCTCGAATCCAAAGGAGTGGAAATCATTTCCACTGGTGGAACCCTCAAAACACTTACCGAAAACGGAATCAAAGCAATAGCGATAGATGATTATACCGGGTTTCCGGAAATCTTGGACGGAAGAGTAAAAACTCTCCACCCGAAGGTCCACGGAGGGCTCTTGGGTGTGACCTCCAAACCGGAACACAAACAGAAGATGGAAGAATTAAAAATTCCTAAAATCGATCTGGTTGTTGTGAATTTATATCCATTCGTGCAGACTGTTTCCAAACCCGGAGTCCATCTGGACGAAGCAATAGAAAATATTGATATTGGCGGACCTTCTATGATCCGTTCCGCTAGTAAGAACTACAGACATACAGTTGTAGTTACCGATCCGAACGATTATAAAACTGTGGAAGAATCTATGAAGGTAAATGATGGTTCCGTAGACGCGGACACTTCTTTCCTTTTAATGAGAAAGGCATTCTCTCATACTGCAATGTATGATACTGCAATTTCTTCTTGGTTCAATAAGCTTGCTGGGGAGAAGTTCCCGGACATCCTGAATTTATCTTTCACCAAAAAACAAAAGCTTCGATACGGAGAAAACCCTCACCAGGGTGCCGCATTCTACGAACCTTTGTTTACCAAGAGCGAATTTTCTCCTCTGCAAGGAAAAGAATTATCTTTTAATAATATGTTAGATTTTGATGCGGCATTCCATATTTCCGCACTTCTTCCTGACAATACCGTTTGTATTATCAAACACTTAAATCCTTGTGGGATTGCTTATGCGGATGATACTTTAGAAGCTTTCCGTTTGGCAAAAAGAACGGATCCTATTTCTGCATTCGGTGGAATTATCGGGATCAAGGGAACTGTTACCGGAGAGCTTGCCGTTCTCATCGGTGAGACATTTGTAGAAGGTGTGATCGCTCAGAAGTTCGAACCTGCTGCTCTGGAATATTTCTCTAAGAAACCGAATGTTCGTCTGATCGAGATCGCAGATTTCCAAGAAGCATTGGATGAAATGGATCTCCGACCAATCCATCACGGAATTCTTTTACAAGATAGGGACTATGCAACCATCACTGAAAAAGATCTAAAGATCGTTTCTAAAAAACAACCTACTGAAGAAGATATCAGAGGTTTGATGTTCGCTTGGTCTACTGTAAAATTTATCAAGTCAAATGCGATCGTTTATACGGAAGAGAATGCAACTTTAGGAATTGGTGCAGGACAAATGTCCAGAGTGGATTCAGTTCAATTAGGTGCGACTAAAGCTCTAAACGTTGGACTTTCTGTTGTTGGTTCTTATGTTGCAAGTGATGCATTCTTCCCATTCAGAGACGGGATCGATGCGATCGCAAAAGTAGGAGCAAAAGCAATCATCCAACCCGGAGGTTCTATCCGGGACGAAGAAGTGATCAAGGCAGCTGATGAGCATGGACTGATCATGGTGTTCACCGGCATGAGGCATTTTAGGCATTAAGATGGAATTCTTTCTCTACCTGATCTATTTAGTTATTACATTAGTAGTCGTTTCCTTAGGAGACTATTATTTCGGACTTATCTACCTGAGCGGAAAGGATACTTTCGAAAAACAGGAACTGACTGATTGGGCGAGAATTATTCCTTCTAAGATCGTTTCCATTTTTGAATCTGCGGGAAGTCTTCAATATGGACTTCTCGCATTCGGACTCTCTGCATTTTTCGCATATGTCTGGACTCTAACAGGAGGGTTGATCGGCTCTCCTCATTATACCGATTCTTTTGGAAATTATTTCTTTCTATCTTTTCTGATGCCGGTGCTGGTCCTTGCATTCTACTCTTTTATCTCTTCTGAAGTTTTAAGAGCTGCCAGGATCTCTCGCAACAGCGGATCTTTTTTAGCAAGACTTCTGAACCAAGAGGTTCCGCTACTTTCCGGTATCTTTATTTCAGTGATCGCATCAAATTTGGCGGTTTACGGCCTCTATCATGAGATTTCCTTTTTATTCGTACTTCCGAACGTACTGATCTTAATAGTCCTTCTAATCTTAAGATGGAACGGAAAGGTAAAATTCGGGGGAATTCGTGTAGACAGAGACGAAGAAGATATAGAGGATTTGGGGGAAGATTCCTAATTCTTGTTCCATTTTCTGCCGATAGTTAAAGAATGAAAGGGCAATCCATCTACCTGTTCTTATTCTCCCTACTCCTTCCTTGGAGTTCCGTATTTTCGCAATTTCCGGGAGATAATTCCAGAAATAACGGCTCCAAACCAACTTTAGACGGATTTGCAGAAGTCTCCTGGGAAGCTTCTTATGGGCAAGTAAGAGACAAGTTTTTATCCTTAGCTGCTAATCCTCAAAGTGACGAAAAAATAGAAGTTGTTCATGAAGATAAGGAGAAGTCCCTGCTTGTAAGAAGAAATGGGATCTTCTACCTATACCGTTTTTATTCCACTCCTAAATTGGTCTTAGATTCTCGCCCTAAGGACAAGAACCAACCTCGTCCCGAAAAAGAAACTTCTCCAGACGAAGATGAACATTTGGAGCCAGGTAAATTATTCTCCGTTGGAGTTTCCTTCCGTTATCTTCCAGGAAAAGAAGTTCAATCCAAACTGGAAAATAAATATGGGAAACCCAAAAAAGAGACCCTAGATGATAAGAAGATCGGAGGAGCAGTCATTTGGGAATTGACCGACGAAAGACAAGCCCCTCCTGCCGGTGGATTTATTGTCCAGTGGAAGGAAGCTTATAAAAAACAACCTTTTACCAGAAGAGTGGATTATTTCAGCTCCAAGGTAAAGGCCCAGATTGAAAAAGAATACAAAGAGTTCTTCTCCGCCGAAGAAATCAAAACTTTAAGAGATCTGATCCCATAAGAAATCCTTGACCGAGGGTGCATAAGGCCGCCACTATCCAGAGAGATTCAAAATCTTTCGGAGCAAACCGTGGAATTATATTTAGATACAGCCAATGTGGACGAGATCAAAGAGATTGCGTCCTACGGTCTTTTGGACGGAGTTACTACAAACCCATCTCTCATCGCAAAGTCAGGTCGTAGCTTTAAAGAAGTTATTAAAGAGATCTGTGCAATCGTTCCTGGTCCAGTAAGTGCAGAAGTACTCGCGACCAAACATGAAGACATGCTGAAAGAAGCAGATGAACTTGTAAAGATCGCGCCAAACGTAGTCATCAAAGTCCCTCTTATTCCGGAAGGATTGAAAACCGTTGTAAAACTGACTGAGAAAGGAATTCCTACAAACGTAACTCTTTGTTTCTCAGCTCCTCAAGCACTTCTTGCTGCAAAAGCAGGAGCCACTTATATTTCTCCATTTATCGGGCGTGTAGATGATACTTCTTGGGATGGAATGGAACTTGTCTCCGAGATCAGAGAGATCTATGATAACTACGGTTACGAAACAAAAATTTTAGCTGCTTCTATCAGAGGACCGATCCATTTGAAAGAATCCGCTCTTCGTGGAGCTGATTGCGCTACCATGCCGATCTCCGCTTACCAGCAACTATTCAAACATCCTTTGACTGATATCGGTTTGGAAAAATTCTTAGAAGACGCTAAGAAATTAAAGTGGTGATCCACCATTAATTTTTTCACGCAGAGACGCTAAGGCGCCAAGTGCGCTAAGGAATTTAAAGGATACCTTTTATACGGTATCCTTTTTTATTTAAAGTCTATCAATTTATACGATCGGAAATTAAAATCTCCTTCTCTTTGCGGCTCCGCGACTTTGCGCGAAAATCCTAAGGAAGTTTCTTCTTTCCCGTATAATCATTCATTAAAATTTCAGACTGTTCTAATATACAAAGTACACTTTGGTGAGAACCGTCGTAATATAGATCACAAGAACTTAAAGTATTCATATCCGCTGCGGAAGCTCCGTATGTTTCGGCAAGTTTTTGTATTCTTGGCCACCAGGATTTTTCGAGCCCTAGTTCGTAATACCCTGCTCTATAACCTGGATACACCTTAGGCCAGATTAGATAGGTTTTAACTCCTTCTTCTTTCGCTAATTTTAAGAATTCTTCCACGAAATAAAATTCGTTTTCACCTAAAGTAAATCCGGAAAGATAAATACTCTTTAATCTAAGTGCGTCTTTTGCTAATTTCTTAGGATTATTACTAACGCTTGCATACGCAAGTTGTTCCCCGTTTCCCAATTCCAAAATTAAATTTTCATGATTTTGGTCCGCTCTATACTGCTTTAGTTTTCCGCCGGTTAGTCTGGACCAAAAAAGTTTGAATCCAGGTCGGATCTTTCTAATAGAAAAGAATTTTTCTTTAAGGATCTCTAATTTATCAGAATCGGAAAAATGATCCCAATACGTTTGTCTGAATTCCTCATCCGCTCCGATTCTCAAGAACGGTTCATATAGAAGTCCTCTCGAATCATCCACGAAACCTTCAGGACTAACGACATAAAAGACAACCTTGGGTTTAATCCCGGATTGAATAATCTTACGGAACCAATAGAAACCGTAAGCTGGTACCGCCTGCGGACCGGAAAAATTATAAACGGTCCAATCCTTTTGTATATTCTCAGGAAGAGTTTTTATACTATAAGGATAGGCTCTAGAGTCTCCGAATGCCAATGCGAGGTTTTTCTCTTTTAACGAAGGATCATTCTTTAACTTTTCAAAAAGATGGTTTCGATGAGTGTAATAGACCGGATTTCCCTCTTGGTAAAAGGATGTTTTGAAAAAATCCAAAAGAAAAATTTTATCCGCAAGGAACAGGAAAGCGATAAAAAATAATGGGATATAGATAAATTTCTTTTTCATGATCTTATTAAAACTGCCCGTAAAAGAAATCCGCATTACCAGTAGGTAAAGCGAGTAAAACTAGGATCCAAACGATAGGAAGAAGTATCGTTTTCCATCGTAAAGCCACTTTGAATCTTTCAGGCCATTCCTCCACACAATGGAAAAATAAAGCCACAAAGAGTGCAAAGATACAAGGTTCCATATTCGGGAAATTTACTCCAGGAGCCCAAACGATAATTCTTTGTACTGCAGCGACTGCAGAGCTGAAATCCGGAGTGAAAAATAGGATCCAAGACACTATATATATATGCAGAACGAAAAGATAAGTAATCGTTCTTTTTACATACGGTATTTCAGGTATTAATTTTATATTCCAATCTTTAAACGCTCTTTCTGCAGAAAGATAAAGTCCGGTCAAAGCTCCCCAAGTCAGATAATTTAAATTAGCCCCGTGCCAAAGTCCGCCTAATCCGAACGCAACCAGATAATTGAAACAGGTACGTAATGTCCCGCTTCTGGAACCTCCGAGTGGAATGTACAAATAATCTCGAATCCAAAAGGAGAAGGTCAAATGCCATCTTCTCCAAAAGTCCCCAAAACCATTAAAGAAAAACGGTGCCTTGAAGTTTTGAGGTAAAGTAAAACCTAAAAGTTTTCCCATACCCCTCGCAAGATCGGTAAGTCCGGAAAAATCCAAATAAAGGTATATCGCGAAAAAATAAATCGTACTTAGTAACGCTTGTCCGGAAAAAGAAGAAGTTTCCGCAAAAACCTGAAAAATGGATCCGGACATTAAAGCGGTCACCACAGATTTTTTAAAAAGGCCTACTACTACCAACCATAACCCATCTACCATATCTTCTTTTTCCATTTTAGGAGAATCGAATTGAGTAGAAACGTCTGAATATCTTAGGATCGGTCCTGCAATCATTACCGGAAATAGAAAAATATAGGAAGCGATCTTTAAAAAACTCAGATCCTCTTGTATCAATCCTTTCTTCTTATCCACAAGTAGAGAAATTAACTGAAAAGTATAATAGCTGATAGTGAGCGGAAGTACCACTTCGAAACCGGCCCATTCCAGTGATTTGGATAAGATACCGTCCAGGCTGATCTTATTTTGGAATTCAGGAATTCCGAAAAATACCCCCAGAAGATCCGCAAAAAAATAGAAATATTTAAAAAAAGCTAAATTAAGAACATTGAATCCAATAGAAACCGGCAAGAACCATTTTTTATTCAGAAAAAACCGGATAAAAAACCAATTGATCGAAACTACCGCAATCAGATGAAACAGGAATTTCCAAGAAGCGAATGCGTAAAAAAATCCTGAACTTAGGATTAGAAAAAATTTCTTCCAATGATCTGGAAGATTCCAATACACCAGAAATACTAGGCAGAAAAAAAATAAAAATTCTAAACTGGTAAAATTCATGGTCTCCAAACTTTAGGATCCAGTAAGACAAACTTACCTTCTCCGATTTTCAATTTTTCCAAAGAAAGTTTTCCGATACGGATCCTTTGTAGATCGATCACTCTTCCACCAAGGATTGAGAACATCCTACGGATCTGACGTTTTCTTCCTTGTTTTAAGATCACTCTAAACTTAGAAGATTCTTCTCCTTTTACTAAGGATGTAACCTTCTCCGCTTTTAAAAATTCTCCCTCGTCCATAAACCCTTTAGTAAATCTATCCTTCACTTCCTTGGCATCCAAGTCTTCCTCTAAGATTACTTCGTATTCTTTTTCGGAACCTTCGGATGGATGAGTGATCTCTTGAACTAAATGTCCTTGGTCGGATAAAAGAAGAAGTCCCCTGGAATCCAGGTCTAATCTTCCTGCTATAAAAAGTTTTCCATACTTTTTAGGGAGTAATTCAAAAACCGTATTAGAATGAAAACGATCGCTATGGGAGCAAAGAAAACCTTTCGGTTTGTTTAACGCTAAGAATACCGATTCTGTAGGGGGATCTAATTTTTTATTTCCAACTTGAACTATGTCGGAACCCACACGGATCTTTGTGCTTAGATTCTTTTCTACAGCTCCGTTGACTTTGACTTTGCCGGAAAGGATCAATTCTTCTACCTTTCTGCGAGAACCTAGGCCACAGTCTGCCAGGAATCTGTTGATCCGGATCTCTTTGGAGGATTCTTCCCCCGATTTTTCTTTTGCGATTTTTTCGCTCAAACTATCCCCCGGCATTGGCCGATCCCTCCAGATTCAGGGACCCGCCTGTTTCCGGCTACCCAAAACACTTGACTGTTTGGAGACTCAGACGGAGGCTTTAAGGGTGAATCCTCTCAAAAAGAAGCCCAGATCTAATGCCTACCAACCCGCTCCCGAAAAACCGGATTGGTTAAAGGTTAGGCTTCCTTTCCGCGAAAAGGAAAATCCGGTCGATTTCGTTCGCAGTTCCGTAGAGGGAGGGAAACTCAATACAGTTTGCGAAAGTGCTTCTTGCCCGAACCTAAACCATTGTTGGTCTAGAAAAACGGCCACTTATATGCTCGCGGGGGATATTTGCACAAGACGTTGTTCTTACTGTGATGTTGCATTTGGAAAGCCACTCGCCTTAGATCCGGAAGAACCTTTAAGAGTAGCCGAATCTGCAAAGGCCTTAGGCCTCAACCATGTAGTAATCACTTCAGTCAATAGAGATGATCTATCAGATGGAGGAGCTTTTCACTATAAAAAAACTGTAGAGCTGATCCGAGAAAGATTACCTGAATGCAAAATTGAAATTTTAGTCCCAGACTTCAAAATGAGGGAAGAAAACTTAGAGATCGTATATTCTTCCAAGCCGGATATATTCAATCATAACCTAGAAACAGTAGAGAGACTATTTCCTACCGTAGCCCCTGCTAAAAAATATGAAAGATCTTTGGATGTCCTAAAACATGCATCTGAAAGAGGACTTTTAACTAAAAGTGGTTTAATCCTAGGACTTGGCGAAACATTAGAAGAAGTCCACCAAACACTCAAAGATCTTAGATCAGTTGGAGTGCAGATGATCACTCTAGGACAATATCTGCAACCAACCCCAACACATCTTCCTGTTAGCGAGTATATCCGCCCTGAGGTATTTAAGGATCTGAAAGAATTCGGAAAAGCCTTAGGTTTCAGAACAGTATTCTCCGGACCTTTGGTCAGAAGTTCTTATCACGCGGACGAGCAAGTGCCGTGGTTCGAAAATTAAAAAGAGTCAAAGATAAATTTCCGGAGATTCCGGATACAGGAGAGATGAAAAAGATCATCTTCCACTCCATTCTATCTTATCTTTCCAAACAAGATGGTCATGTTTCTAAAATGGAGATCAAAGATCTTCTGTTTGATGCGATTAGTTTGATCCCAGGTTTCAGAGTAGAATGGGGAGAGATCCAAAAATTCGGCAGAAGTAAGCTGTTAGTAAATTATAAAGATAAAGTTTTAATTTTAGATCTAGAAGAAATTTCGAATATGATCCTAAAACTCTGGGATCGTTATTTAGATACTCATCCACATCATAAACCCCATAAATAGAAAAACCCGAGCCACCTTTCGGTAACCCGGGATTTTTCCACCTTTAAGCTTGTGCCTGTGGATTAGTTTTCGGATTTAGTTTGGAAGTCGTAGATAACTTCTTTTACATCATCCTGGTTGATCTTCTTGATACCGTCTTCGGTATGGACGATCATCGTACTACCTTGCTGGTCTACGATCGCTCCGATGATGGTAGTTTTGCCATCAGCCAATACGATTTTTTCCAGTTTCTCGTAGTAGTTTACAAGATCCTTATTAGTTTTCAGGTTCTTAGGAGCGGAAACAAGAACGTTCTTGAATCTTTTCAGCTCGTCAGACTGACGCTTAGCTAATTCTTCTTCGATTTTCTTTCTCTCAGCTTCGTTAGCAGCGTTTGTAGCTTCGTCTATTTTTCCGGACTTAGGATCGATATTCAGTTTTACTAATTTATCGGTTGTGTCTTTGTCCAGAGTAACGATAGTTCTGATCTCTTCTTCTTCGGTTTTGGATACTCCAGCGCCACTTAGTTTAGTAACCGCTTTAGGAATATCTTTCTCCAAAGTAGCGTCTAGCTTAGTAAGTTCTTTCTCACCGAATTTTTTATCAGGAGCTTTTACTATGGAAGACTCATCTTTTTCTAAGATAACTTCAGCTTTGTCTAAAGAAGCTTTGATCTTCTGTAATTCTGCATTCGCAGAAATTTCTTCAGCACTTGCACCTTCCAGAGCGCGAACTCTTGGAGATACTGCAACGGATCCTTCTAATACTTTTACAACAGATCTGTCGTTTTTAGTACGATCCACAACGAAAGAAGTTCCTCTAACTCCCGCGATTGCGGTCGGAGTTACTACAGAGAACTGATCGTCTTTGCTTGCTTTATTTACTTTAGCGAAAACTTTTCCAGAAACTAAAGACAATCTTGTATCAGTGTTTCCTTGGGTATTCAAAGCGAGAGCGGAGAATTCCAAGCTGGACTTTTCAGCCAAACGAATGGCAGAACCGTCTGAGAATTGGATATCGACTTTCGCTTTTGCCTTGGTTTCAACTTTGTCCCCTTCTTTCAGGACAGTTCCAAGACTAGCTTTGTCTTCAGTTAAGTCAGCGTGTTGGATTTTTGCTTCTCCTACGCTAAATACTACGATTGCCGATGGTTGGCTCTGTTTTGCGTTCGCGGAATCCGCGTTCTCCGCAGGCTTTTTACAAGCTCCGGATGTCAACAGACCGACCATTAGGACGGCCGATGCAACGGAAATGATCTTATTCATACCCCTATCCTTCTTTGATCGAGATTAATCAGAAACCGCGGTGGAGGCAGTCCGATCTATATTGGGTTAACATCTATGGATTTGGGATTTTCAATTTATTTCAATTTTTTTTTCCAATTTGGAAGATATTTCCTGAACTAAAATCACCAAAATACAGCTCGCCTGTGGAATCCTGGCCAAATGTGCTAATTAGAAAGTGAGTATCCCCTAATACAGTTAGTTTCCTTTTACCTTCTGCTTCGGTGGGAAAACCAAGCAGCTTTCCAGAGACAAAGTCCGCAAATATATACCATCCATAGTATTTGGAAAGATTTTTCCCTCGGTAGACGTATCCGCCCGTAATAGAACGACCCAAATCATGATTATATTCCAGAATTGGATCGGTTAACCCGGGTTTTTCGCAATTTTCCTTAGGTAAAAAACAATGAGCCCCTTCTTTTATATTCCAACCGTAGTTTTTGCCTTTTAGAACCAGATCTACTTCTTCCCAATCATCCTGTCCTACATCAGCAAGGTAAAGATCTCCTGTTTTGGTATCGAAAGAAAACTTCCATGGATTTCTAAGCCCATAGGCCCAGATCTCAGGTAGAAAGCCTGGAGTATTTTTAAAAGGATTGTCTTCCGGGATTTTATATGGAGGAGCATTTGTATCTAGGTTAGGCGTTATTCGGATAAGAGTTCCTAGATAAGTAGAGGTATTTTGTCCGTGCTTGTATGGATCTCCTCCGGCGCCCCCATCTCCAAAACCGATATATAATTTTCCATCAGGGCCAAAGCTCAATTGCCCTGCATTATGATTGGAATAAGGCTGATCCACTCTGAGTAAGATCCTCTTACGATCCTGCCAGCGGATCACGTTCGAATCAGCCCAGCGAAATTCTAAAATGAATGTTTGGTCCTTACCTGCTTCCTTAGATACCGCATTGATATAGAAGAGTTTATTTTCGGAAAACTTAGGGTGAAATGCTAAGCCCAGTAAACCTTCTTCCGATCTTGTTTCTACGCTTCCTGTAAAATCGGCAATCAGCTTGGACTGTTTGTTTGTAAAATTCCAAAGAAGAATTTTTCCCTTCTTCTCTAAGACAACCATCTCGTCCGGCATGCTAGGGTGAAATTGTATATCAGTGATTTCCTTAAATCCGGAAGCTACTTGGGTCCAACCGAAAACGTATTCTGTGCCGCCTTCTTTTTTAGTTTTTTGTTTCTTAGTTTTGGCAAGAAGATCAGTATCCTCTCCCGTAAATAGGAAGAGTCCCAGAAATAGAGAGAAGGTTAGGATCCTATGGCGAAATCGTCTCATTCTGGCAGAAAAAATACAGTTTGAAATCTCTCAGTCAAGGATGAAAAAGCCAAAAACTAGATGCCAAAACTCCCATGTAAACCAGTCTGGAGTTAAGATGAGCACGAGTACCCTTCGCCCCGAATCTTCCATAGCCCTGTTGGAGGAAATGGAAAAAAAATATAAACAGATCCCATTCGAAGCAATTCTGAAGCAGGATATTCTGAGGCAAGGGATCCATTTTCTTCCTGAATCTTTTCAGATAGGAGGAGATTATAAGACCAAGGATTATTTCATCTTCTCTTTCGACCATATTCCACTCGCAGATATGAAAGAAGGAACTGACTCCAAAGCACCGGAAGAGATTAAGATCACTGGTGGTTATTTCAATTTATTACCCACAATAGTTTCTACTCGTAATAATCCAACTTCACCATATAAAGTGAAACGTATTCCTGCTGGAGAAAAGGACGAGGGTAGACCAGGTCTTTATCTTAACGAAACATTCTTAGGAAAACTGGAATATCCACCCAAGCCTGCTTGGTACAGACACAAGACCAAGTCCGGAAAAATCCCGGGAGAGATTGCGCCTGTTATCGAATGGGGATATCTTATCTACTTAACAGTATTCCGTAACTGCCAGTATTTTGGTAAGGACGAAGAATGTGCCTACTGTGATATCAATCATAATTATAGACAACAAAAGAATGCAGGCAGACCATACACAGGCGTTAAAGATATAGAAGATATTTTAGAAGTCTTGTCTTGGATAGATGCAGAAGACGAGATCGCAAAAGTGTATACGATCACCGGCGGTTCCGTAATCACTTCTCTCAAGAAAAAAAATGAAATAGATTTTTATTTAGAATACGCGCAAGCAATCGAGCAAAAATTTCCTGGAAGATGGATGGGCAAGATCGTTTCCCAAGCCTGGGAGAATGATGACTGCAAAAAGTTCAAAGATGCAGGAATCCAAGTTTACCATCCAAACTACGAAGTCTGGGAACCTGAACTATTCAGAAAAATTTGTCCTGGAAAAGAAGCTTATATAGGCAGAGATACTTGGATCAAAAGGATTGTAGATTCTGCAGAAATTTTTGGACCTTCTTATGTAATTCCTAACTTTGTAGGAGGAGTAGAACTTTCCCAACCCTGGGGATTTGCTACAGTTGCAGAAGCGATCAAGTCCACTGGAGAAGGTTTAGACTTCTTCATGTCTAAGGGGATCATGCCTAGGTTCACAGCTTGGTGTCCTGAACCTTATACAACTTTAGGAACACAGGCCGGTCCTCCTCTGGAATATTTCTGCGAATTACTCACAGTTTGGAAGTCTACATTCGAAAAATATAATCTCCCCACACCTCCAGGTTATGGAGAACCAGGACCAGGAAAGGCGGTATTCTCAGTTTCCGCCTTTATGGATGTGATCGGTTATGCTGGAAGGGCTTAATCCCCTCCACTCGTAGAACGTTGCACTCTTCTCCAAGCATTTGCCCAAGAAGCAAAAGAGTTTTGGTTACGAGTTTGTAGATAAAGTTTTCCTTTGCCGGAAAACTTTGCTACTAGTCCCTCACCGGATAAGAATAGGGATTTTAATCCGCCTACTTTATCTATATGGTAATCCAAGCTAGGTTCAAAACCCACAATATGACCTGTGTCTACTATGTACATTCCGTCTACATCTACTGTATGGATAGCTCCAAAACTAGAGAAGAAAAGGTCACCTGTTCCGGAAACTTTTAAGAAGAATAAACCTTCTCCCGCAAAAAATCCTTTGAAACCTCCCCATTTGCTGTCTATCACAAGCTCTGTCCCACCTGCAACATAGGCCCCTCTACTTAAGATCAACTCTTCGTTTTTGAGAGCTCTATGTTCCAAGTCTCCTTGTGTAGCGGAGGTCAAAAATAATTCACCATTTCCACCTTCCGCTGTGAATGTGTTTTGGAAGAATGACTCACCGCTAAACAAAGCTCTTTTTGCGGATGCGAATATTCCACCTTGGGCCTTGGTTTCCATTTTGACCTGAGGGGACATTGCAACCATTGCTCCGGATTCCGCACGAATGGATTCTCCAGAATTCATATTTAATTTTAAGATGGGAAAATCAGGTTTTGCTAATATTTCAAATTTCATATATTATTCCTTTCTAGGTGGTAATTCGGATCTGAACCAAGCGCCGAGTGTAGGCACATTTCTGGATTGGAGCCAGAGCCTTCCTCTTCCTTTGAATTTGGCTACTAAACCTTCTCCACCCAAGAAGAACGATTTCCAACCTCCAAACTTAGTGATCTCGTATTGTAGGCCTTCTTCAAAGGCAACTATATGACCTGTATCTACTATGAATTCACCTTCTACATCCAATACTTCAATCCCGCCGTAACTAGAGATCAAAACTGTACCGTTTCCACTCAGCTTTAAGAAGAATAAAGATTCTCCGCTGAAAAAACCTTTTAGACCTTGGAACTTTGTATCTATATCAATCTCAGGTTTTGCCGCAAGAAAGGAACTGGATTGGATAAAAATCGTACCGTTCAGATCTAGTTGTTCTATATCTCCGGGAAGCGTGGGAGCGAGTAATACTTCTCCCGCTTGCGATGCGGAGAATGTATTCATCCAAAAAGATTGCCCGCCTAAAAAAGCTGCCTTCAAGGATTTGAATAACCCTCCTTGCTGTGCTTTGCTAGTCTGCATTTGGATATGAGAACTCATACTCATGAGCGCTCCCGCTTCCGCCTTGATAGATTCTCCGGAACTTAAATTAACTTTCGCTACGGAATAAGATGGTTTGTATAAAACTTGGATATTCATTTTAATTCCTAATGTTTATTAAACTGGAAGAAGTTTTGTAAGCCAGCTGATAAATCCGGAAGGCACTCTGGATTGGATCCAAAGAGTTCCGTTTCCTGAAAAGTTTGCGACTAAACCTTCGCCACCTAGTAAAGTGGATTTCCAATTTCCTCCAGCCTTTCCTACTTTGAATTGGAGTGAATTTTCAAAGGCGACTATATGACCTGTGTCTACGGTATAATTTCCTTCTACTTTGATTGGAACAATAGCTCCATAAGAACTTAAGAATACTTTTCCTGTTCCGGAAATTTCTAATAAGAACAAACCTTCTCCTCCGAATAAAGAACGAAGACCTCCAAATTTAGAAACAACTTGGATGCCTGGATCGGAAGCAAGATAAGATCCTGATTGGACAAAAATACTTTTTCCATCGAGATCCAAATCAATAATATCTCCGGGAAGATCCGGAGCGAGCCCAATCTCTCCACCCGAATCAGGAGCAGTATAAGTATTGAAGAAGAATGACTCTCCTCCGAAAATTTTTCTGGAAAGTGCAGATAGAAAGCCACTTCCCATCTTGGTTTCCACTCCCATTCTGGAACTCATGTACACCATGGCTCCGGCCTCCGATTTAATCGATTGACCAGGGCCTAATCTAAGTTTCAATAAGGAGAAGGAAGGTTTATGAGAGATCTGGAATTGCATACGCGGGAAACTTTGGAAAATATTTTCCAAGACGTCAATCGATTCCTGGCTTCAAGTATATCTTTCTAGACTTCTTCTCTTTAATTTAATCCGAATGAAACAGATTTTAATCACAGGTGCCAACCGAGGAATCGGTCTAGAACTCGCAAATTTATATTCAGAAAAAGGTTACACAGTCTATGCAGCTTGTAGAAAAAGTTCAGAACCTTTACGCAGGTTAAATGTAAAAATTTTCGAAGGCCTGGATCTTACCCAAAGCCAAAGTTTCGAAACACTTTCCAGTTTTCTGACCGGGGTCAAGTTGGACATATTCATCAATAACGCAGGGATCTTGATCCCTGATAATTTGGAAAGTGTGGACTTTACAGAACTAGAGACCCAAATCCTAGTAAATGCAATTGGACCTATAAGACTCAGTCGACTTCTTCTTCCTAAACTTGCCCCTCACTCCAAACTAATATTTATCACTAGTAGAATGGGATCCATTGCAGACAATACTTCAGGTGCTTACTACGGGTATAGAATGTCCAAGGCCGCCCTGAATGCTGGAGCAGTCAGTCTCTCCCGTGACCTTGCACCTAAAAAGATCTCCGTAGGCATTTTCCACCCTGGAATGGTAGCTACCGAAATGACAGGAAGACAAGGAATTCCACCCAGAGAAGCAGCCGAAGGACTCGCACATTTGGTGGAAAAACTCTCCCCAGAAAGGTCCGGAAGATTCTTTCATCAAAACGGGGAAGAGTTACCATGGTAAATGGATTCTGTCTCCCTAAAACAACACTGTTGTAAAAAAGAGACAAAAGTACAGAAATTTCTTTCAAATTATGTCTAGTTGTCTCTGTACCGGGCTATAATGCCTGTCTAAAATCATCTTTTTGCACTGCACCTGGCATAGATATTGCTTTTATAGTCCTAAAGGGTTAATTTTCTTTGGATTTTGCAAACGTCCAATAGAGTATAAAGCCCAGTGCAATGCGAATGGATTCCGGAACCGAAAGTTTCCGGGGTAGGAAATGATGAATTTCACAGAACATAGAAAAACTCTTAAAGAAACAGTAAGAATTAAGGGGATCGGATTACATTCCGGCAAGGAAGTAAATCTGGTCGGGCACCCTGCTCCTGTTGGAACAGGTATAGTTTTTGAATATAGAAAGGGAGAAGATAAGGCATCCATCCCTGTAGAATTAAGCAACGTGGTAGATACGAGTAACGCTACTACACTTGGAGATGGGCTTCATAGAGTCCAAACCGTAGAGCATCTAATGGCGGCGGTATTCTCCCTAGGAATTACTGACATGGTCCTGGAAATCGACTCTGTAGAAGTTCCGATCATGGACGGATCTTCCCTTCCTTTCCTTGAGGCATTCGAAAGCACTGGTTATACTGAATTCGAAGAAAAAATCGAACCTATTTATGTAAAAAACCCAATGTGGGTGGTAGACGGGGACAAATACCTTGTAATCCTTCCAAGCGAAACCTGGAAAGTGACTTACACAATCGATTTCCCTCACCCTCTTCTTAAAGGCCAGAATATCACAATCGATCTGGACCGCGACATCCTCAAAAACGAAATTTTACCGGCCAGAACCTTTGGATTCCTAAAAGATGTGGAGGCGCTCCAAGCAAGAGGACTTGCAATGGGAGGTTCCTTGGACAATGCAATCGTTCTTACCCAAGACGGATATCTAAACGAATCCCTCAGATATGAGAATGAATGTGTCCGACACAAAATTTTGGACCTGGTGGGCGATCTTTCCATCGCAGGAAGACCAATCATCGGACACTATTTGGCTTCTAAGGCGGGACATGCCCTGGACGTTTCTATGGCTAAGTTAGTCATGAGTTCAGTAACTGGAAACGAATTGGGCAAATACAAAAGCCGTCGTATTCCACTTTTCAACAGAAAAGCGGCGATGGTCTAATTCTTACGATTTTCCCGCCTCCGATTTGGGCGGGATATTCCAGATTTATAAAAGACTTGTCGATTCACTAAACTACTGTATTTCTACCTGCGGATATTCATTCTATGAATGGCGGCGGGAAAAGAAGTACATATATGGGAATAGTCGCTTTTCCCGGCAGATTTTACGGTCGTTGCGTAAAAGTCGGGACAAAGAGAAGACATCTAGCTCACGGCGCCTATATCCACGAGACTCAAAAACAAGAAGAACTCAAAAAACTCGCGAACGCCTTAGATTCTTCTAAAATTGAATTAAAATCTCTTATCTCAAGTCTCAAAACAAGAGAACAAGACAGAGAGCTAAAAGAAATTTTAGAAACTCAGGTAACAATCACAGAAGATCCAGGACTCCAAGATTCATTTAGAAATCGGATCAAAGAATATAACGAGAATGCATTTTTAGCGGTTCAAAATACGATCAACGAACTCACTGACAAGTTCAATCGTTTAGACAATCCATTCTTCCGAGAAAGATCAGATCATTTCCAAGACATCTCCAATCGAATCCTCGAAAACCTATTAGATAAAAAAGAAGAAGTCTCTTTCTTAGCAGATCAATCAGAGGACGTGATCCTAGTCGCGAGGCAATTAACTCCTTCTCAAATGATCTTAATGGATAAGAGTAAAATTCGAGGAATTGCAACCGATCTAGGTGGAAAAACAGGCCATATGGCAATTCTTGCCAGAAACTACGGCATCCCTACTATTGTTGGTCTAAAAGAATTTTATAGAAATATTAACGATTTTGAATATGTTTTCTTAGACGCTGACACGGGACAGATCGTAAGAAATCCAACAATCGAAGAAGTGAAATATTATGGGGCTTCTTCTCCCCTAAGTTTTGAAACGAAGGTAATAAAACCTAAAAAGGCAGTCACAAAAGACGGCATAAAGATCCGACTAAAATGTAATTTAGAATCTGATACAGACTGTGAACTTGCTAGAAAGGCGGATGTGGATGGAGTGGGGCTTTTCCGTTCGGAGTCGTTATTCTTAAAATACCAGGACAAAAACGTTTCCGGCGAAGAGCAATTTTTAGCCTATAAAAGGATCGCAGAAGGAATGGATCCGAATCCTGTGTATATCCGTACATTTGATATTGGTGCAGATAAATTTTCTACGGGAGAATTCGAAGAGAATCCTTTTTTAGGAAATAGAGGAATCAGATACAGCCTTCAAAATCCGGATTGGTTTAAAGAACAATTGGTCGCAATTTTGAGAGCGTCTGCTTACGGAAATTTGAGCATCATGCTCCCGATGGTGACCAATCTGGGAGAGATCAAAAAAACAAAAGAAATATTAGAAGAATGTAAAAGAGAACTTACTGCCAAGAAGGAAAAGTTCAATAAGAAGATCAAACTGGGAGTGATGGTAGAAACACCTTCTGCAGTATCTTCCATGGATGTTTTGGCAAAAGAAGTAGACTTTTTCTCAGTCGGAACAAACGATTTATTGCAGTATTTAATGGCAGTGGACAGAAATAATGTGAACGTTTCCTCATTATACAATCCATTCCATATCTCTTTTTTAAGAGCTTTAGTTCAAATCGTAGAAACTGCTTGGAAATATGAAAGACCATTAAGTATCTGTGGTGAGCTTGCCTCAGATACAAATTTTACGATCCTACTTTTAGGAATGGGATTTAGAGAACTTTCTATATCCATTCCATTCGTAGGACCAATCCGTAAAATTTTAGGATCAGTCAGCTTGAAACAGGCAAACTTTCTTTTGAAGAAAATTTTAGAACTTTCTGAGAATGAAGACTACGAAGCGATTGAGGCGTTTCTGTTCAGTAAACATTTGGAGTAAAGTGTAACTAACTTACTTTATAATATCCGAATATTCCAGGCTCAAAAACAAAAATGGATCCTGGTCTATTTTCTTTTCTTGTAAGAATAAAGGACCCAATGATTCCTTTGGTTTCAGAAAATTTAAATAAGATTGTTTTTCAGTTCTCAAGAAAAAATTCCCTTCCGACTTTTTTTCCGAATGAAAATGGGAAATTTTTTTGATCACAGAAGGAAGATTCCTGGCTTCCGAATGGATGTTTGAAAATAAGATCAGATAATTTTTATCTTTCCAAGTTCCTTGAAATACAAATCCTTCAAGAGAGAAAAATTCCCTAAAAGGAATTTCTTCCGAGACATCTTCCAATCTAGAATATTGAAAAACTTCTTCCGTACCCAAAACTTTTGGAACGAACGAATCAACCTTAAGTCCGGGTGCCTCTTCCCAACCTGCACTCAAACAGATCCCTTTTTTAAAACTTGGATTAAGATTTTTGATCTCTAATTCGGACTGGAACTTCTTCCATGAAAGTTCCGCTCTAGCGAATATGAATCCTAAATTTAAGGCGGAAAATTCTTTCACCCTAGAAAAGTCCCAGACTTCCCTTTCTCTTAACGTAGAAAAGTAGAGATTGTCCAAAGCATAAAGGTCTGAATGACCATAAGGCTCGAATATACTAGGTTTGGAGAGGGTCGTTTTCGCCATACAGGATACATATCGGCGGCTTACAAAATTCTCCTCAGGGTAAAAAAAGCCCCGGTTTGCAACCGAGGCTCCTTCTTTCCTCTTTTGAGGGCACTAAGCCCTTATTAAGAGAATTATTTATCTGTTGTGTAGACTTTTTTAATCTTATCCGCGTATTTTTCAGCAATTACGTGGCGTTTCATCTTCAACATATTGTTCAACTCATCTCCTACCTCGAAAGGTTTGGAAACGATGAAGAATGGAGTAACTTGCTCGAAGGACTTAAATCCATTCTTTGCATTGTTAAGAGCTTTGATCTCTTTCCTGAATAGATCCACAACTTTCGCGTTTTCGTTCAACGCATCTTTATTGGAAATATCCACTCCGTTCTCTTTTGCCCATTCGCCCAACTTTTCGAAGTCAGGAACAATGATAGCTCCCAGGTTTTTCTGGTCTTGACCAATGATCATACACTGGCTGATATAAACGGACTCTTGGAGTTTGTTCTCGATTGGAACCGGCTCCACGTTTTCTCCGCCTAATAGAACCACTGTGTCTTTAGCTCTACCGGTAAGTGTAAGGGTATGTTTGAAGTTGATCATCCCCATATCACCTGTGTTCATCCATCCGTCTACAAGTGCCTTAGAGGTTGCTTCTTCATTTTTGAAATAACCTTTCATAACTTGAGGACCGTTTACGAACACAACACCTTTGCGACCTAGTTTACCTTTGATCACTTTTCCGTTTGCATCAATCTCTGTTAGAACTTCGTTATTATCATTTCTGATCTGAAGATGAGTTTTAGGAACGATAGAACCTACGGAACCGATGATCAATTTTTGGAAAGTTCTCACGGAAAGTACAGGAGAAGTTTCAGTCATACCGTAACCTTCCAATACATTGATCCCAATATTATTGAAGAACTCATCTACGTGACGAGGAAGAGCTCCTCCTCCGGAGATAGAAGCTTTCAGTCTTCCACCGGTAGCTGTTCTGATCTTGGAAAGAACGATCTTATCAAGAGTTGCGCTATTTAAGAATACTCCAAGTCCTGCAAGAATATACAGAGGCAGACTTAAATAAGAGAACTCAGTAGGAGCAAGTAGATATGCAGCAATGGAAGAAGCTACAGTCAAAGTGAAAGGTCCTGTTAATACTAACTGTACCAACATTAATATCCCGTAAAATAAGGAAACGATTGGATTTCTTCCGTGATAATCCACTTCTTTGCCTGTGATAAAACGAACTGCAGCGTTTTTCTTATCAGAGAAGAAATAAGCCAATTTAAATAATCCACGACGAAGCGCAGGAGTTTGGCTTGGATCATTAATTCTTGTGTAAATACCGTTATAGATATTTTCCCAAAGACGAGGAGCAGAACCCATGAATGTAGGTTTCACAGTTGCCAAGTCTTGGCGAAGATCCCTAACGTTAGTGTAATATGTAGCGGCACCAATGCTGATACAAACATATTCCACAACTCTTTCGAATACGTGCCATACAGGAAGAATGGAAAGTAGTTTAGCTTCGGCACTAATCTTTAACATAGGAGTTACGTTCAATACTTGGTGCATCATATTAGAATGTCTTAATTGAACACCTTTAGGAAGACCGGTAGTTCCGGAAGTATAGATCAGAGTGAAAAGATCCTCAGGTTTAATAGCAGCAACTCTATCTTCTACCTTACGAGAACCGGAAGCTCTTAAACCTTTTCCTTTTTCGATCAGATCATACATTTTCAGAACGCCTGGAGCCTCGGATTCTTTATCCATTACGATAATGGTTTTAACTTTGCCAAGCTGGGATTTGTTTCTGTTGAATTTCTCCAACATTTTATCGTTTTCTATAAATACAACTTCGGACTCAGAGTGACTAACAATATAAACGATCTCTGAATCGGTGATATCTGTTCCTCTTGGAACGTCAGCCGCACCGGTCATGATAATACCGTAATCTGCAATGATCCATTCTACACGGTTATCAGCGAGTAGCGCGACATGATCTCTGGATTGAATACCAAGTTCGATCAAAGCCTCGGCAAGATTCAAACCTGCTTCGTATAACTCCGAATAGTTGATCGGCAAATAATTCTTTTGCGCGTCTTTGTATAAGAAAGCAGGTTTATTTTTAAATTTTTCTGCCGACTCACGAAATAGTTGGGCGAGATTCTCAGCCATGAATGGAAATTCTCCTGAAATGATATGGAAAGATGGATGATGTCCGGCAGCACCCACCGGGAATCTGATTCCAGATTCAAACTAAATGCTTAAAGATAAATCCTTTTTTTTAAAACGAGTCTAAGTTTGATTTTTTATTACACGATCGTTATGGATAAAACCCGATTCTAAGGAGATTCGAGCCAGTTTTTTAGTCTTCCGGTCAATATTGGTAGATCTTTCTCTGAAATTCCATATTGGGAATGAAGTTTCTTTCCGGATTTGCTAAATACGAATAACGCCGGCTGTCCTTCTATTTTTAGAGGGGTTACAAGTTCCCATTTCGGGTCCAAAAGGCTTGGATATGACATTCCGAATTCGGAAGCAGCCTTTCTGATCTCTTCCAAACTTAGATCGTCTTCCGTATTCACTCCTAACACGACTGCCGGAGAACCATTCAATTTTTCTCTCAGTTTTTCAACCACGGGGACTGCCTTTTTACAAGGTTCACACCAGCTCGCCCAGAAATCCAAGACCACCAACTTGCCTTTGTCTTCTGAAAATTTGTGGGAATTCCCTTCCCAATCCTGAAGTGTCACTTGATAGAGCAAGGGTTGCTCGTCCGATCTGCAATCGTTTATGAATAAAATGGAAAAAAGAAGAAATAAAACAGGCCAGGCTTTTCTAAAAACCATACTTCCAGTTTACAAATAAGAATCCAAGCTACAAGTCATTTACTTCTAATTCTACCTTGCTTTAAAGAGTGTAGATCAAAAACTTGTACAAGGTTTTCAGCCTTGGAAGAAACCAGGATCTATAATTACTATTTCCATTTTTCGGAATTCCAATCGTATTTGGAAGGAAGAAGGTTCCAAGGAGAAGGTATCCATTTCGATTCCGGAGCCCCGGAAGGATCTTCCAAACCCCCAATTCTTGCTGCATATTTGGATCCTAAAAAAGGATTTATCCTACAATTAAGATCCGGCAAAAATTTAGAAAGGATATGCATCGACTGGACGGATAATTCTTGGACGAGAAAAGAAGATCTATTCGTCTGGAATGTGAGTCCAACTGAACAAATTTATTTCCAAGCCTTGGACAGAAATCGGATCCATACTCATTGGAAATCTTCGACAGATATTATTTTTTCAGGAACAATAGAAGAAGGTAAAAAGTCCTTCTTACAAAAGATCTTAGGCAGTTTTAGAAGAAACTAGATCTCTAAAAATTTTTTTAACAAGCGCAGCCGATTTTTTTCTTTCGAATCTTTTCAAGTCAGCTTTTGGAAATTTATATTTCTTCTTTTGAAAATCCAAAATTGCATTTTTCCATTCTTCTACTGATTCCGGAGAAATGTATACACAGGATTTTTTTCCAATTTCTCTAAATACGTTAAGATCGGAAACGATACAAGGTAAAGAATAAGCAAGTGCCTCTAAAAGAGGGATTCCAAATCCTTCATAAATGGAAGGAAAAACAAAAAGACTCGCTTGAGAATATAGATATTTCAGCTCATCTTCATTTACAAAATCAAACCAGATTAATTCTCCGGACTCGGAAGATTTTTTGAATTTTTCTAAAAACTCGGGAGATTCCCAACCCTCTTTCCCGGCATGGACCCAAACTAGATCGGATTTCTCTTTTCTAGCTTCTTGGTATGCTTTCAGAAGTGTTCCGAAATTTTTACGAGGTTCTAAAGTAGAAACAGTCAGAAAGAATTTTTTAGGTAACTTTGAGATACGTTTTGTAGGAGGAGTTTTTATCTTTTCGATTTCTTTAGGATCGTAACCGGGATAGATTATATCTATCTTATCCTTCGGAAAGGAAGAGTATTTTATGATCTCGGAAGAAGTGAATTCGGAGTTTGCCAGAATAAAATCAGCTCTTTGGATACTTCTTCTTAGATAAAAAAGCTGTTGGAATCTTGCAATAGGCCTCATTGTTTCCGGAAAACGATAAGCCACAAAATCGTGATAAGTCAAAACCCCCGGAATACTATTGGATAAGAATAAAGGAAATACTTGTTGAGTTCCCCAAAACAGGTCGATCTCATATTTTCTCAATTGGAAAGGGAGATAGAATGCAAAGTAAATCCCTCCCTTTTTAGAGAATAGTCCCTGCCCGATTACTGGTTTTATATTCGGATTTTTGAATAGATCAGCATAACCTTCATGGATTGGCCTGTGGGAAAAAAGATAAAATTCAAAATCGGGATCTTTTTCAAAACCTTTGAGAACAGATTCGATCAATCTGCCTACTCCCGAAACTGGAGTGGATAGAGGCCTTGCATCTAGTGCTATCTTATATTTTTTTCTATTTGAATTGGACAAAAGTAGAAAAACCTTTTCTAAGATTGATTTACCAACGATCTCTGACTGAACCTTGGAGGGAAGTTTTAAACTTTTCCCAGAATTGGGTCACTAGTCCTGATTCTCCGGCAAGTAAACCTATTCCTAATTTAGAAGTTAAGAATGGATAATCCTTACCGGAACGAATTTCCAGATCTTTACCTAAAGAAGCTCTAAGTATCGCGATCCCTCCCGCTACGTCCCAATCGTTTTTGGGCCGGAGAGAAAGTGTTAATGGATATTTTCCAACTGCAACAAGAGCGAGTTTATAAGCGATAGAACCTTTCGGCTCTAATACAAAATCATTTCCGTAATCAAATTTTTTAAAAAGCCCGGCCTTCGATTCAGATACGGAAACTAAAATTTTAGGAAGTTCGGAAGATTCTAATTTTGGAAGATAGAATGTATTCTCCCAATCGATCTGATTTTCGATATAGGGAGACTTTAAGATTGTATAATATGCACCCTTCCCTTCCGCTCCCCAAAAAAACTCTCCCGTTGCAGGATTCATTACGATCCCAAAAACAGGTCTACCTTCTTCCAAAAGTCCGAGGCTAATTGCAAATTCTGGATTTCTAGCTACAAATTCCCTGGTTCCGTCGATTGGATCTAAGATCCAAACTCTTTCACCCTGTAGTGAGGAATGGGAAAAATCCGAATCTTCTTCAGAATAAACTTTGTCTTTTAGGATTTTGCGGATGCCGCCTGCGATGATCTCATTTGCTTGCAGGTCAGCTTCGGTGAGAGGGTCACCCTTGGATTTTTCCATCACATGAAAATTTGTTCCATAGATGGAAAAGATCCGGTCTGCGGCCTCCAGAACAAGTTTAGAAACTAATTCCGCTTCTTCTGGAAATCGCATGAATAGAGATTATTTTCCTGCCGGTGGTTGAGCTGGTTGTTTATCTTCCTTATGAGGTTCTTCGTCCAAATTGTCCGGACGAACATAAAATACCTCATTGATAGGAGTTTGAAGATAAATTTCAGGATCCATTAGATAACTATAAAATACGATATAAGTTTTGTATTTTACATATACTCCAAAAGTTCCCTTTTGAGGTTCATAAGAAATAGAATCCGCTTTTAGATCCTTGGTATATTCCTTATAATCAAGGTATTTACGATGAAGGCTGTATTTTAAAGCGGAGAGAAGATTTTTTTCCAGTAATGCTTTTTTAGCAGCATCTGAAACTTTTCGATTCTTATTAAATTCTTCTACTTTATTAAATTCTTCTACTAAACCGCTGACTTTTCCAGCAAACAATGGGGTCCCCAGGCAGATAGCCAAGGTTAGTATTACGATCCGTTTCATTGTTTCTCCTATGTTCCTGTGAATAATATCGGTATTTTTAGGGGCGAACTTTCCCCCTTGTTATAATTTCTCTAAGGGGGTATAGGCAAGGAAAAAGTTCTTCTCCAGGCCCCCAAACTTTATTTTTACCTTCCTGTTTTTGCCGCTCCCTTGGACGGAAATCACCTGCCCAAGGCCGAATTGGGCATGTTTGACCCTATCTCCTTCTCGAATATCCGCCTCTTCTCCCAATGGTTTAGAAGAATCCTCCCTTTCCTTTGGAGTTTCCGGGATTTTATATGCTCCAGAAGAAGCAGTAGGAGGCCCTACCGGTCGGCGGACTCCCTTTTGTGCAAGAATTCCTTCTTCCCCAAAACATTCAGACGGAATTTCAGGAAGGAAATGAGATGGGATCCGGTCTTCTACTTTTCCGAATTTTCGAGAAGTCCTGGAATAACTTAGGTATAATTTCACTCTGGCCCGGGTCAATGCCACGTAAAAAAGTCTTCTTTCTTCTTCCTCACCGTTCGGCTCTTCCAAGCTCATAGAATGGGGGAAGGTCCCTTCTTCCAAACCTGTCAGAAAAACTGTGGGGAACTCTAATCCTTTTGCATTGTGGACTGTCATAAGATGAACATAGTCAGTGAGTTGGGCAGAGTCCTCTTCCGAGGTTAGAAGGCTGATCTGGTTCAGATATTCTTCCAAGTTCGGAGAATCTTCTCGAGACTCGTATTCTTCGATCGAGTTTACAAACTCTCTGACGTTCTCTACTTTAGAGACTGCTTCTTCGTCATGAGCATCTCTTTCCATATAATCTATCCAGCCGGATCTTCCAACAATCTCCAAGGCAATCTTAGAAGGTAGTTCCCCTTTTTCTTTCCGATCGATCAGATCCTCGAATAGATGATAGAGTTCTTTAGCTTTTCCTAAACTTGCTTTTTTTAAGGGAAGATCAGGATGCCCAATCGCTTCTAAAAATGAGATCCCTTGGTCTAAGGAGAATTTGCGGATCTTTTCTATACTCGCCTCACCAATCCCACGAGGAGGTGTATTCACAATTCTTAATAATGAATTGGAATCCATTGGATTTGCGACCACGTTCAGATAAGCGATCATGTCTTTGATCTCAGCTCTATCAAAGAACCTGAAACCGCCGAAAATTTTGTATGGTATACCGGAAGATCTAAGTCCTTCTTCAAAATATCTGGACTGAGCATTTGTTCTGTAGAAGATCGCAAAATCCTTGTAGTCCGCCCCTCTCGCAGATCCCGCTCTGATTTTTTTAACTATATCGTAAGCTTCTTCCGTTTCGTTCTCGAATTGGGAGACGGAGATAGGTTCTCCTAATTCATTATTCGTGAATAATTCTTTCTCTTTTCTTCCACTATTATTTGCGATCACCTTGGAAGCAGCACGGATAATCCTGGAAGTAGAACGATAGTTTTCCTCAAGTTTTACTACATACGCATTCGGAAAATCACTTTCGAAATTTAGAATATTCGAAATATCCGCTCCTCTCCAGGAATAGATTGACTGATCGTCGTCACCTACGACACAGAGATTTCCTCTATCTCCGGATAGTAAACGTACCAATGTATATTGTGCCTTGTTCGTATCTTGATACTCATCTACCATGATATAATTCCATCTATCTTGATAGGATTTCAGCACCCCTGGATTCTCTCTGAATAATTCCACGGTCTTTTGGATCAGGTCCCCGAAATCTAAGGCTTGGTTTTTTTTCTTACGTTTTTCATACTCTTCGTAAATGTTTGAGATCATCTGAGATCTATGGGAAAAATTCTCTTTACGGATATAAAAATCAGAATTGGAAAGCCCATCTTTCCAAGAAGAAAAGATCCCGGTCAAAGAGGAAGGTTTATATTGTTTAGGGTCCTCATGTAAATCCTTGATCACTTGTTTGATTAAGGATTCCTGTAGAACAGAATCATACACTGTAAATCCAGAAGGCATTCCAAGATAAGAAGTTTCCCTTCTCAAAATATACAAACAGAGTGAGTGAAATGTTTTAATCTGCACATTCCAAGGAATGGAAGGCACAAGTTTTCCGACCCTTTCCAACATTTCTGCGGCAGCTTTATTGGTAAAAGTGAGTGCGCAAATCGAATCTGTTCTTTTGTTCAGAATCAGGTTCGCGATCCTATGAGTGATTACTCTAGTTTTTCCGGAACCGGCTCCTGCTAGAATTAAAACAGGGCCCTCCAATCTTTCGACGGCGGCTTTCTGCGGGTCATTCAAGCCTTGTACTAGATCAACTGACAAAGCAAAAACTCCTTAGAATCGGTAATCACCGATACCGAATACGAACTGGAATGCGTTGTCTGACTCGTATTTTTCGAATGGTGCCCAGAAATTTCCGGTAGGTTTTAACTTTTGAGCAAAGTAAATACGCAGAGGAAGAACTGGGATCTGGACTCTAAGACCCACACCCCAAGAATATCTCATTCTATCCATAGCAACGTTATCCGCTGATAAGATCAATCTTCCTGGGTTATTCAATTCGTCATAAGTAACGTCAGCCTTACGTCCATTCTGCAAATTGAAATTATTTTGTATGTACCAACCGATTGGGTTTGCCGCAATCTGATCCGCTTTATTCTTATCGTACGATTCGAAATAATCTTTTTTCGTCCCTACTGCGCGGTTCGTTTGTTCGTAAAGCGCTCCTCCGTCCAAGAAAACTACAAGCCAGAGTAAGCTTGGTTCTATAGGAATACGTATCTCCGTATCGAATAGAAGTCGATGTTGAGCACCGTCTCTCCATTCTACGGGGTATTTTTGATCGTTATAATACCAACCTCTTAAGGATTCATAACCACCTATGATGAGTAAATCCTGAGGACGGATATAAGGGTCTTGGACAGGGTCCTGGCTATGAGATCCACCTGCAGGAGACCTTTGGAAAATAAAAGTATCAGAGGTCCTGAACTCTTGGACAACTCTCCATCTACGGAGGGCGTTGTTACGGATCAACCCTCCGAATGTAAAGTCAAACCAAGTATGATAATATTCTGCCAAGACCCTATATTGGTCGAAGTGAGAAGCTCCTCCCAAATACTGCCCTACGTTATCTACCTGGAATAGAAGATCATAACCGCGAGTAGGAGCAAATACGTTATCTCGGATATCGTAAGCAAGACCGTTTGTGATCTGAGAACGGAACTGCCATCCCCTTCTCACGTTAGCCAAAACCGCATCTGACACAAGCGCAGTCGGATTGGAATAAGAATAAAACGCGGGAGTATACCTATGGAAATGGGTCCAGTTGGTCCCAAGCCTGTGAGCCACACCCATAGTGACTCCCAAACCGTTGTTATCATAGGTAGCATTTTCTACGGTTGGCGCAGTTGTACTATCCGAAATAGAAATTGTGGAAGTAGAACCTAAGAATATGGTTCGAGAGAAGTAGAACATGGAAAGGGAGAGAGACCAAGGAGTATCATACATCCAAGGTTCCGTCCAAGAGATCTGGAAGGATCTACGATAAGGTCCGAATTCCAAACGTCCCGAAACTTTTTGCCCTGTTCCGTTTAAGTTGTTTTCACCAATCTCTGTGAAGATGGTAAATCCAGTAATGGTTCCATAACCACCACCCATGGAAACTGTTCCAGTAGGTTGCTCTAATACTTCGATGACCAGATTCATCTTTGTATCATCCGAACCTGGTCTCATGTTAAAGTTTACTTCTTTAAAGTAACCTAAGTTGAAGATCCTTTCCCTGGAGCGGTTCACTAAACTAGAATCGAATAAGTCCCCAGGTTTAAAAAGTAACTCTCTACGAATCACTTTGTCCTGGGTTTTTTTATTCCCTTTAATGATTACGTTTTCGATCTGAGCCAAGTTATTCTCGCGGATAGTAAAATCCACGTGAACGAACTTGCGCCCTCTTAATTCAGGACTATCTCTATAAATTTCTCTTAATTTACGGATGTTTAATTGTTTGTATTCTTCTTCGCAGGTCTTTTTTTCCAGTTCTGTTCTTCTGGTGGCACAATTTTCGTAATATTCTAAACTTTCAGAATCCAAGGAAACGATCTTTCTTCTTGGGATCACCTGAGCGAAAATATGACCTTTCGATCCGTAGAGTTCATTTACCGTGGCTCTGTCTCTAGAGAATACGGTCTCATCGAAAACTTCTCCCGCATCTTTAGAACTATAATCTAAGGACTTTTCGATCTCCGGGATCGTGAACAAAGGTTTTAATTTATCCTTAGGGGTTTCAGGCGGGTTAGTTTCTTTGTTTAAGAAGATAGGTCTACCATCACCATCGGTAGTCATATCATGAGAAACAGTATACCCGTTAAAATAATACACCTGTCCTTCATACAGTTTGATATTGACTATAATTACCCTTCTGTTTTTCTTTTCGGGGTTTTCCCAATGGATCTCCCAGTTGGTTCCTTCCCGGATCAACTCTGAGTCCAAGTATCCCTTACTTCTCAAATAAGCTTGGATAACTTCCTTATCTTTTTCGAAGGAACTTTCTTTAAAGTTACCACCTTCGAATAGACCTTCTTCCTTTAACTCCATGAGACCTATAATCTCAGAAGTCTCAATTGTCTCGTTACCATAGATATTGATTTTTGCGACAGGGATCTCTTCTCCCTCGTCGATGATGAAACGGACTTTTACTAAATTTGTCTTTGGATCCGGTTTTCCAAGCTCAACCTTTACATAAGCAAGGAAGAAGCCTTCATCTTTATATTTTTGTAATATAACATCTCTGGATTTAGTGACCTTTTGTGGTGTGATCACCTCGTTTTCTTTGAGAGGCATTTTATCTCGAAGGTCGGCCGGAAAAACTTCGTCAGCTCCGATAAATTCCACGTCTTTAACCCGTGGCCTTTCTCTGAGTTCAAAAATAACCCTGACACCACCTTCCATTTCTTCCGCTTTGATATCTATAAAGTAGAAGAAGCCGGAAGCGAATAACGCTTTTAGATCCCTGTCTATGATCCCTTTGGTGAGGAGTTTACCGGTCCTCAATTCCAAAAGACCACTAATGTCCGAGTCGGATGTGTTCTTGTTTCCGTTAAATTTTATTTCTCTTACGATCTTTCCGAAATAATCGCTTTTTTTGGAGAAAAGTTGAGAGATCTCGCCGGAGTAAAAAAAGAACCCGCTTACAAAAATAACGGCAAAGGATTTATATATAGATACTTTTCGTTTCAAGAGTCTTTGAAATCGCCTTAAGGCTTTATTTAAAATCGAGAAGAATATCTTCTCGAAATAAGTCTGATCCACCTAAGCGGATCACTGACCTCCCGGTTGACGAACCATAGCAAGATTGAATCTTGTTACTCCGGCTTCGTTCACTTTATCGATGACCTTGACGATGGTTTGATAATTTGCTCCACCATCCCCTCTGATAATCACCCGATTTTTACTCTGTTCTTTTTTGTCTTTGTCGTCGCCTTGGTTTTGGCCATTGAACAATTTTATCTTTTCAGTCAGTTTTTCCAAAGGAACAGGCTCAGTGTCTTTATCTAGGAAAATTTTTCCGTCCTTATTGACAGTGATTACCAATTCATCCTTTTTCTTTTCCTGAGCAGTGCTGGAAGATCTAGGGAGTTCTATTTTTACGACAGTGGATTTTTCCAAAGTTGCGTTCATCAAAAAATAAATTACGATGAAGCAGATAACGTCGATCATAGGCGCAAGCTCGATCTGGCCTGCCCTAAAACTTCCGCTTTCTCCCCGACTCCACTTTTTGAATTTCATCTTATTTTAAAAACCTAAGAGCCTGCTCGGAAAGACTTTCCATCTCGGAAATCGCGTCTTCCTTTTTCTTTTGGAAGAAGTTATGGAAAATATAAGCTGGGATCGCAACTGCAAGCCCCATAGCTGTAGTGATCAATGCCTCACTGATCCCCACTTCCGCTCCTCTTGTTCCTGAACCTTCTGCGAAGGAACGGATAATCCCAAGAACAGTCCCTAATACTCCTAAAAGTGGAGAGATAGTTGCAATTGTAGCTAACGGAGAAAGGAATTTCTCCATTCTTTGGATCTGGTTTAGTCCTTGGGTAAGAATCTCATCATCTACAGAAGATGCATTTTTCTTAAATTGGGTGATACCAGCTTGTAAAACCTGAGAAACAGGACCCTGGCTCAAACTTCTCATTAGATCGGAAGCAGAGTCGTAGTTTTTATCCCTGAGTAGATCCTTTACCCTTCTCCAATCGTCCGGAGTAATGGACTTCCAACGAGAGAAAAAGATCAGCCTTTCTATGATAATTGTAAATCCTACTATAGAGACTAGAAGGATCAGAATAGGTACGGTTTCCGGTGGAATAATGGAAACCAAAGAATCTGTTTTGGCAAGAATCATATCGGCTTGAGGTTCTCCAAGGAGTAGGGTTTCCAACTCGGCTGTCCCTGCCAAACGATTTTTAAAGGAAGTATTCCTTTTTGCCGGAGCGAAATATTCTGCCCCGGCAAAAAAATAGGAACCAAAAAGGTGAATTAAACCGCCTTCTTTTTGAGCAATTCCTTTGCGTGATGGAGAGCGCCTTTGGAGATATTTTGACCCGCAATCATTCTTGCAAGTTCCATTGTCCTCTCCTCCATTCCTAGAAATTCAGTTTCGGAAACAGTCCTTCCCTCTTTCAGTCGTTTACTCACAAGAAGATGATGATCAGCTGCAGCAGCGATCTGCTGTAAATGTGTGACCAAGATGATCTGATGAGTTTTGGAAAGTGTTCTGAGTTTTTTTGCTACATCCGAAGCAATCTCTCCACCCAGACCAGAGTCAATCTCATCAAAAACTAAAACTTTTCCGTCAAAATTGGAACCAAGCACACTTTTGATGGCCAACATCACTCTGGAAATTTCACCTCCAGAAGCAATTTTGCGAAGAGGTCTTGGTTTCTCCCCAGGGTTTGGACTGAAATAGAATTCAGCCTGATCCAATCCGAATTCGTTTACTAAATAGGATTTTCCTTGGGCTTCCACCTCTCCTTCAGGACTTGTTTCCCAACGAAGTACTACCTGCAACCCTGCGCCCTTCATTCCCAAAACTTCTAATTCTGATTTGAGTTTGGATTCGAACTTGTTTAATACTTCTCGTCTAGATTTGGAAAGTTGCAAACAAGCCTGGGTAAGTTTATCTGCCGCCTTCTTCTTTTCTTTCTCCAGAGAAGTTTTAGAATCTAAGTTCTGTTCTAAGGCTGAAAGTTCATCTTCCGCCTTCTTCTTTGTTTCCAAAATTTCTGAAATTGAATTTCCATACTTCTTCTTAAGTTTTTGGATCAGATCGAGTCTGGACTGCACATGAGATAATCTTTCCGGAGAGAAAAATACCTCTTCTTTTTGGTCCTGGGCCGTAGTATTGATCTCACGGATTGTAACATACGCTTCCTTGAGGGCAGAATCCATTTCGTTTAATGATTCGTTCAAAACTTTAATCTTATCGGAAGCGGCAAGCACCTTAGGAAAAATCCCTAATACAGAAGATTCACTTTCATGCAAATAACCTGTGATTATATCCAGATTTTCCGCGAGTTTTTCTCCGTGAACGAGTAGATTCTCTTCTTTACTCAGTTCTTCCTCTTCTCCCGATTTTAAATTGGCAGTATGGATCTCTTCTATTTGGTATTGAAGTATCTCTTTTTTGCGATTTCTATCAGCGTGAGATAATTCTAATTCCTCTAGCCTTTTTTTGAGGCTTTTATACGTTAAAAATCCTTCCTTCACTTCCCCTCGAAGTGTATGCAAACCTGCAAAACCATCCAAGATGTCTAGCTGCTGGGCCTTGTCCAAAAGTAAGATCTGATCGTTCTGATTATGCACTTCGGAGAGGATCTCACCCAACCCGCGAAGAACCTGAGCAGAAGAAAGTGAATGATTGATCTGGATTTTTGTTTTTCCATCCCGAGTGAATTCCTTTCTGATCACGATCGCCGAACCGTTGAGCGGAAATCCATGTTCCCGCATCCAAGTTATGGCTCCTGGATTTTGGGAAATATCAAACTCAGCTTCCAGACAATACTTATCCGAGCCTGTTCGGATATCCATTGTACTACTCTTGCCTCCAAGTAAGGAGGAAAGAGCATCTAGCAACAGTGATTTTCCGGAACCGGTCTCTCCAGTGATCGCAGTTAACCCTTTACTTAGATCGATTTGGGCGGATTCAATTAATGCAAAGTCTCGAATAGTAATTGTTTGAAGCATGGTTTTTCTCCTGGCAACAAAATACTAATCGCATATTTATATATTTATGTAAACTATTTTTTTGTATAGTATTTCAAAAAAAAGGGGATTTTATTGTGAAAATAAAAACTGGAAAACCTCACTTATCGAATCACTTGGTTGAAATAATTCGCTAAAATTTTCCGTTTGCCAGAGATTCCTTCTTGCGGTTCAAATTCGCTAAAGATAAACATTAAAATATCATAATTTTCTATCTCGAATAACATATACAAGACACATCTCTTGTGCTACCTCAAATGAGATAACCACACGACTAAAAAAAGAAAGACAAATATCTTGATACGATCTCACAATAGTTAGGCGCCATAGATTTAAAATGGATCGCAACACAATGATAGCAAAGAGATTTTTATTTTCACTTTTATTTATTATTTCCTGTAAAGAATTTGGCTTAGATTTGGATACGAATTTCGGATTTGATACAGCTGATGCGATAAGAGCGAATGATGCTTATCGCAAGATAATTTCTGCTGTCTCGAATAAATTCTTATATTGTAAGTCTATTGGGAATACCTATATTTCATCGGCTGCCCCTGCCCCCTCCATAACTTACTGCAATGATGATACCTTCCTCCAGAATGAAGGAAACTATGTTTGGACCCGCTCTGTAGATACTTGCTTAAACCTTATTTATTTTACCTCCTGCCCGGAAAGCGGAACCGATTTTGACGGATGGCAAAATTTAGTGATCGGTAGTTGCCATCTTGAAGAAGCATATTTTATTAATTCATATAAGCCATTTCAGGGCAAAATTTTGGTAATTCCTAGACGCTTATCTGGCTTTAGTCTCGTTTGTTTTTAGATAGTGTATTCTTCTATAAAATCTATTGAACCTAACTTATGCATTCCCCGCGAAGGATCGAGCCGTGGTCAAAAAATCGTGGAGGCGATTTTTTGACCGGAGGTGAGAGCCTGGCCTGAGCGAACCAATAGAGACTCAGTCTTAAGCATTTCGGAGTTTGGTTCGCTTAGGACGCGGCCAGACCATTACGTTTGTATCCTTTTTGAGATCTATGAGGCACCGATTTTTGATTGCATGAATCGTCCTAGGGGAAACACTGGGTATCGACTTTTCTTCCTCAGAGGACTAAACGAGCATGGCAAAAAGTTTCAAAGATTTAGACGCCCAGCTCTCTGATTACATCCTCAACCGCTCCCGCATCTCCGTTCAATCTTCCAGAATGAATTCCAAATTGGAAAAATACGTTTTACGTATTCTAACGGAAGTTCTGGAAAAATTAGGCCAAACAAGATACATAGAGATGTTGTATACGATCACCAAAGAAATGGCGATCAACGGAGTGAAGGCTAACCAAAAGAGGGTTTTCTTCGAAGATCTTGGTTTGGATATCCGAAATCATGAACATTACGACCAGGGTTTGGCCCAGTTCAAACAGAACTTCTCCGAAAAAATGGCCGATGAATACGGGAAACGCTGTCTTGCCAGAGGCGTTTTTGTCAAAATTTCGGTAACCTATGCCGCCGAAGGTTTGGTCGTCGAAGTAGTTAATAATACTCCTGTGATCGAGATCGAAGAATCTCGTATGAGGGAGAAGATGAGAAAGGCGATGGAGTACAATGATATCGCCGAGTTCTATATGGATAATATGGACAATACTGAGGGAGCCGGTCTCGGTATCGCTCTTATCATGATCCTTCTCAAGAGTGAGAATATTGATCCGAACCTTTTCAGGATCCAAACTAGCGCCGCAGAAACTGTCGCCAGGGTAGAAATCCCTTTCACCGACAATTACGTAACCATTAGAAGTAAGGAAATCAACCAAGTTGGAAATCACAAATAAGACTGCCGTAATCACCGGTTCCGCCGGAGGTTTAGGCAAAGAGATGGCCCTTCATTTTGCAAAATTGGGAGCCAATATCGTTCTATCGGATATCTCCGCTGACAAACTTGCAGAGGCTAAAAAGGAGATCGAAGCATTAGGTGCTAAGGTAATCGCAGTTCCGACAGATGTTTCTAAGGAAAAAGACGCTGTGGAACTCATGGAACAAGCAGTTTCAGCGTTCGGTTCCGTAGATATCGCAGTTTTGAATGCAGGGATCTTAAGAGATGGTCTTTTAATAAAGGCGGATAAACAAACCGGTAAAGTTGCCTCCAAGATGTCTTTGGCAGAATGGCAGGCTGTAATCGATGTAAACCTGACCGGAGTATTCTTAACAGGTAGAGAAGCAGCGGTTCAAATGGTAAATAACGGTACCAAAGGTGTGATCATCCCTATCGCTTCCGTTTCTATGCATGGTAACCCGGGCCAAACCAATTATTCCGCGGCAAAAGCGGGCGTAGCTGCTATGACCAAGTTATGGGCGAAGGAGCTCAGTCGTTACGGTATCAGAGTCGCAGGTATTGCACCTGGATTCATCGCTACAGAAATGGTAATGAAAGATATGAATCCGGAAGCTCTCAAAAAATGGGAAGCTCTTATCCCGATAGGCAGATTGGGGAGACCGGACGAAATTGCAAACACAGCGGTATTCATCGCTCAAAACGATCTGGTAGACGGAGTCGTTTTGGAAATTTCAGGAGGGGTCAAAATTTGACCCCTTTTTTTATTCTATCCTCTTTCCTGTCCATTAGTTTTCCTTAATTCTTCCACACTTTTGCCTTCAATAATTTCGTTTCGCCTATCTTGGTTAAGCTGAAAGTTTACCAACCCTTCAGAACGTTTTCTTGCATTAGAATTCTGGCAAATTCGAACTTTATAATAGTACATATTTAGTTTATTGTTAAATTAGAATATTTAGTTTTTAGGATCTTCTAAACGTAAGAGGGTTCTAATATTCGAAGGATTGAAAGTTATAATATTCAATTAATCTAAGCTTTGAGGTTATTATATCTACAATTGGTAATAAATTATTTTCCATTTTATTTACATAATTATATCATAATTTACATGATTTCTAATTTTACAAAAAATAGAGATACTTTTCGGAAATCCTTGTAAATTTCAAAGGTTATGTTAGAGTGGATTCAAATACAACAGAAGGCAGATTATGGCAGCCCAAAAGTTAGAAATTAAAAAAACTCATCTGGATTCTACCATCCGCGGACTTAAAGCAGTAGCTCATCCTGACAGATTAAAAATTCTTCTCCATCTTTCTAGAAAAGAACACAGCGTAGGAGAACTTGTAGACGCACTTGGTATCAGCCAATCAGCTGCTTCCCAACACTTAAGCAAAATGAAAGAAGCAGGATACTTAGGAAGCAAAAAAGTTTCTAATCAAGTATTCTACTCGATCAAAGACGCAAAATTCAAAGCATTCGCAAAATCTTTACTTCAGATCTTTTCTAAGTAATTAATAGCTGTGGGGGGTCTCAAGGGGCCCCTTTTATTATTCTTCTTTTTTTAATAGATCCACGTAATCCGCAATCGCAGTTTCCAAATCAGTAAATCCTTCCTTGTAACCGCTTGAGATCAGTTTTTGGGTCTCAGCCTTCGTATAATATTGGTATTTTGCCTTTAAACTTTCAGGCATTTCCATATATTCTATCTTTTCCGGTTTTCCCATCGCCTTAAATAATGCGGAAGCAAGCGAATTCCAGGTTTCTGCTTGCCCTCTTCCCACATTATATAAACCGAATTTACGATTTTCTAAAAGAAATAGGCTGATCTTAGCCGCATCTTTTACATAAAGGAAATCCCTTTTTTGTTCTCCGTCCTTATAGTCAGGGCGGTAGGATTTGAATAATTTCAATTTTCCCTCGGAGGAGATCTGTTCGTATCCTTTTAATACTACGGATCGCATATCTCCCTTATGAGCCTCTCCGAACCCGAATATATTGAAATATTTCACGCCGGTGATTTGATCTAAAAATCCTTTTCTTAAGGCGTATAGATCAAACATATGTTTGGAATATCCATACATATTCAGGGGTTTGAGTGGATGGATAGGTGCTTTATCATCATAACCGAATTCCCCTTCTCCATATGTGGCAGCGGAAGAAGCATATAAAAATTGGATCTTTCTACGAAGGGACTCTTCCGCTAAGATCTTCGTATATTCGTAATTATTTCGGATAAGATAAGAAGCATCCGTTTCTGTTGTGGAAGAACAAGCTCCCAAATGAAATATATGAGAATAATCTTTTAAAATATCTGTGGTTTGGACTTTTTCTAGGAATTCTTCTTTTTCTAAATAGTCGGAATATTCCAGACCTCTAAGGTTTTTCCATTTGTTTGTTTGTCCTAAATGGTCTACGACTAGGATATCTGAAATCCCTTGTTCGTTTAAAAGTCTGACTATATTACTTCCGATCAGCCCGGCACCGCCGGTAACGATTACTCGTTTCATTCCCATTCTTCCATTTGATTAAAGTGAATCCAAAAGTCTACCAAATCTATTCTCTACTTGTTTGGAGATTTTAGGATCTTCTTCCAGAACAGGAGGATACCAAGTTTTCAGCCTTGCATCCACAAGTATCGGACCTTGGAAAGAAATATGATTTCGAATCACTTTAGAATCCCCGTAAATATCCGCTGCAGGTTCAAATCGAGTGAATACGTTCCAGATAAAATCGTGATCTGATTTTGTTGCTTCTTCCGAATTATCCACTAAGAATACGAATAAAAATCCTTGGGTGATAGCTTCTTTGCGAAGTGCTTCCAATGATCCGTCTCCTTTTTTATATTTTGGTCCGGAAACAACTAAAACTCCAGGGCAATATACTTTCGGATTTTTGAATTTAGAATTTTTAATATTAGAAGTGATCTTAGGTTTTAACTTTTGGGTTTTAGGTCCAACTCCAAGTAGAACCGCCTTACTTCCCTCATTCACTTTTGGTCCAGTATAGTCCAAAGTATCTTGAGAAATATTGGAGAAAATATGTAAGTCAGTCTCCGGCTGGAATCTTTCAAGCGCTGCGAGGAAAGTAGTTTTAAAATCCATCAAAGGGACATCTTGGTCAGTCACGATCAGAAATTTAGTGAGGGATAATTGTCCTTCTCCCAAAATTCTAAGAGCGCCCATGAATGCTTCTTTTTTGTATCTTTCTTTTACGATTGCTGCAGCTAAAGAATGAACTCCGGATTCTTCGTAAGCCCAAATTCCTTTTACCTGAGGCATTACGATTGGGAACATTGGAGATAGTAGATGTTGTAAATATTCTGCGATCCAATGATCCTCTTGAGGAGGACGTCCAACTACTGTTGCGGGCCAGATAGCATCTTTACGAGCGTAAATTTTATCTACTTCGAATACTGGATAATCATGTTTTAAAGCATAATATCCATAATGATCTCCGAAAGGTCCTTCCGGCTTTCTGATCCTTGGAGGAATTTTTCCGATCAATGCAAAGTCGGCATCTGCAACGATCGGAAGAGAACTGATCTTTTTGTCTTTTAGCACTTTTAATCTTTCACCGAGTAAAAGTGAGGCGAGAAGGAATTCACTAATCTCTTCCGGTAAGGGTGCCACAGCGGAAATTGTAAGTGCAGGTGGACCTCCTACATAGATATGCGCAGGAAGTGAGTTACCTTCCGATTCTGCCTCCGAATAATGAAATCCACCACCTCTATGGATCTGTATATGCATCCCAGTGAGTTTAGGTTCATAGAATTGGATACGATACATTCCCAAATTTCCTTTTCCGGTTTTGGGACTTTCGGTATACACCAATGGTAATGTAATAAATCTTCCTGCATCTTTTGCCCAAGATTTTAGAGCAGGCAATTCTTCAATGCTCTGTAGTTCTGAATCCAGAATAGGAGCCTTGTTAACCTTTCTAAGACCGACTTTTAGTGCAGTCCAGGCCAGAGATCTTGCTTCCCATACTTTTTTAGGAGTGGGAGGCATTAGATGTTTCGCAGTATATGCGATTTTTTGAATGAACTTTACTGGATCTTCCCCAAATGCGATCTTGATCCTGTTTTCAGAGCCGTATAAATTCGTTGCTACAGGAAATTTGGATCCTTTAACATTCGAGAATAGAAGTGCAGGGCCTCTTTTAGCGACTACCCTTCTCTGGATCTCCGCGATCTCCAGGATAGGATCCACCTCTTCTTTGATCTCTAAAAGTTCTCCTTTTTTAGAAAGTTCTTTTACGAATTCGGAAGTCGATCGAATGCTCATAGTTTTCCTTTTTTATATAAGTTTAATTTTCTAAACCCGGCAAAACTGCTCCGTCTTTAGCCAGGGTTTGTTTGATCTTTTTTGCAATGGAAGAAGGAAACTCTGTCTCCAAATTTTTCCAATTACAATATTTGATCTCTATAGAAGGTCGAATTTTGCGAAAATTCTCGAGGACCTTCTTTTCTAATTTTTGATCCAGTTCCGTTTCGGAAACAAAACCTTGGATCTTATGGTGAGTGATTGTATGTTTAAATTTGATCCCGAGATCGGAAGGTTTTAAACTCCAATCCAAAACAGGGTCTGCCTCGTAAGGATTTTTTCCTTCGAAAGAAAATGGTAAAGAATAGATCGTTTTAAAAAATCTTCTCTCAGGATAACGAATAAGAAGTATCCCTTGTTTTGTTTTTAGAATGTAAAAACGGATATTTAAAGGAATTTCTTTCTTTTTCTTCTCTATCTCAGGAATACTTTCTTGGACACCATGTTGATAAGCTAAACAGTCATTTTGAAGAGGGCATTCCTTACATAAAGGTTTTGGAATACAGATACGAGCTCCTAATTCCATCACGGCTTCATTATGATCACCGGGAAATTCCAAATTCAAAAATGAATCCGCAATCTTTTGTAAGATAGGATCTACTTTTGGTCCCGACTCTTTGAATAAAACCAAACGAGAAAGAACTCTTTTTGCATTCCCGTCTAAAACTGCAAAAGGCAAATTATAAGAAATAGAAAGAATTGCACGAGCAGTATAAGGCCCTATCCCAGGAAGAGAAAGGGCTTCTGCAAGGGTTTTAGGAAATTTTCCACCGAACTCCCTCACCAGTTTTTGAACACCAGCCAGAAGATTTTTCGCTCTGGAATAATAACCGAGCCCTTGCCAATAACGAAATACTTCTTCTTCTTCCGCGATCGCTAGATCTTCCGGTTTCGGAAACCTATGTATAAACTTTTCATAAAGTGGAAGCATTGCTGCCACTCTTGTTTGCTGTAGCATGATCTCGCTTACCCAGGTTGAATAAGGAGTTCTGTTTTTTCTAAATGCCAGGTCTCTTTTTTCTTGGACGAACCAATTTCTGAGCTTTAAATTCGTTTTAGGGTCGAATTCGTAGGTTGGAAAAGTTATCTCTTTTTTTTTCAGACCCGCGCTCATGTATCTGACTATCCAAGCCTTTTACACCAGGGAGAAAAGGAGTTTTCGAAGCAGATTTGTTGGAATTCCTACAAAATTGGGTAAGATGTCTCCCCACCCTTCCTGGGTGGGGGCTGGTCGGTGGTACACAATTTAAACCCCGTATCACAAAATACCCAAACCAACAACCATATTTCTTTTGCAAAATCCTGTAGGAGCTCCTACACGCCTTGCAAAATCTCTTATAACAAAAATCCTCCAGACACTTCCAAGTCCTGCGCCGTTACCCAAGAAAACTCGTCAGACAACAGGCTCACAATTACTTTTGCGATATCATCCGGACTTCCGATTCTTCCAAGAGCAGTTTGGTCCGCGAGCGGTTGGATGTATTCCGGATATTTATCGAATGCGCCTCCACCAAGGTTCGTGTGAGTTGGACCAGGAGAAACTGCATTCACTCGTATTTTTCTAGGAGAAAGTTCTTTTGCCAGATATTTTGTCCAAGAAGTCAAGGCTGCCTTAGAAGCTCCATAAGCAGAGTATCCTACAAAAGAGCCATGACTAGAAGAGCTGGATGTATTTATGATCCTTCCATTATCTTCTATAAATTTAACAAGAGTTTGTGTTATGAAGAATGGTCCTTTAAAATTCGTATTCAATATCTGATCGAAATATTCTTCTGTGATATCTGTGAAAGGCATTCCTCCTCCTATACCTCCATTATTCACCAGATAATCGAAAGTTTTTCTTTTCCAAATCTCTTCCAGATTCTTTTTCACTAGTTCTGTAAAACTTTCAAAAGAAGATTTTTGGCTTAGATCCAATTTAAGGGAGATAGCCTTTGAACCATTCTTCTCCACTTCCCTTACTACATCTTCCGCGCCCTTCTTATCCGAATGATAAGTAAGGATTACCCCTACTCCTCTTTTTCCCAATTCGATCGCGGTATTCTTTCCGATCCCGTTACTTGCTCCTGTGACGATTGCAATTTTCATAACGTCCTCCAATGATTTGATAGTAGAGGATTTTATAAATATCGTAAAGATCGGATCATGCCAATTGATTGCCTAATCCTACCTCAACATTAATAAATTAAAATGTTTTTTTGGATTTTGCTTTTTAAAATAAAGTTCTATTTTATTATGCTATAGAATGAAGGAAATCTTAAAAGAGATTGCTGAGCTTACAATCCAAGCAACCACAAAACCGACTAAGACGGAACTTCCAAAAGTATTACTCATAAAGGGAGAAGTATCCGAACACCAACTTGCAGCGGTTTATGAACCGATGATAGGGTTAGTTGCTCAAGGCGGAAAGGTAGTCTCTATAGGAGAGCAAACTATTCACTTAAAGGCGCCTTCTTACTTTGTGATTTCCGCAGATATTCCTGCAACAGGAAAAGTTCAACAAGGTAAAACTGGACCGTATATTTCATTAGGGCTTGAACTAGACCGAGACTCTATTCTGGATTTATTAAATGACCTTCCAAAGGATCCTTCCGAAGAAAATATGAATAACGACTTCCTCGCATGCGAAGCTCCTATTGAATTTTTAGAAGCCTGGGTTAGGATGCTCCGTCTTCTAAAAACTCCGGAACATATACCCGCACTTGCACCGATCTATGAAAGAGAAATATTATATAGAACGCTAATAGGTCCTCAAGGATGGCGTTTGAGAAAATTCTGCCAATCCCAAGGGAAAGGACCGAGTATTTATCCTGCGATCCGATGGATCAGGGAAAATTACACTGCTTCTATGGAAATAAAAAGACTCGCTGATAGATCCAGATTAGGTGTAACTACATTTCATAGACAATTCAAACAGATCACAGGTTTAAGTCCTATCCAATTCCAAAAACAACTCAGACTTCTTGAAGCAAGAAAACTTTTGGTTTATAGCGCATACTCCGCTTCTCGCGCAGCTTATGAAGTGGGTTATGAAAGTGTAACGCAGTTTAATCGTGAATACTCAAGATTTTTCGGAGACTCACCTGCCAGAGATGCATCTCATGTTAGAGAAAAAATAGCATTGACGAGCGCTTAAAACTTATAAGAATCCAGCCGACCTATTTTTGTGAAGAGAAAGAAATACAAATGCAAACTTCTAAACTCAATCTTACCTTGGCTCGCTTGGTATTCGTTTCGACTGCTCTCATCTGTTTTGTTGGTGTTTTATTAGAATTATGGTATGCCTATCATCATACGTCTTCTCTTCCGCCAAACGCAGGTTTCACTCGCACATTCGGTCCTGGATTAGATAGTTTACTAAATCAATTTGTATTTTTTACCACTCAATCCAATTTAATATTAGGGGTCACTACACTTCTTCTTGCATTCAATTTAGATCGAACTTCTTCAAGTTTCCATGTCTGGCGTTTGATTGGGATCATAAATATTACGATCACAGGGATTGTTTTTAACTTTGTTCTGCAAACTGTTCCTAAGAATAATATTATTGCGGACACCGCTAGCACTTTAGAACACAATATAGCTCCAATACTTGCAGTACTTGGTTGGATTATTTTCGGACCTGCAAAAACAGTTACTCTTCGTAGGATATTATTAGCTGCAATTCTTCCAATTGGGTATGCTACATTTACACTAATCAGAGGAGCTATTCAAGAATGGTATCCTTATAATATTATGGATGTTCCTCGCCTTGGTTATTCAGGAGTTATGATAAATATTATAGGGATCTTTGTATTGTTCTTATTGATTGCAGGATTTTTGGCGCTCGTGGATAAACTTTTGTCTTCAAAATTTGGAAGAATCTCTTTCCCAAACACTTAAATTTCTCTTCATCTGTTTGTAGGAGATCCTACTCACTGCAGAGTCCTGAAAATAAGTTTTGAATTCTTTCTCATTCAGATCCGAGAGATTTTCTTTTTTGAATAGATCTCGGATCTTAAATTCACCTATCTCCGTTTTCCAGCCCTTCTTCCGTGCTTTGACCTGGTTCCAAGGACAGATTTCTTGGCAGATATCGCAACCATATACCCAACCATGCAGAGAATCAACATTCTCCGATCTATCTTCTATCGTTTTATAGGAGATACATTTTCGAGCGTCTATTCTATACGGTTCCAAAGCACCGGTAGGACAAGAATCAATGCAGGCTCTGCAAGTTCCGCATCTATCTTTTGCTTTTACGGAAACAAAACGCAAAGGAAGATCCGTAAAAATTAAGCTGATAAAGAAAAAGGATCCGTATTCTTCATGGATCAAATTCGTATTCTTTCCGATCCATCCAAGGCCCGCTTCTCTCGCCAAAATTTTTTCTGGAACGGGTAGAGAGTCCACTCCTTGTCTGAATTTTTGGTTCGGAAACTTCTTCCTTAAAAATTCTAATAGGCTTGATGCTTTTTTGCGAAGAACAGAATGATAATCTTCTCCCATCGCATACCTGGAAAATCGATAAGGAAGATCTAAATTTTCATATTCAGGATCATTATATAGAGCGCCAAGAGCGATTACTGATTCCGGTTTAAATCCAAGTCCTTCTAGCTCAAGTCGAAGGTTCATGTTTTTTGGATACCAATCCATATTTCCATGACGCCCCTCTTCGACCCAATGCAGAATATTTTCCTTGTCTGGCGTAGGAACAAAAGCAGATCCCACTCCGAATAATTGGAATCCGTTCGTCTCTGCGATATCTTTTAGTTCATCCAGAAGTTCTTTACTTTCGAGAAGCATATCTTATTCTTTCTTTATGCAGGAAGGAGAAGAAACATCCTTATATTCTATATCGGGAGGAATTCCTCTCCAGGAACTTTTAACCGCCGCAAAAGAAGCAGGCTTGGATCTTCCAAAGGAAAGAACAAGACCACTAGGCAGGATTTTACTCGCAGGACTATTAGGAGCGCTGCGAGGATTTGATGAGAGAGGACTTTCTCCCTTCTTACCTACTCATAAATATATTTTTGCAGAGATCGTTTCTGATCTTACAGAAGCTTATCCTATCCTATCGCAAGAATCGGATGAAAAAATGATTTTACAAGCAGCTTGTGACTTCGGGATCAAAAAAGTATATCACCTTGAATGGAAATTGTACTCTTCTAAAGACTTATTCTAATTTCAAACTGCAAAAAATATAATAGCGGAGAAGGACACAAGCACCACTGCTTCCAATAACCCTGCTCCGAAATTCTGATCTCTTTCTATTTCTTCCTTTAATGTGGAACCAGGTAATACTACCCAATCCGCAAAAAAATGTAAGATAGGAATGATGATAAATGCAAGTCCCAGATCTAGAAGTAATAAGATCCCTGTTTGGTATAAGGATTCAAATTCCCTAAACAATGCTCTAGTGAGTAAGATCCCGATAGCAAGTAATGCTCCAGCAAATGCTGTTCCTGCGGCCAGGTTTTGTTTTTCTTCCAGTTCATTCTTAAGTTTATATGGGACCCAAAGTTTATAATATACGGAGAATAAGATCATTCCGATCTGCCCTACGGAAAAAAAGATCACAGAAATAATCGATCCGATGATCGTTTTTTCCACAAGAGGAGAAACTGCAATTCCTAATCCTTGAGGAAATACCTTCTCTCCTATATCTCCATTCAATGCTGCGGCGATAAAAAAGGAACTCGCGATAGTTCCTCCGAATAAAACGGAGGCAACCGCTAGGTTTCTTTTGTCATAGATCTCTTCGATTGCATCTATCCCACCAAGTATTAATCCATCGTTGATCTTTTGTGAGAGAAGAAGAAGTACCACTCCTAAGATAGAAAAGGAAGACACTTGGAAAAGATCCCCTAATAAGTCCCCTTTCTCTCCAGGATGAGAAACTATAGTGATAAATAATATAATGACCCCGATATAATAACCGGATAAACTTAAGGCGAGAGCACTATTATCGGATTTTACTAATTCCTCGTCGAGTTTACGAGGTTCCGTCCAGTCCTTGAGTTTTTTACCTATGTAGAAGACTAAAAAGCCTAAAACGAAAAAGGCAAGATCCTTACCTAGTAAAGAAATATATTTCCAAACGAAATCCATGCACGACAGATTACTATGCTTGGGTTAAAATTTCATAGCCTTTTTCAGTGACTAGAATGGTATGTTCGAACTGAGCGGACCATTTTCCGTCCCTTGTAGTCACAGTCCATCCATCCTTTTTAGAAAAGATCACTTCCCAGGTCCCTAAATTCACCATTGGTTCTATAGTGAACGTCATTCCAGGTTCGAGTTTGGCTAGTTTACGGCCGGATCGGTAATGAGGGATTTGTGGTTCTTCATGGAAACCTCTTCCTATTCCGTGGCCCATTAGATCTTTAACGATCCCATATCCTTTAGGAGTCAGGTAATCATCAATCGCATTTGCGATATCGCTTACACGATTTCCAGGTTTCACCTGTTCGATCCCAACCCACATGGCACGTTCTGCATCTTTAACAAGACGCTCTACTTCCGGAGAAGTTTTACCGCCTACGATAAAAGTACGAGAACTATCTCCATGATATCCATCTACGATAGGAGTCACGTCTACGTTGACTATATCTCCTTCCTTCAGAACATCAATTGCCTTTGGAATGCCATGGCAAACGACTTCGTTGATAGAAGTACATACCGATTTCGGAAAACCCTTGTAGCCTAATGGAGCCGACTTGCCTCCATTTTTCTTAGTGAACTCTTCGCAGAGATCATTGATCGCAAGGGTACTTATACCTGGTTGAATAAACCCGGATATATAGTCCAGAAGCGCGGCGGCTAATTTGCCCGCCGCCCTCATTTTCTCGATTTCAGTCTTGTTCTTGATGTAGATCAAGAATGGATTAGAAGTCGGTTGGTCTAACCGTAGTGCGTTTGTTCGCCTCGGTACGTTTTAAAGCATCGTCGATCAGTCCGTATAACTTTTCATTCAAGCCATCGACCGCGTCTCCGGAAGTCATAAAGCCTTTAGATTTGATATAAGCTTTTACCTTGCTTGCGACGATGAGGGTATCCTTTTCAGCGCTTTGAGCCATGGAATTCTTCCTCTTAACAGTAGTTTTCTTTTTTTGTACCATACGAACGAGCTTTGGGAGCTTCTCCTTATTTCATCCCGAGACTTTTCCGGAACGTGTCAAATTTACTTTGATACGTTTCCAGACGCCTCGAAAAAAGGAATCATTTTCGGAACGCTACCCTACAATTTCAGTTTTTTATTAAAAACGAAAGGATCTCCCTATGAAATTTTTTGCATGTCGTATAATACAAGTGGGAACGAGACATATTGGGGTAAAACATTCGGGTCAAGAAAAAAATCATCCCTTTTTCACCGTCTCATTTTGAATGATAGTTTGGACCAAAGAAGTTTCGAGGCCTAATTTTTCAGCGATCGTCTCTGGTTGCCAATGGAAATTATGAAATAAATTCAACACTGTTGCTTTCTTTCTAGCTACTAAGGGGTCTTGGCCTTGAGTCTTGCCGGATTTTCCCCCTCCGGTCTTAGACATATTGGTTTGCACCACATCCATGAATGTAGAAAGTTTTTCGAAGGTATCTTCCGCTTCGGAAAGTAAACCTTCTAGGTCATCCTTAACCGATAGAGCCCCTTCTTTCATATCATCTAATCTTTGTTGAAGAGTGCTGATCTGTTTATGACGCTCTCCTAACTCTGACATTAGGTCTTCTATCTTATCGAACTTAGCTTCTACAGAAAGTATCTCTTCTTTTCTGCCTGCAAGAGTCTCGAGTCTATCATCTGTTTTCTTAAGAGTTTCTGCGACTTCTCTTTCTCTTGCTTCGATTACGGAGATCTCTTTTTCCATCTCACGTATTTTTTGAGCTAACTTGAATGAATTCTCTTTATGGCCTTGGCTATCTTGGTCAAGTTGTTTGATCTCTTCTCTAACCGATACCACTCTACCTAAACGGTCTTCCAGATCCAAGAATCGGGATTCCATTTCGAATGCCCTTTCTCCTGCCTCGACCAATTTACGATGAGTATCGTTCCATTGAGAAGATTCTTCCATAATTCTTTCGAATTCTTCTTTTAAGACTTCTGCTTTTTCTTCTATCGAGAGAATTTCTGAACTTCTCTCTTCTGCCTGAGAAATACGAGTTTCCAGATCTTCTTGTACTTTTTTGATCCGAACTAAATTCTGATCCAGATCTTCGTATGTTTTTTCCGTATGGTTTGCATCTTCCAGAGCTTCTTTCATCTCGGAAACAAACTCCTCGGAACGTTCTATAATTTCTTTTACATCTAAGAAGAGTGCAGAACGTTTTTCTGCATCCAGAATCCTTTCAGAGATATCATCCACGGAAGAACGGAGTTTTTCCGCTTCTTCTTCCAACTCGGAGAATAGAGAACGTTTTGCATCCTGGATCTCTGATAGATCTTTGCGAAGATCGACTTGAAGAATACGATATTCTTTTTGAGCCTTCTGGAATTCTTCTCTTCCAGTTTTTAGGAATTCCTCCGAAGATTCTTCAGTTTCTTTCAGTAAATATTTTACCTGATTTTGGAATTCCTTCATCTGGCCTTCGCTTTCCTTGATACCGGAATCTAAAGCTTCTTCCAGATGTCGTTTTACGTCGGCTAAATGTTTTGCGATCCTTTCTTCCAATTGGCTGAGTTGGATCTGGCCTTTATCCAAGAGCGCAGACAATTGTCTGTTGATCTTGGAATCGATCGTATCGTTCAGACGATCTATTTTTTCTTCCTGTCTTTCGAAGAAGTCTTGGCCAGATTCTTTCAGTTTGTCTAGGACGACCCTTGCCTGCTCTCCTGCCTTTTCCAATTGGGATTCGGTAGAAGTGCGGATCTTCTCCGCTTGCATTTCCAAAAGTTTTTCGTTCTTGCGCAGAAGATTTTCGAATCTTTCTCCTGCCGCAGAATATTCAACTTTTACGTTTTCTACACTTGTGATTGCGTCGGCTTTTAGGTCTTTAAAACGAGAAACAAGTTCGTCTCTGACCTCATCTCCCTCTTTTTGGAAGTTCGCCTTGTATTTAGATACAAATTCTTCGATCTTATCTTTTTGTTCCGCATAAGATTTGGAGAATTCTTCCAGATATTCTGCACCTTTAAAATGGATCTGTCCCAGTCTTTCTTCCAATCCACGGATTGCATCCATGGTATGATTTTTCTGGGATTGTACATCTTCTTCCCAGGAACGAGAGAAGTGTTCGAATCTTCTGTCTATTTTGCGGAACTCATCTTCGATAGAGAGTCCAATCTCGCTTACCTTGGATTCCGCCTCTGCCAGAATATCGCCTGCGGTTCCTTCGAGAGCTTCACGGATATCTTTTACATAAGAATCCATTTCTTTCATCCGGGTAGAAACCTGGACGTCGAAAATTTTTACATTCTCTCTAATAGAATCCCATTCAGAACGGAAACGATCCGAGTGAGAAGCATGTAATGCGCCTACTTCTTCTTCTAATGAAACTTTCAGTTCTTTTACAGAACCATCTATTTCTTTCATTCGATTAGAGATTTGAGAAGAATACTCCTTAACGTGTTCCTTAATATTTTCCCAATCGGCACGGAATTTTTCCACCTGAGAGTTTTGCAGGACTTTTAGTTCTTCTTCCAGGGACTCTCTGACTTGGTCCAGTTTCAGCTTGGATTTTCGTTCTTCTTCAGAACGAGAAGATTCCAAAGCGGAATGGAATTCTTTTAATCCGGAAAGAATTTCCTTTCTTAGATCTTCCGCTTCTATTCTTAAACTACTGGAAATACGATTGAATTCGTCTTCGAAAGAATCTATCTGACGCATCAGATCCGCTTTGCGAGAATCTGCCTGCTTAAGCAGTTTGTTTTCCGCTTCCAGATATTTTTCTTGGAATATATTGATGGAGTCGTTGATACCTTCTGCTTGGCGTCTGGTTTCGTTTAAGATCTCATCACGTCTAGTAAGAGTTTCCAGACTCATTCCTTCGATCTCTTTACGAATTGCCTCGATCTCTATTCGAACTCCGTTTAAGAATGCTTCTTTAGAATGAACTACTTGTTCTAATACTTGATCGTATTTTTGGCGAATGACTGATTCATTACGAGAGAAGGTTTCTTCTAATTTACGATCCGCAAGCTCGGCCTTCTCATCCACTCTGGTTTCTAAACGATCAATTTTTTCGGATACGGATAAGAATGCAGTCTGCATACGATCAGTTCTAGCATCTATATCTTCTTCTTTTACTTTTACGGATTCAAGAAGGGACTGAACTTCTTCACGAGCATTGTCCACTTTCCCGACTGTTTCATGGTATAATGATTTGGTCTGAGCCTCTAATCTTTGGCGGAAAGCTTCTCCCAATTCTTCTAAACCGGATTCGATACGATCCGCTTTAACTTCTAATAATCCTTCGAGCTCTACAATTTTAGAAGCGAGGGATTGTAGAATATCATCGGAACGGAAATTTAATTTTTCTTGGAATGCTTCGAGTAAAACTTCTGCCTCGGAGCGAAGCTCTTGGATACGATTTCCGATCCCATACACTTCTTTTTTACCAAGTTCCAATCTTTGTAATCCGTCTTGGATGGACTGGGACTCTTGGCGAATATCGGAAGAAAGATGAACTACTTCTTTTAGATCTAATGTAACTGCGTTTAAAAAATCCCGGTTAGAGCGAATTGTGTCCAGTAACTGCCTGGATTCTTCATTAAGGCCTCTTACCTCTTCCGCAAGTTTTCTGGTTTGTTTTAAACTGATCTCCAGTTCTATTCCCGAATCTTTTACGGATTGGATTTTTTCCAGGGCGATCTCTTGTAATTCTTCCTGGAGTTTGCCAGTATATCTTTTGATCTGGCTGAGCTTATAATTCGACTTGTCCATCCTGCGAAGGAGGATAGTAATGCCTACACTGGCTAAAAAGGGTAAAAGAAGTTCTAGGCCCATACTTAGAGTTTCACGAAGATTCGATGAAGAAAACTCTTCAAAGAATTATGTCGCATCAAATGGATAGGAATACTCGCGAGCAGGGGAATAAATCAAGAATTATTTCTCCAATCCCCAAAAAAAGGCCGTATACGGCGTTTGCGGGCATTTACGACGGGGTCATGAAAAGGGCACCTTATCGTGACTGGGCTAAGATGATTTTGGAATCTTACCAAATCGGAACCCAAAAAATCCACCCAAAAATCGCATTAGATTTGGGTTGCGGCACCTGCAAAATTTGGAAATTTCTACCTTCTTCTACAGAACTTTGGGGAATCGATAATTCTCCTGAAATGCTTCAAATCGCCGATTCTGAGCAAATCAGAGGGGTCCGTAAATTAGGGGATCTTAAGTCCTTCCCGAAACTCAATAAGTCTTTTGATCTGATTTTCTCAGTGCATGACACTCTAAATTATTTCCAAAGTGAAAAGGAACTCTCCCAGGTATTTGCCCAAGTTTCGGAAGTTTTGGAGAAGGATGGGGTCTTCTTTTTTGATGTAAGCACCTCTGAAAATTTTCGAAAAAATTTTCAGAATAAGGTCCTGAAAGAGACCCATGGGAAGACAAAACTAGTCTGGAAGAACGAATTCGATCCGGAAACTTCCGTTTTAAAGACCAGTTTGGAATTTTCTGGGCCTGGGATTTCAGAGCTGGAGGAACATTTTCACAGGGCCTATCCGCTTGAAACTTGGTCGAAGTTACTACAAAATTCAGGCCTCGAAATTCTAGGAATTGGCTCAGATTATGAGGCCTGGGAAATTTTTCCCAAGGCGAATTATTGGAATTTTATGTGCCGAAAAATTTGAGCCGCTTGTTTGGATAATAGGACTTGGAGTTCCTACCCTGTTTTATTGTTGGGATGCTCGAGTTTTAAGAGTCTATCTTATTAAACAAGCTGTTACCTATGGCCAAATTAACGATACAAAATAAACACGGAATCGTTCGTTTCGAAAATCAACTTCTGGACGGATACGAAAAAGTCTTTGATGAAATTTCGGAGCAGGCTTCCAGGGCACATATCCAAAACTTAACCTTGGACATGACCCCAACTAAAAAAATTACTTCCAGCGGTGTTGCAAAACTACTCACACTTAGAAACCTTTTGGATCATTTCGGAGTGAAATTAGAGGTGGTGAATCTTCAACCTACTCTAATGGATGTACTTCGTAAATTCAAAGTGGATACAATGCTCCGCATCAAGGCATAAATCCCGGGAAAAAAAGTTGCATAGGCGTTTAGGCCCGAAAGAATAACTTTCGTGGCCTCTCTTCACGTATCCGATCTTTCTAAATCCTATTTTGGAAAAGTCGCGATTTCTAATCTGAATTTCTCCATTCCAAAAAATAGGATCACAGGTTTACTAGGACCTAATGGTGCAGGTAAAACAACTGCTCTCAGAATTCTCACGGGATTTGTACAACCGGATAAAGGTTCCGTATCTCTCGACGGAGTCTATTTAGAAAAAGACCCACAAACTATAAAACAAAGATTAGGTTACCTCCCGGAATCTTCAGCGATCTATCCGGATATGACTGTGGGAGAATATTTGGATTTTATAGGAAATGCAAGAGGGATGGAAACTTCCTTTTTCAAAAAAAGAAAAAAAGAAGTATTAGATATTTGTGATTTAAGGTCCCAAACCTTTTCTTTAGCGGGAATTTTGTCCAAAGGTACAAGACAAAGATTGGCATTAGCTGGGGCACTACTCCATGATCCGGATTGGATCGTTTTAGATGAACCTAGCTCCGGTTTAGATCCTATCCAAATTTCTCATTTCAGAGATGTACTCCGAAATTTAGGAAAAGATAAAATAGTATTATTATCCACTCATATCCTTTCAGAAGTGGAAGAAACTTGCGATCATGCATTAGTCTTACATAAAGGAAACTTAGTTGCTGATCTTCCTGTTTCTGAATTTAAAAGATCAGATTCTGTCCTTCTAACTGCTAAAATAAGTAAGGAAATTTTGGGAAAAGTTTTAGAAGGTAAGAATATCCAAATTCTCTCTTCCGAAAAAGAAGGAGAATATACCAAATTCAGATTGGAATCTTCTCTTAAACCGGAGGAAATTTTTGAGGTCCTTCGAAAGGAATCCTTTCCAATTTTAGAATATAAGATTTCCCAAAAGTCCTTAGAATCCGTTTTCCAGGATCTGGTTTCCGGTTAAAATATGAAACTTCTCAACCTGCCTCCAGGACTCGTCGCCGTTTTTAAAAAAGAATGGGCTAGTTATTTTAATACACCGATTGGCTACGTTTTCTCTATACTTTACCTATTCTTATCCTCCTTCTTATTCTTTTATGGATTGGGAGAAGGCTCTTTCTGGGATAGAAAAGTTGCAGGTATGGAAGAATATTTCGTATGGACTCCCCTTTTATTCGTTGTATTTGTTCCTGCGATCACAATGAGGCTTTGGTCCGAAGAAAAAAAATCGGGAAGTTTAGAGATCTTATTCACTTTGCCAATCTCTAAATGGGAAATCGTAGGCGCAAAGTTTTTGGCAGCTTGGGCGTTTTTAGGATCCACCGTTTGTCTAAGCGCCTCTATCCCGTTTTTTATCTGGGCTTTTGGAGATTTAGATTTAGGGATCGTATTTGCAGGCTACCTTGGTTGTATATTTCTCGGAGGAGCCTATATCAGCCTTGGGATCTTTCTTTCTTCTTTTGGAAGAGACCAGATCAGTTCTTATATTCTCACTGTTCTTGTTTGCCTTTTCTTTTTTCTGTTGGGAACTCAGCCTGTTCTGAAATTTTTCGGAGGTGGGCCTTCCGCATTTGCGTATTTATTCGCTTTATCTTCTCATTTTGAGTCATTTCGTTTGGGAATATTGGATATTTCGGATACACTTTACTTTTTAAGTTTTATCTCCGCGAACCTGGCAGCGAACATTTTCTTTCTCAGGAGAAATTATCCATGAGAGAATTATTTCGCCCTCTATTAGAAATTTCTAAATCTCCTTGGTTCGGGTTTGCGAACGGAATACTACTCTTCGTTCTGTTAAACGGTCTATTCTCCACGATCCCGTGCAAAGCGGATCTTTCCAGATCCGGAAGATTCCAGATTACGAATAGCACAGTCAAAGTGTTAAAAGAATTAGATGATCCACTCTACATAGACGCGTTTTATTCTTCAGAGATCCCGGGAGAATATAAAGCGAGAGCAGAGCTTAGCAAAGAACTCTTAAAAGAGATCTCTAAGATCGGAAAGGAAAATGTTTCTTTACGATTTTATGATCCTTCTTCCTCGGAAGAAGATGTAAGAAAAGCAATGGAGCTTGGATTGGAACCTCAAATTCTACAACAAACTTCCAGAGATTCTGCCTCAGTCAAACAAGCATTTATGGGAATTGTTTTAACCTTGGGCCATAAAACGGAAGTTTTATCTTTTGCATTCTTCACGGAAGATTTGGAATACCAGATCTTAAATTCAGTCCGTAAAATGCAAAGGCAAGACAAGGATTCAGGCATCGTTCTTTTAAAATCTCCAGGGAACCTTTCCTTCCAAGAACAAGGTTCTCCCAAAGACAGAATAGAAATTTTCGCAAGAAGAGTTCTCAGAGGAGAATACGGCCCGATTTTAGAATTGGATCTGGAAACAGAAGACCTTCCACCTGAAACTGAAATCGTTCTTTGGATTGGCGGAGGAACTCTTTCCAAAAACACGGAAAGGAAACTAGACAAGTTTATTATAGAAGGAGGAAGTTTTATCCTTCTAGCCACGACAATGGAGTTCAAAACGAACTCAGAAAGAGGAAGTTTCGGACTTCTTTCCGGTGATCTTGGAGCAGGACTTGCTCAAAAAAATCCTGACTCTGAAGAAATGGTCCGATTTTTAGAACATTATGGAATTCGAATTAACTACGATATCGTCTTAGAGCCGGATCATTCTTTGCCAATGGGTTCTGTAATAGAAATAGAACCGGGAGTTTTAGGAAAATATCCGTATCCGCCATGGATCGTTCCGGACCAAAAATCAAAAAGTTTGGATCCGAATAGCTCATTTACTAAAAACCAAGAAAGTCTTTTGATCCCTTGGTCTTCTAGCCTGGATATTCTTCCGGAAAAACAGAAAGATGTAAAGTTTAGCGCTTTAGCAAAAAGCGGAATCGATGCAGAGTCCAGAACAGAACCTATCTCTTTAGGAGAAAAACAAATTCTTTCTACTCCCATCCAACCAAATGGAGGGCCATTTGTATTAGGGGTTTATGCAGAAGGAAAATTTACTTCTTATTTTCCCGATTCCAAAGAAAACACCAAATCCATAAAACCAGGACGAATTTTAGTATTTGGTTCTCCATATTTAGTATCTGATCTTTTGGCATTTCCGGAATTCTCAGAAATACTCAAAAATTCGAATATACCATTTTTATTAAATGCAATTGATATACTCAAAGGAGAAACGGATCTTTTAGAAGTTCGTTCCAAACAATCTGCTGTTTTAAAACTAAAACCTTTACCATTCTTCTTAGAAACTGCGATCAGCTTATTTCATTTATTCTTAGTACCAGGACTTCTGGCTCTTTATGCCTTCAGAAGATTGAAAAGAAGGAACGGATAATGGATTTTTCAAAATATTCGGACCTTCTCCGCAGAACATATAAAGAATATCCGCAAATCCTATTATTCTTTGGAAATATAATTTTAGCCATTTTACTTTTAATCGCGAAGGATCCTTGGGACTGGTTCAAAAAGACCTACCAAAACTCGGAAGCCTTCTACAAAATCAAATCGGAAGAGATCCAAACTATCACAAGCGGACGCAAAGGGCAAGAAAGTGTCTTAAATCGAAATTTAGATGGATGGACAGTCCAATTACCTTCTGGGTTAGTTTTACCAGGAGATTCTGCAAGGATCGAAGAATTGATCCAAACCTGTTTACGTTTACGTAAATTTACTCTGCTCTCGGAATCCAATTCAATTTCTAAGGAAGAATTCGGATTAGGAGGAGATGAACCTGTATTAGAACTAAAAAGTGTGTCTGGAAATTCTCAAGGAAAAATCCTAATAGGAGCTCCGGTAAGAAAAGGTTCAGGAACTTATATACTGGATGATAAGAACCAAATCTGGTTAGTTAAAGAAAATTTAAAATCAGTCACTGGCGGAGGAAAATTAGATTTCTTCTTGAGTAGATCCTTAGTTCCACCCTTCCCTGCCAGAGAAAAAGTTACAGAGATAAAAATCTCAGGACTTTCTTCTATAAATTTTACATTAAGTAAACAAGCTGAAAATTGGATCTTAGAAACTTCCGGTGGGGGGATTTTAGCGTCCCCAGAAGAAGTGGAAAACTATTTAGAAGAGATCAAAAAACTAAGTGCAGACGAAGTTCTTTTGGAGAAGTCTGAAGAACTTTCGCCAGTTCCAAAAGATAGAAATTTTAAAATTGAGATCGTTACCATTACGGATCGTTATTTAGTTTCTCCTATCGGAATGACAAAATTGGGAAGTTATGTTTTCCAGAGAGAAGGTTTAAATTACAGATTGGTTTTGGATCCCTGGAACCTGGAAAGAATTCTGCAAAAGGATCTTGCAGACTTTTCGAGCAGGTATCTTTCTCCTTAAACGGCCTAAGAATCAATGGTTGACACTCCAAGGGGATAAAAGTTTCCTTCCTTAATACCACAACCTCATAAGGAATTCGTATGGCATTAATTGAAGAATTGGATCAGCAGGGGAATTTTCTATTTCGCTGGAGATCTTATATACCAGGATTTATTCTTCTTCTTTGTCTATACTCCTTAAGCAAGTTCGAATTTTTAGAAGATTCCTACGAGATCAATTTATACTATGCAGCCGCTTGTTTTGCAGTTAGTTTACTCGGTTTAGCAGTCCGTTGTTTTGTGATCGGTTACGCTCCTGCCCGCACTTCCGGCAGAAATACAAAAGAGCAAGTAGCCGATGTTGTCAACCAAGAGGGAATTTATTCTCTTGTTCGCCATCCTCTTTATCTCGGAAATTTCCTACTGTATTTAGGACCGGTTCTGTATTTCAGAGATATACCTTTACTTCTGGTATTCTCATTATTTTTCGGATTCTATTACGAAAGAATAATGTTCGCGGAAGAAAAATTCTTAAGAGATAAGTTCGGCCAAGACTATCTAAATTGGGCGGACAAGATCCCGGCATTTATCCCTAAATTTTCAGGTTATGTAAAACCTAAACTTAGTTTCTCTTTCCGTAATATCCTTAAACGAGAATACCCAAGCTTATTTGGGATCTTAGTGATCTTCGTATTATTTGATTATGCGGCAAGTTTCAAGGTTGGATTCGGAGATTGGAAAGAACCTTGGGCAGTCATCACCGAACCTCAAATCTGGGCATTCGGAATTGGTGCTGGGTTCTATGGTATCGTTAGACTGATAGTAAAAACCACCAAGTGGTTAGTGGTAGAAGGCAGATAACACTGCCTTCTTCATATTTTCAAGCGCTCGCAGTATATTCTAAATAAGATTTGAACTTCTCCCCGTCCTTGGTCAAAAAGATCGGGGTCGGGTATTCTCTTTTTAGAGGAAGTAATGCGAAACCTTGGTCGTAAAAAACGATCTTCTCTACTTCGCTCAATTTATAACTAAATTCTGAATTTCTAGCCTGGAATGTAAATCCACCTGGGATCTCTCTAATACTTCCCTTTCCCATTCTTCTAAAACCTTTTAGAGTTTCAGGTCGTATCTTTTCTTGGAGCGCCTCGTAAGGTAATCTTCCGGAAAGATCTAGGAATAATACTCCTTCCATGGACCATTCTTCTTCTTTAGGGATTCTAGGTTGGGTACGTTCAGGCTCAGTTACCATTTCTAAAACTTCTCCCCTTTTTGTTTCATCCCAAATCTCAGTTCCAAATTCTTCCTCTTCTAAAACCTCAGGCTCGGCCTGTTTAGTTTCCATTCTTTGTCTTTCGGAAAGAGGACGGATCTTTCTCTCTTCAGCAAATACCTGATCCATTTGAGAATAGGTTTCCGAGCGTCCTTGTTTTTTAAGAGAAGCTAATGATCCTTCAGAAATTTTTTTCTCCCTCGCAGGAGGAAGGTTTCCTTTAGGAAATAATCCGGCGCTAAACTCTTTTTTAGAATTTGGCTGGAAGGAAACATAAATAAAGCAGAGGATTCCTACTAAAATGAGTGCTAAGGCAATATAGAGCATCATTATATGTATCTATCGAATTCGGCCGTTCCTGAAGCATTTTTCGGGCGGTTTTTCTCCTTTACAGATTCCAGGCGCAGGCCAGTCTTCCTTGTGAACGTAGTTTTATGACAAATCCAGACGGAATTTCACTTAAAGATATTTTATTCAAAGTCGGATCAGCAGTTTTTTTGGGAATTCTTGTCCTGATGCTGATCATCATGCTATTAAAGCCAGATGTGGAACAAGTAGGTATAGATATGCTGGCCGGAAAGGCAAGCATCACCATGGGAAGCATTGACGACCAAAGCGTCCCAATCGATTCATTCAACGCAGCAAAAAGATTTTGTATCCAGATGTACCAAGGACAAGGTTCCGAGTCACTTTGGGCAGACTGTGCCTTCCAATCTTTAAAAGGCCAATATATCTTCCGCAAAATCGGAAATTCAGTAGGTTTTACAATCACTGAGGAATCCGAAAGAACTGCTCTTTGGGAAGAAGCTAAAAGAGTTTCTAAAAATTCTCTCCAAGGTGCAGGATATTCTGAAGAAGATCTGAAAAAACCGGAAGAAATTTATCGTCAGTTCCTCCAGCAGGCACCTCTACGTTTTAGGATTGATTATAAAGTGTCCCAGGCTCTTTTCCAAAACTTCCTTCCGACTGAGATCCGACGCACGGATGGAGAGCTAAATATACTCTCCGAAGCTTCCGGTGCAAGAGTGGATCTGGATGCGGTTTTATACACGGAAGAAGATCTAGTTAAAGCCTCCGAAAGAAATCTGGAGCCTACAGACATTCAGTTGAAAGAGCTGTACGACAAAGAGTCCTTAGACCCAAATACCTTAAAAGGTAAAGATGGTAAGCCTGTACCATTCGAGGAAAGAAAAACAGTCCTCAGAAGTAAGTTCTTATTAGAAGCACGTAAAAACTCTTTAGAGTCTTTAAAAGCAAAACTAGTCGCTCTACAAAACGAGCCGGACGGTTTGCAAAAGATCGCTACACTTTTAGGTAGACAAACTGTTTCCCTGAAAGGTAAATCTTTAGCCGATCTGAAAAAGATCAGTGTTGGTAAAGATGTATTCTCCTTAAGTTCCGACAAAAAATTCTTACAGGATTTGAGCCTTCCAGGTTTGACCCAAAAGAAAAATATCGGACCATATAGAGAAGGAGAAAAATATGCAATTGTTTCCTTCTCCGGAGTCAAATTAGGAACTCCTGATCCTTCATTCCTGAGAACCAGGGATAATGGCTCCTTACTTACTGCAATACTCATGGAAATTCCACAATCCCTAGAGGAAAGTATCAAAGTCGAACGAGCATCCGTTAGATCCGTTTCGGAGGAATAATGCAAATCCGCGCCGAGTTAGTAAACCCATTCCTGGAAGCAGCTACAATTGTCTTCCGGGATATATTACAGACCGACCTGATCCGTGGAAAGATCGGGATCAAAGACACTCCGGAAACCAATCTAGAACTTGCGATTATCATCGGAGTTTTAGGGACGTTTAACGGAGAAGTGATCTACGGTTTGAACTACGACGCGGCTTATAAAATTTCCAAAAAACTGATGCCTGGAATGAGCGACGACGATATCAAGAACGAATACAAGGACATCTTAGGTGAGATCGCAAACATGACCACAGGTAACGCGATGAATATTTTCGCAACTGCAGGTCAATCGATCGAGATCACTGCTCCGAATATCGTGGATGCAAAAAATGAAACGATCAAGATCCCTAAAAAACAAGCTCTTGGTATCAGTCTATTTTCCAAATTCGGAAAATTAGAAGTAAACGTAGCCTTAACTTAAAGATCGCTTCTCGCGAAAGATTCCATTTCCGTTCTCAAGGGGGAATACACTCCTTGGGATTCGGAAACAGACTTATCCAAATATTTTCTTAAAAACCTTTTTGCCCATTCACCTTCTCCAGCCTTATAACTGGATTTAAAGAGTAAATAAGCTCCTAGTTCCTTTTCTTCTCTTTGTCTTTTGAATTCTCTGGAGTTTGTATCATCTGCGTTCGGAAAAGTTTTGCCGAAACTATTCCAAAAATCCATAAGATAACTGCGAGCGTCGGAATATCTTCCCATCCTAAAAAGCATATCACCTAATTGTAATAAAGCCCTGGATCTATATTCGCCGTCTCCCTCGGTTGCGGTTCTCAGAAGAATGGATTCTGCTTCCGAATTTTTACCCTGAGCCCTAAGAGATCTTGCGGTTTCCAAAGAAGTTTTCCATCTGGAATCATCTTCCGCCGGAGCTTCCGCATTGGATTCAGGAGCCTTTGAGTTTTCTAATTTAGATAATTCTAATTTTGCCTGAGAACTTGCAGTTCCTTCTGTTGAAGCGGCTTTACCAAATTCTTCTTTAGCTGCATCTTTTTGTCCATTTCTAAGACGTAAAAGCCCTCGCTCGTATGCGGCTCTACTCGGATCAGTGCTCTCCTTCTTCTTGCCATTCTTTTTATCTTTTTTTTCCGCAAGATTCGGAAGTTTTGTTTTTTTCTCTTTTGCAGGTTCTAAAACAGTCTGTCTTGTTTCCCCAATCTTCGGTTCTTCGCCGGTAATCGTTGCATTTTCAGAAACTGCTTCTGTTCCAGCTTGTTCCGGTTTTTGTTCTGAAACTATATAACTCGCATCGATAGGAGGAAGCGGCTCATCCGGAGAAGTTCCCCTGGAGGAAACACTTCCCTCATTTGGTTCCGGAATCGGCAGAGGAAAATCTGCTACAATCTGATTTGCAAAAAGTAGGATACTTAAAGAAAGTACAATATGTTTCATCTCATTCTCCCCTAGGTCTTTGTTCTTTTCTAGGAGGACGGCTCAACCTGGACTCTTCCTTTTCTGCTGGAAGTTCCCTATTAGGCTGCTTAGTGTTAGGTTCCAAACGAGGAGAATCCGAGCCCTTATCACTCGGAGCTAAATCCTCCCGAGCAGGCCTTTCGTTTTCCGTAGGAAAGAAAACCCTAGGATCTCCTTCCTTCATTTTAGAATTACGTATTGTGTCCGACTCTTCCAGCTCAGTTTTAGGGGCAGAAGGGTCCATCTTCGGTTTTTCCAAACCGTATCTTTCGATATCCAAAGAAGAACTTCCCGAGTCCGAGTAAGAAGGATCACTCCATCTTACGTCCTTTCTTTTCCGATTGTATTCCCTTTCTATATCTTCTAAAAATAATGCCTTACGATCCAGTTCCTTGGCCTGATCTTCTTCTCCCGCCAAAGCTAGCCCTTTCTGGAAACTGAACCAGCCTAGAACAACTGCGACCAGGACCGCCAAGCTGAGAGCTGCGGTACCTATCGTCTTTACCACTTTTGGAGGTAGATTTCCCAAAATCTGGTCTATCGATACCCTGATATTGGTTAAAATGGAGAATGGATTGAATGCCATAGTACTACCCTAGGATCATCGGCCGTTTTCGGGGTTTTTCAAGGACATAATTTTTCAAAAAAGGAAGGGTTGTAGTAACTTCGACAGACGAGATCCAGTCTGAAAAATGACAAATTTCGGAGTTTTTCAGTCCTCAAGCATTAAGTCTTTTTACAGGTTTTCGATTGTAAAAAATAGGATGGGACTTACTCTCCAACAACGGCCCCCCAGGATGAGCGACTCGATCCGCAATTTTACCGAATCATTATTAAAAGATCTAGAAGAGAACGAAAACGGATTTTTCAAGGTGGAAAATCTGGACGGCCTCGCCTATCTCACCATCTTCCCCGCAGGAAAAAAAGGAAAGGAAGTAGAATATCGCGAAATTCTAAAACGATTAGAAGTTTTTAAGATTTCCGGGATCGCTGAAGAAGAAGTCAAACGTATCTTAAAGTCCAAAGATTCGGAGCCACATCTGATCGGAAAATGGCCAGGCAAACCGGAAGCTTCCAGCCTGGACCTGAAAATTTCAGAAGATAAAATGACAGTCTATGGGATACTTCATCCGCCAAAATTCGGCGGAAAATTATTAACTAGGGACGAAATACTTTCTCAACTACAAACAGGCGGGATCGTTTTTGGAATTATAGAAGAATCATTAGTCAAACTTTCTCAGGCAGAAGATTACGGAAAAAGAATATTAATCGCCCAAGGAGAATCTCCTATCCCAGGAAAAGACGGAGATATCCGAATCCTGTTCCAACATCCAGGCACGCCTACTCTAGAAGAAGACGAATTCGGAAGAGTAGATTTCAAAAATATTCAGATTATCCAAAGTGTGAAGAAGAATCAAAAACTTGCTGAAAAAGTTTCTCCTTCTCCCGGTAAACCAGGTAAAAACGTAAAAGGAGAAGTTCTTCCATTCGAAGAAGGTAAATTAGCAGAATGGAAATTAGGTCCTAATGTTAAAATTTCCGAAGATGGGAATTTAGTACAATCTCTCATAGATGGCCGGCCTCTTGTAGATCGTTTCGGAGTCATTCGTGTCGATGAGGTTTGTTTACTTGAAAATGTGGACTTCTCCACTGGAAACATAAACTTTCCGGGAACGATCATTGTAGAAGAATCAATCGCTGACGGTTTTACTCTCGAAACGGATGGTTCCATCATAGTTAAAAAATCAGTAGGCAAAGTTTTCCTAAAAGCAAAAGGAGATATCGTTCTTTCCGGAGGATTTATGGGAAGAAACGGCGGAATGATAGAATCGGGTTCCGATATTTATGCAAAATTTATAGAACAAGGAAAGATGATCGCTAAAAATTCAATCTTCATCGAAGAAGCTGCGATGCACTCGGAATTAATAGCGGGAGAATCCGTAGTTGTCAGAGGTGGAAGAGGAGAAATCATCGGAGGCCAATGTGTTGCAGGCAAAATGATCACCTGCACCAAACTCGGAGCAATAGTAGAGACCAGAACAGTACTTAGTTGCGGAATGCCTCCGGAACTTCTTTCAGAATTAGAGGATCTAAAATCAGAAATCCGCAAAAATCAGGATATATTAAAAAAAGTAGATACTAGTATCCAAAAACTAAGCGACGATTCCCAAAGAAGAAGTTTAAGCCCGGAAGAAAAAGACAGCTTACCTAAACTACAAGCAATTCGCCAAAAGTACAGCTCCATCCTGGAAAACTTATTTGCTCAGGAACAATCTGCAATTTTATCCTTCGATCCTGATAAAAATTCATTCATAGAAGTAGAAAGAGAAATTTTCCCAGGTGTAGAAGCTAACTTGGGCAGAAACAAAAAGTTTAGCGTAAAACTAAAAGAAATCCCAGGTCCTTCTTTTTTATACTTAGGAGGAGATGGACAAATCGCTCATTCTAAAGTAAAACCAAAACGACTTGGACTTTTACAGGAAGAACCTTCAGAATCTGAATCTTCGCTAGATTAGAAAATTTTAACCGTTCAAGCGGTTTTACACTAAAGGTAATTTAATTCATTTAAAATTAAATCTCAGTTCCCGTCAGGAAATAATTCCCGGCAAGAAGGGATCCCGCCGGCTTGTTCCATTTCCGAACAAGGAGTTTTTAGAAGATCGTCCATACAACGTTTTACTTTTCCAATCTGTTGGTCGGTTACTTTCTCATAATCGTCAGGGAGAATGGATTGGTTACTTTGTTCGGCCATACATTGGTCTAACGAAGAAAATCCCGACCTGGCCGCGCTCTGTTCTCCGGAAGGAAGTGATTCCAGGTATTGAGCGGAACATTCTAAATTCTTTTTACATAACTCTTTAATATAGTTTTGGCTTAGTTCCTTCACTTCTTCTTTAGATAAAGAAGGTCCCTTTCTGCAGGAAAGAATAAAGATCGAAAATACTAGTATAGAGATGAATTTCATTTGGATCACTGAAAACATATGCTCGGATTATACAGAATAGACGGACAATTCTATTATTCTGCAAGCCGTTCTTTTTTAATTATTTCATTTTTGTGAGAATCAGACGATTCCCTTTTCCGGACTGGTCTATATAAAAATGATCCGTTAGTTTTCTGACCAGATAGAGGCCGATCCCTTCTTCTCTATAATCTCCGGGATCGTATCCTCTGATCTCGGAAATATTTTTTTGAACTCCGAAATCCCTGATCCGGACCTCCATACGATTTTCGAGAACCGTCACTTCTAAAAAGATCGGATAATTCGTTTTTCCAAGATAAGCGTGTTTGATCACATTTAAAAGACATTCCCCCACTGCCAATTTCAGATCGGCAGCATCGTAGAGTGAAAATCCGGATTCTCTTGCTAGGTTATAAACGAAATTCCGCGCTACGGTCACGTAACGCGGATGGGAAGGAACTTGTATCCGAAATTGATTCGAATAGTCGGTTTTTTTGATCTCGGCCAAAATTAGGTCCGGTGAAATTATCCTCTAGGATGGAATTTCTTATGAACTTCCTTCAGAGTTTTATTCGCCATATGAGTGTAGATCTGGGTAGTCGAAATATCGATATGCCCCAAAAGTTCCTGAACCGATTTTAGATCCGCGTGGTTTTCCAACAAGTGGGTCGCGAAAGAGTGTCTCAGAGTGTGAGGAGTCACTTTTTTCTTGATGCTTGTTCTTTTGATATAATGGTTCAGAAGTCTCCAAACGGATTTCCTATTGATGAAAGATCCTTTTTTGGAAACAAACAGATAATCGCAATTTCTGTTTTTCAGAATATAAGGTCTGCTTTGTTTTAAGTAACGATTTAGAATATCCAAAGATTTCTCACCGAATGGAACTAGTCTTTGGCGTCCGCCTTTACCTTCTACAGTCAGGGTCATTCCCGACATATCCATATCAGTTAGTCTTAGGTTGCATGCTTCGGAGATCCTAAGTCCGGAAGAATACAGAAGTTCGAAAATACATTTGTCTCTGAGTTCGTAGAGATTATCCTCTTTGATCACATTGAACAATTCCTCGATCTCTTCTTGTGTCAGATAATCGGGAATGGATCTCATCACCTCAGGAGTTTCAATCTTCTCCGTTGGATTCGAATCCAGCTTCTTTTCGTCTTTTAGAAATTTATAAAATTGGCGGATGGCAACCACTTCGCGAGCGATTGTCTTTGCGGAAATTTTACGATTCCTTTCTTCGTTCAAGAAACGAACTATGTCGTTCGCTTGGACTTCAAGGAAGTCAAGATGTTCCTTCTCGAGGAAGTTCTTAAACTTGTTAAGGTCGTATCCATACGAGTAAATGGAATTGTCGCTCAGACCCTTCTCAACCGAGAGGTATTCTTGAAAATTTTGGAGTAGATTCTTATGAGAAGATGTCACTTTCTTAGTCCCGCTTCCGATTATTACAGTACTAAATCCTTCGGACAAATTCTCCCTCGAGATTGAAACTTTTTTAAGATTGCGGCACGAGGAGGCCCGTAAATTGTACAAATTCGACGGGCTGACATAACAAAAAACTGCCCTTTTTCTTATCCCCTAAGGGAAAAAAACTATGGAAATGAGACAGAAGTTCCGATACGCCATAATTTTGCTTATGTCCCAAATTGCTTTGAATTGTGATTCCTCAGGGGAACTAGCAAGCAAAGCGAGAGAAAAAGAAGCACAAGGCAACACTGCAGAGGCATTATATTATTACGATTTAGCACTTAGAGAAAATCCTGAAAATTTTACAGCGAATAAAAATTTAGGAATTCTTTTAGCAGAAAGCGGAGAAGCACCCGGATCCGCTGCACTCTATTTAGAAAAAGCTCTCAAAAAGGATCCTAAAAATCCTGAGATACTTCTATATCTTTTGGAAATTTATTTATTAGCAGGCTCGAAAGACGAGACTGAAACTGTTTTGAGAGGATTTTCGGAAAGTTGGGACAAGGATAGAGAGAGTCTCGCCAAGTTTTTAAGCTCCTGTATCTTAGATTCCAAAAAGAATGTTTCTGAAAGAAAGCGTTTTGTAGAAAACCGTATCCCTGAATCCAACCCTGCTTCAAAGAGGCTCTTTGCACTTTGTGGAAAAAAACTCTATGAGGAAATCCAAGGCAAATGAGAGAGGTCACCTACGCTCGAAAGATCCGATTTCAGTTTTTATTATATTCGATTTTTCTATTTTTCCTTTTAGAAGTTGCACTTAGACTTCCGTACTTCCCTTCCGTTCAATTCAGATTAGATGATAAAAAACTACATTGCCTCCAAACTTCGGGAAATTTACTTTCCATTCCTTGGATGAGGCTTTGTCCAAACCAAAGTTTGGACCTTTATCATCCAGAAAAGAATATTCAATACCATGTTTCTACGGATTTTAGAGGAGAAAGGATTACCTCTGCGGTTAATGCAACCATCTCTGATCGCGCTAGTTGGAACTCCTACAACAAGGGCATACCGGAAATTTGGGTTTTGGGGGATTCTGTTGCCTTAGGATACTTGGTTAGCGACCAGGAAAGTCTTCCTTGGACTTTGGATTCGATTTTAGAGCAAAGGAATTCCCAGATAAAAGTTAGAAATTTGGGAGTGGATGCACTAGGGAGTTTCGGGATCCAAGAAAGACTAATAGAAGTTTTAAAGGATTCTTCCCCGCCTAAGGCCGCGTATTGGATCTATCATATATCCGATTTTACGGATTCTTACAGAGAACTAGAATTACAAAATTCTGTTAAAAAAAGGATCCTAGTCCGAGTTTCCTATGTTCTTTCTATATTTAGCGCTGTATTCAATACATTCAAAATTGTTTATGAAAAGTACAAGCCTGAATCCGCAGATAATTTAGTAATTCCTTCAAGCGGTTCCGTTTTAGGTCCAGATCATCCACATAGAAAAGCGGCAATTTCTTTATTTGAATTTGTAAAAGAGAAGAAGATCCCACTCATTCTGGTATTTCTTCCAGAGCCGAATGAAAAATACGAGCCCGTGGTGGATTCTGCCCTGGTGAAGGAAGTCCGACAGATCGCGATAGATTCCGGAATTTCCTTGTTGGACCTCCAACAACCGATTTATGATTTCTGGCGGAAGAATAGCAAAGAGATCTTTCTTCCGAAAGACGGACATCCAAATCCTACATTATATCGTTTTATAGCGCAGGAATTAGGAAAAAATATTCGTTAAATACTCCTTCGCGATCTTAGCGCCTTTGCGTGAATCAAAAAGGTATTAGAACATTTTCATTTTCGCACGGAGCTCACAGAGAACACGGAGGGTAAATAGCTCGCCAAAAAGGTCCTACAAGATAACCCCTCAGTGCACTCCGTGATCTCTGTGCGAAATGAATGCTAGAACTGAAAATACAAGAAAGGAGCGCTTACCGTCACACTATATAAGATAAAACAAATAGAGATCAGAATGCCGGAAATCCCATAGACCCAGATTCGATTTTCGAAAAGTTTTTTGGCCCAAGGAGTTTCTTTTTCCATCAGATAGTCTCCGAGCATCAATATAAACACCGTAGAAAGAACGGATAATGGTACCGGCAAGAAATCCCCTTCGACTCCGGAGAACATTCTGCTTACCATTGCCCAACCTACTTGGACACTATTTCCGATACCTTCTACAGGTCTTGCTCGGAAGAAATACATAGAAATCCCGAAGATGGTAAATGGATATGCTACTTTGATAGTACTTGGGATCTTATCCCAATAGTTTTTGATACGCTCAAAAGAAAATGCGAATCTTTCGATCACCATTAAACTTGCATGAACAAATCCCCAAACTACGAAATTCCAATCCGCTCCATGCCAGATCCCACTTACGAATGTAGTAAGGAATAGGTTTAGATAAGTCCTGGAGATCCCTTTTTTATTTCCACCTAAGAAGATATAAACATATTCTTTCAACCAAGAGCTGAATGAAATATGCCAACGTCTCCAAAACTCTGAAACTGTTTCCGAAAGGAATGGTTGTCTGAAGTTTACAGGGATATGAAATCCCATGATCCTTCCGGTTCCGATAGCTACATCCGAATATCCGGAAAAGTCGCAATACATTTGGATGATGTATAAGGAACCTGTGACCGCTAAAGAGAACCAACCGTAATGAAGCGGGTCCGCAAATACCGGATCGATAACTGCTGCAATCGGATCGGCTACAAATGTTTTTTTGAAAAGCCCCCAAGCGAGTTGTCTGATCCCTGGCAGTAGATTTTCTTTTTTGAATGTATATGTATCCAGAAATTGGTGAAGCATGTCCTGGGCGCGGATGATCGGCCCCGCCACCAATTGTGGAAAGAAACTTAAGAATAATCCGAACTGAAATAGGCTTTCCGCGCGTTTCACTTTTTTATGATATACATCCACCGCGTATGCAATCGCCTGCAGTGTGAAGAATGAAATTCCCATCGGAAGCAAAATTCCCGAAGGATACGCATAATATGGCTCGCAAGGAACAAGTCCGAGGATCGTATTCCAAACAGCAAAAGAGAAATCCAGATACTTAAAGAAGTAAAGTAAAGATAGGTTTCCCCAGATGGCTATATTCAGGAAAAATAATTTTCCAAATCTGGATTCCGACTTATCCATCCAAAGTGTACAGAAATAGGTGATTGCGATGGAATAGATAAGTAATAGGATGAATGGAACCCTAAAAACTGCGTAAAAATATAAGCTTGTAACTAATAGCCAAAGTTTTTGGAATCTGGAAGGTACCAGAAAATAAACTATAATAACGATTGGTGCGAAAAATAAATAATGAAGGGAATTAAAGAGCAAGATCGGTCTCCTTCAATTTGGCCTTGAGAGAATCCGCCGCCCAAATATTTCCTCTTTTAGTAAAATGCCCATCTTCCGGAATATAATGATCTAATATTCCGAATTTTTTGCCGTTCTGATCAAAACCGCACATTGATCCTGTTTCTTTTTTGAAACGTAAAACTTTCACTCCTCGTTTTTCGAAAAATGCGGATGCTCGGGTCGCGTAGTTTTCTAAAGGATGGTATTTTCCATTATTATAACAATAGATCTCTTCTATTTGGATAGGAAGAATGACTGGAACCAGTTTAAATCCTCTTTCCTTTGCAAGATCTATCATCTTTTGGTAATATTCTTGTGTGAGTTCAGGTAGAACAGGAAGAGTTTCGAAAGAAGGAACCGAATTCGCACAAGTCACGTGAGAAGGAACCGGTTCGGGGCACATCGCTCCGAATACTGCAGAAGTTGGTGTAATATCAGAATCACAATTAGGTTTTTTAACCTGTCTGAAAAAGGAAGATTCAAAATAAGAAATTATATTTCCGGAAGCCTTTTTAGGTTCGGCAGAAACTTCGTCTCCGTCCAATAAGCGGCATCTATAGAATCCGACCGAGTCAAGCTCCTTGCATACTGAAAGTTTAGTAACTGCAAATGTAACTTGTATCTGTTCGTAAGCGAGTTTAAGCGCTTGAAGTGTATAAGAAATTCTTGTTAAAATAAATTGTAATTTAAAATTTCTGGCATAGTTCGGGTCTTTCTCCCTGATTGCATCCGTTTGGTCGTCAGGCAAAATTCCCTTTTTAGCAAGAGCTTCCGGCATATCGAAATCATTCGGAGAAATAAAGAATAACACTTCTTTTACATTGTCCAATTTCGCTGAAATATCTTTGAGTCTGTAATAAGAACCTCTGGATCCGTAGGCGTCTACTCCTAGGTTTAATGCCTGTCTAACTTCTCCCTTTAATTCGATTCCGTCCAAAAGTTGGCAGAATGTATCGGAGTCACCTACTCCGAATCCCATTACCAAACTATCTCCTAAGCAGAGAAGTTTCGGCTTTCCTGGGATGGGTTCTTCTTTTCCTCTGAGGCCGAGAGAGTTGATGCTGAACTGGCCCTCCCATTTCCCTGCGAAATGGCTGACATACTTAGATTGGCCAGGCTCCAAAGCCACGTAATAATCCGGATGAAAACTGTGGATGAGTTTGAGATCCCTATAGTATTGGAGAGAAGGACTGCGTAATAGAACCAAACCGGCTTCGGTTCCGAGAAAGATTAAGATCAAAAAAACTAGGCCGAAAAACGATTTTTTGGCGAAATCCATGAATACTGGATAGCATTTGGATTCCTACCCGGATGACAAGACAATTCATCTAGGAAAGGGACTGTTGGAATTCCGACTCTTTCTTCTGGAAAAAAAAGATCTACTTTACAATTCCCCAGTCTAAAAATAAAATCAATTTAGAATCATTCTAAATCATTAGAGGAAATGAGATGCCCCATAAAGTAGTCATCATTGGATCCGGTCCTGCGGGTCATACGGCAGCAATTTACGCAGCTAGAGCGAATTTGAACCCAGTTATGTACGAGGGATTTATGGCAGGGGGAATCGCTGCAGGCGGACAACTCACAACCACCACCGAGGTGGAGAATTTCCCAGGCTTTCCGGAAGGGATCGATGGAACCCAACTTACTAATTTGTTCCGTGCTCAGTCCGAAAAATACGGCACTAAAATTATTACCCAAACAATCACCAAAGTGGACTTCTCTAAAAGACCTTTCCGCATTTGGTCAGACGACGAGTTGATTGAAGCCGAGACTGTGATCATCGCAACCGGAGCCACTGCAAAAAGAATGTTTATCCCTGGTGAGGATTCTTACTGGCAAAAAGGAATTTCTGCATGTGCGGTTTGTGACGGTGCACTTCCAATTTACAGAAACAAGGAATTGGCTGTTGTAGGTGGAGGAGATTCCGCAGTAGAAGAAGCGGCTCACCTGACCAAGTTTGCATCCAAAGTCTATTTGATCCACAGAAGAGATTCTTTAAGAGCTTCTAAGATCATGCAAAAAAGAGCAACTACTCATCCTAAGATAGAAATTATTTGGAATACTGCGGTAGAAGGCGCTCAAGGAAATGGGAACCAACTCACTTCCCTTTCTGTGAAAGAATTAACTACGGGAAAAACGAAAGAATTAGCTGTAGGTGGTTTGTTTTACGCGATCGGTCATAAACCGAATACTGAAATTTTCGAAGGCCAATTGGATTTGGATGAAACAGGTTATATCAAAACTGTTCCGGGCACAACTCGCACAAGTGTAGAAGGTGTGTTTGCTGCAGGAGATGTTCAGGACAAAACTTATAGACAAGCGATCACCGCTGCCGGTTCCGGATGTATGGCAGCTCTTGAAGCGGAAAGATGGTTAGAAGCTCAGGAAGAGTAACACTACAGTGATTGCGCCTAAGGGCGCTCTATCATCTGACCTCTTTTTTGAAGAGTATCATAAATATATAATGTAGGAAGGTTCGGCTTCTTTTTATTGGGGCTGGACTCTTCTTCCCTTTTTACGATCATTACTAATTTGTTTTCCGGAGTATCCGGCAGGATCTTTTCCAAATAGAATTTTTTGGGAAGAATCGGCAAAAGTTCATCAGAGTTTGGATCGTATACAAAAACCTTCTTAGAATCCTTTTGGTTTAGATACCCGTCTTTATTAGTATCTTCCGGCATTCCAACGATCACAAATCTTTTTCCGGTTTTTAAGCCTGAGAAAACATCATCAGAGACTTCCCCAGTTTCCGAATCTGAACTCGGTTTTTCCGGTTCTGCTCCGTAAAAATAATCCCAGATATATACGCTCTTATTGAATACCTTACGATTTCTTCCTGTTTGAAGATCTACAAATACAAGGTTTTGGGCATGATTTAGCGTCTTACGAGGACCGAAATTTTCTCTGTCCCTGTTTAGGCCAAGTGGATAGTATAAAAATTTTCCCCAAACTACAGAAGAATGTTCTACCAGATCATCATCCGGTTCCACATATACAGTCTGTATGCTGTTAGATGGATGTTTTGCGAGTTCAATCCCTCGGTCGTATACAAACCAACTTTTTAAAAGGGTAAATACGATCAGGATGATTATGATCCCAATCACAAAATATACGGAGAGACGTAACTTTTCCATAGAACGGATCTAAAGAATCCGTTTTATGCCTTAGGGGTCAATCTTCTTTCTTTCCAAAACTCCGGTTCTGGTAGGAACTAATAATGCGGAAGATATCTCACCTGTGTCTTCTCTTAACACTGTAAGAGGATTATAAGTATCCACTACGATCTTTCCATCTACTAAGAAATTGTATTGATATTCACCAGGTTTTAACTTCTTCACAACCCTGAAGGTTCCATTCCTTTCTTTGATCAAAAAATCGGACTCTGGATCCCAGTGATTAAAATCTCCGATCAGACTTACTGATTCCGCTTGGGGTTGATAAATTCTGAATTCTACGGTTCTAAATTCTTTTTCTTCATAAGGAGAATCTTCCAAGACCCTGGTGCTTGTTTGTTTATTGGGTCCACCTTCCCTGAATGCGATCCTGGATACTAAGGAACCTTCTCCATCTTCTACAGTGTCCGGGTTTTCAGGATCATGTGTGAAGATACCATCCACCTTAAACTTATATTCATAAGCAGGTTTCGGCTCATAGAGTTGGTCTCCATGAATGTCCACTACTCCATAAAAAATTCCCTTATCATTCTTCTGTAAGGAAACACATTGCCAATGACTGAATTCTCCACAAACGCTTACCTCGTCGTTTGCAAGACCCTCGTAACTGAACAAAACTCCGCGGTTTAATAGTTTTCCAGTCTTCAAAGCGGCGAATGTATCCACGAATCGGATGAATCTAGGCGGGACAGCCTTTCTCAAATTTTCCAATTGCCAGAAATAATAAATTTTTTCCTCCGGAAGAGCTTCTTCCCCTTCCTCATAATCCACGGACCGGAAGGCTCCGATCCAGTCTTCCGCCTCTTCCGCAGCAAGGGCGAAGGTCAATATCAAGGTAAGTAAGGCAACCGCCTTGGCTTTATGCACCATAAACCGATTGTCGTAGGTTTTCCCGGAAACCCTAAGCGTATTTCCGGGGCCTGTCCTAGATCCGACATAAGGAAAAAATCTTTGCTCTTTCCGAGACCAGCCGATACTATTGGAAGGACTTTATGGCTGATTATTCAGAACAGGAACTGGATCAGATCCGCTCCATCTTGGATCCGTTGAACAAGAATCCGGAATCCTCCGAAGATTTGAATCCTATGCTTTCCTCGTTCCGCGAGAAGATGGGATACGGCGTTCCTATATCTATCGGGGACGATGATGAGGACCAACCGGAAGAAGGATCCGAAGAAAGTTTCGATCTAGGCGACGATGACGAAGCTCCTACACCTATCCAAAAGCCAAAGCCATTATCCTTCTCTGATGAAGATGATATCGATCTTGATGAATTATTAACTGAGCCTTCTCAAGGGGGCGAACCGAGCGCTGATGCGGGAGAAGATGATCCTTTTGGAGGATTTGACGAAGCTCCTACAGCATCCGACGATTTCGGCGATTTTGCAACTCCAGAGCCAGAATCTGACCCATTTGCGGACTCAGGCCTAGATGATTTCGGGGCACCCTCAGAACCAGAAGAACCTTCTGCGGAGCTGGAAGATTTCGGAGCTCCTACAAGTGAAGAAGATCCATTCGGTGGATTTGATTCTACTCCCGACCTTGATACTCCTTTCGAAACTTCTCCTAACGAAGACTTAGGCTCTACTCCGAGTGCGGATCCATTTGCGGATTCTGATCTTGGAATGGATGATTTCGGAGCTGGAACTTCAGATTCTTCAGATGATCCGTTCGCAGGAATGGGTGGAGAAGAAGCTGGAGGTTCCGGTCTAGAAGATTTTGACGCTCCTTCTTCTTCAGGTGGCGATGATCCATTTGCAGCATTTGATGCTTCTGGAATGGAAGACTCTCCTGGAGACGAATTCGGCTTAGAAGAAGGCGACCCGTTCGGCGCCTCCCCTACATCCGGTGATTCAGATTTCGGGGACTTAGGAGGTTTCGATTCGGAACCTTCCGACTCTGGGGACTTTGGCGGAAATGATTTTGCCGAAGCTCCTACAGATTCAGACCCTTTTGCAGACTTCGCACCTGTTTCAGGTGGCGATCATGATCCATTCTCGGATCTTTCCAGCGCAACTTCCATTCCGGAATCCGATCCATTTGCTGATTTTGCGGCAGAACCTGCTTCCCAAATGGAAATGGAATCTGTCCCGGAATCTTCAGATTTTACAAGTTTCTCACCTGACCTGGATTCAGATTCTGGTGACGAAGATTTGGGAGGAGCCGCGTTCGAAGAAGACTTACGTTCTTTGGGCGGAGAAGATAAGGACGAAATAGATAAGTCCCTCACAGACGAAGAACTCGCGATCATCCAAAGAGAAATACTTCGTTATCCTCCACTTCTACGTAGAACTGTCATTGAATCGATCGTCCAAGATCGTCTCTCTAAAAAGGCCCAAAGAGATCTATTAGAACTTATTAAAATAGAAAGTAGCCCTGAGGATATTGCTGCATTCTTATCATCCGCACTAGGAGTCACAGTTGCTCTTACGGATAGAAGTGGCGCTTATTCTGCAGATGGTGTCCCTATTATTTCTTCCGACCCGATCTATACAAGAGAAGGTGTATTAGAAAGAAGGAAGAAGATCCGTAGGACATTCTTCGCGGCTGCTGCTGCGTTACTGATCGGATTTGGAAGTTATTTCACTTACAAACATATCATTCTTCCTAGGCAAGCTGCTCAGAATTATGAAGCGGGTCTAGAACAGATACGCGAGTTAGGAGCCAAAAGATTCGCAGGAACTTTAGGCGAAGAAGATAGAAAAAAATATCTGATCAGTATTGAAGATTCTTATGATAAAGGATTCGATATTGATCCTTATAATCTTAAATACATGAACCTGTACGGTGTGGAATATAGCCGAGCGGGAGAATACGAACTTTCCTTCCAAAAATTATTCGGTAAGATAGAGCCGGATCTTGGAATGGGAACATTAGATTCTTGGAATAAAAGAGAACAATCTCCTATGGTTCGATTGGCCCAAGGAGAATCCTGGAATGATAAAAAATTAAAAACCAGCGCGGGTGTAAACCAAGGGAAAGAAGGGATAAAATTCCTTTTAGACCAAGAAAAGACCCCAAGAAAAGTATTAATCGCCGGTGCATTCCTCGCAATGAGGCTGAAAGAAAGAACTCATGATAATCAAACCTACAGAAACCTAGGTTGGTTCCATTCTCAGATCATGCCTGATTTCGCTGAGCCGGCTGAAGGTAAAAAAGGAAGATATAAAAACGACGCATTAGCTGTTGATTATTATTCCAAGGTATTCACTGACGGAGAAAGTCCTTATGATGAGGATTCTACCGCGGGTATCGCTAAAATATATTATAATAGAAGAGAATTCGGAAAAGCAGCGTCCTTCTATAATCGAATTGTAGAAGCAAATCCAAAAAGTATCCCTGGCCAAGCGGGTCTTGTTTCCACTTATTTGGAAATGTGGAAAGAAAGTGGGGATCCTCAATTCGTTTTAAACCACCACCGCTTGCTTAGGAATAATCTGGATATGGAGTCGGAACTCCCCTTCTACACTTTGGCAAAACTTGCATCTTTTTATGCTGCTATCGATCCGGAAGAACTTAGGATTAAATATAATATTAATCCAGTAGACCAAGTTTCTGGGATAGAAATAGAAGAAAGTGCAATCCGACTTTTAGATACTATCTACAGAAAGTCCATGGAAGACGAAAGGACTGGGGTTGAGATAGAAGGAAAAGATTACGCAGAAGGTTATTACCAACGCGGACAATATTACCTCTCTCAAAAGGAAAATAGCAATGCCAGAAGGTTCTTCGAAAAAGCGGCAACTTTAGATCCAAAACATTGGTTAGCAGTTTTAGAACTTGCGGAACATTCTATCCGTGTAGGAAATTTTGAAGAAGCAAAAGATCTTTTGAAAGAAGCGGAATCTCGTTATGAAAACAGCGAGCGTTGGTTCGGCTCAAAAGATGAGGACGAAACCTTATTCGAGGGAAATCCTGCTCGTATTCATTTCGATCTAGGAAAGATCAGATATTTATTATCTGCAGGACTTTCAGACAAAGATTCTCTAAAAGAATTCCCTGGAAGAAAAATTTATCCATTCCGTTCCCGTTCGGAATCTGACGGAAAAAGTCTTTCTGTCTTAAAAGAAGAAGAAGAAAAGAGAAATCGTAGGAACGAACTTAGAAATTCACTCCAAGAATTTGCAAAAGTGGATTCTGAAGAACCTAAGTTTGATCTAATCCGTAAATGGAGAAGAGAACTCCCCGGCTCCATGCTAAGAGAAATGAAATTTTTCAAAGGCTGGGTGGAGTATATGGACTCAGACTTCGACAAGTCTTTGGCGGATTGGACAGGCTTTGAAGATAAGGACGAATATTATAATCCTACCCTTCTCATGGCAAAAGGAAACGCATTCTTCTATACGGGTCAGACAAAAACTGCTCTTGGATATTTCCTAAGAGTAAAAGACGATATGGAAGAAAAACTCCCTCAAATGAGTTCTCCTAAAACGGAAGATCCATATCACCAAGAAGTGTATCAAACTCTGACTGCTGCTTACAATAATATTGGCGCTTGTTACGAAACCCTTTCTAAAAAAGCAAACGTTCAAGAATCTGAAAATTATACCGCACAGGCTTTACAAAATTATTGGAAAGCAATAGAAACTGCACGTAAGATCAACGAAGCGAGTGAGATATCACTTGCTAACAAAGATCTTTTATTCAAAAAAGAGGCTCTCAAAAGAGAACCTCTCTTAGAAGATTGGGTTTCACCGACTTTAGATTCGATTAAGGACCTAGTTCGTAAGTAAAACCGCAGAGTTTGTAGAATTTTAGTCCCTGCACGTTAAATTTTAATCTTTCGTACAACGGACCCGAAAGGATACAGTATTCGTAGCTCCACCTCCAAAAGGAGATACTCCACAATTTATGACCTGTAAATCATAGGTTGTAAGAGAATTTTCCATGATACTCGCAGGGCAAGTAGTGGTCGGAAAATACGTTCCAGAAGCAGTATCAATATCCACATGAAAAGGACCAGCTCCTCCAGTCACATTCACTCCGAAATTTACGGAAAAATCCACATTATGGATAAATAATGTAGGCATTTGATCCGCATCGTTCGTAAGAAATCCAATTCCCGTTGCTCCTTCCTTACAGTCCAATTTGTCTGTCAGGACAAAATTGTTCCCACCTACGATCATAGTGACCGTATCCACGTCCGGTTCTGGAAGGCTCGCGAACGAGTTCGCAGCAAGTAGAGCAATGATGCTCTTGTCGTTCCCATCTTTGTTCCCATCACAGCTTACAATATTCGTTACAATTAATGAACTGATGATTAGAATTTGAAAAAGTTTAGATATTCTCATCCGATTTCCTGTTTTGCTAAATTTTCGTTTTCGCTAGTTTCATTTATTTTTCCGTTCATCTGAAAACAGATGCAGTTATGCACCTTTCTCTTTCTCTGAGGAACAATTAGCAAAAGTCATATTTGTATGTTAGGTGGTTAAAATGAGCTTAATCGGAATGAACAATAAAATATGGGGAACTAACGTAAGAAATTTGTATGGAGAATTCGAGAAATAATCTGCAATAAGATAGGATTATTACAGTACACTTTACGAAAATAAATTATTGAACGGAAGTCTATATCACGCAAAAAACTTCAGCGTTCGTCGTGTCTGTGTCTATCTGGGAAACGGTAGATTTACTTTTTCTTTTTTACAAAAAGGGATTTGATAGCTACTATGATAAAGAATCCGAACATTCTGCTCAGACGAATTAGTCTCCAAGGACGGACCATAATTCTCCAAAGCCAAGTTAAACCTTTTAGTTTGAAAACATTCGGAGCTTTTTTCACTTTTCCGGAAAGAATATCCATAGCAGGACCGACTCCGATCACTACTGCATGACCAAAAAATGCGGTATTATTCTCTACCCAGATCTCTTGGTCAGGGAAATCCATTGCAAGAAATATAATATTCGGGCTTGTCTTGCGGATGGATTCTTTTACAAGTAATTCACGTTGTGTGTTCAAGTAACCGGCATGACGTCCTACGATACGAACTCCAGGAAAATGTCTAGAAAGATTGAAGTAAACTTTCTCTACGATTTCTTCCTTTCCGCCTAAAAGAAAAATAGAATAATTTCTAAGCTCACAAAGACGGACCAGATCCATCATAAGTGCGATTGTGGGAATTCTCTCTTTTAATTCTCCACCTAATTTTTTAGCAGCCCATTGTAGACCTGCACCTTCCGCTAGGATCAAGCTAGCTTTTTGCGCGATACGATGTAACTTCTTTCCCTTACGGACAGCCATTGTCTTGATCGGATCTAAAAGGAGAACATGATGGAATTTATCCTTCTCTTCCATGAGATGATAAATTTTTGCCACCGCCTCATCTAGGCTGGCGTTATCAAACGGTACACCTAAAATGGGAGCCTTTTCCAAATCATCCACATTCAGGGTCTGATAATCTAGTAAGTAGTCGCGATCATCCTTTGCAGATAGATGGCGTATTTCCCCTGGCTGTTTCATAGGGATCATCTTATTGGACATAATTTGTGAGTCAATTGAAACTTGGGATTCCGAACCTCCAAAAAACGGTTCGTTACGGATTCTTTATCTCCTTAAGGATACGAATACATTCATAAAACGAATCCCTTTCCGATGCCGAAGCGATCATTGCATATGATAATGGGCCTAACTCTGATAACTCGATAATCTGTTTAGGGCCGATCCCACCGATTGGAGTAACAGGTATTTTAGCAATTTGTAAGGCTTCTTGGAGGCCGGAAAGACCTACTGGAATATCCTTTGTATCTTTGGAATTCGTAGTATATACCGGTCCAAGACCGGTATAGTCCCAAACCCCGGGTTCCAAACCGGTAATATCTTCAGAATTATGACAGGAAGTACCTAGGTATAATCCGCTGGAGCGGACCTTCTTCTTATCCTCTAAGGAAAGAGAAGCATAATCCTCTTTTCCAATATGAAGTCCGAAACATTTCCATTCCAAGGCCTCTTTCCAATAATCGTTCAGTATAATTGGAAAATCGGGGAAGGCATCTATCAGGCTTTTATAAACCTTTCTTAATGTTTCGGGGGTCTCTTTTTTAGCGCGTATCTGATAGAATGGGATCCATTCTCTTTGGTAATTCCAAAGTTCCACGATATGGATCGGGTCCTTGGAAAATTTGGAACAATATTCTATATCTAGGATTGGATAAATGCCGGGTGCTCTCCAGATACTATGTCTGGGTCTAAGTGGGTATTCCAAAAATGATTCAACCTCCTCCTACAAATTTCAGGATCTCGATTTTATCACCTTCTTCTAAGGAAGAATTCTTCCAATGGTCCCTTTTTAGAATCTCTCCATTTCTCTGGATTGCAACCGTTTCCGGTTTTAGTTTTAAAGATTCCAATAGGGAAAATAAGTCCGGAGAAGAAAGTTCCCGGAGAGAGAATTCCTTACCGTTTACGATCATTCCATGCACCTCGGTCTAGATACTTCATTCCTTATGATTCTCCGCTAACGTCGAATGTTTTTTAGTTTACCGTTCTATCCCGGCCGAAAACGATTTACTTATATGACCCGATTTCTCCCGTTTTTACTAGCAATCGCAATCTTAGGTATTTTCTCATGTAATAGCGGAGAGAGAGATATCAAGGGAAATGCTTTAGCAACTTTCTACGCAAACTGCACGGGTGGATCTTATCCTGCCTGTAAGAATGCTTGTGAGAATAAGTATGGCACTTCGGTCACTACTGATAATCTAGTGGGTCTAAACACTTGTCTTTCTTCTTGTAATACAAGCTGTAATATTTCTACATTTTGTTTTCAATTATCCCAAAGTTGCAAAAGTGATTGTGATAATTATCTGAATACTTGCGTTTTAGTTTTAGGCGCGAGCGGATTCGCCCAATAATTAGCGCAAATTTCCCAACCTAAATAAAGAGGCCGCAAAAATTCCAGCGGTCTCTATTCTCAAAATAGATTCTCCCACATTCACAGATAAGACCCGAAACTGAGAGATCAGTTCTAATTCTTCTTTTCTAAATCCACCTTCCGGTCCTATCAAAACTGTTTTGTTTTGGATGTTTTCAGGACTGATTTGTATTTCAGATCTTGGATCAAAAAGTAGAAGTTCTTCATTTTTTGATTTGGATTCTTCTAAAAATTTAGAAAGAACAAACGGCCCTTTGATCTCAGGCAAAAAATCTTGGCCAGATTGAGAAGAAGCTTCCGCCGCAACTTTCAAAAGTCTTTCCGGATTTAGGTCCTTTCTATCCGAATGAGAAAATACTAAAAAAATAAATTCAGTGATCCCAAGCTCGGTCCCTTTTTGGATAAGCCATTCTAATCTGTTTCCTTTCGGAATTGCAGTCGCGATCTTTGCTATAGTTTTTGGTCTTTCTTTTTTTTGAGTGCCGATCAAACTTCCAATCTTAGAAGAAGAAGGTACATTATAAGCAAAACTTGCACCTGCACCGTCTTTTATGATTACCGTTTTCTCTTCCGAAAAAACTCGAAATGCTTTTAAGTGAGAGATCTCTTCTCCTTCTAATTTCAGTTCAGGAGAAAAAGAAAATCCAGGTCGAAAAAAAACGATCTCTTCCGAGGACATTATAGTCTGTTTAGATTATCCAATTCGAATAAAGAAGGATCCGGTTTTACATCTCGGTCAACTTCAGTATATTCCAATACGCTGATCGCACCGGTATTCAGATCCAACATTTCCAATCTACTGACAATATCTTCTTTGCTAACTTTCTGTTTTGCTTTTACCTTAACGGGACCGTACTTTATATTCATGGTTTTATAAAGTACCCCGTCTTTATCATGGAAATCCAAACGAGTAGGTCTTAATGTGTCCGGTTCCAAAAGTAGGATCAACTTGGAATAAAAATAAGGAACGATTGGGCGAAGTGCTACACGTTTCATCTTTTTACCTGCAATATCCAAATCACTTTGTACTATTGGATTATAATTTGCTTGGTAAGAAGTTCCTGCCAGATCCACAAAACTGAATCCGGTATTTAAATGGTTCTCGTATTTTTCTTCGTCGTTCTTTTTGAAAATTTTTCTGGAAAGCGCATTGAAGGCGAAGATCAATTCTCCGTCTTCTTTGAATAATATCTTATATTCTAGACCACGGCCTTTACTTTCGAATAAGGAGAGAGAATCTTCTCCCTTTCTAAAAATACTCAAGTCCCAGGTCCAAGAATCCCCTGTTTTTTTGATCAGGATCAGGTTTGCTTTTACTAAACCGTCCGCTTTCAAAAGCGCCTGGTCTAGTCTTGCGACTAGTTCCTGGGCGACTCTTGCTTTATCAGGTGGAGCCTGAGCATGGGAAATTTCCCCAGTCATGAAAATCGGGAATATTAGGATTATCGAAATAAGATGAAACTTTTTCAAAACCTTTCCTTCCCGGCAAATCCAAAGGTGTTATTATTCTGCTCTTAAACTAGGTGCACTATAAGAGTAAAGACTATGAACAGAACCTTGGGCTTGAGCGGATTCACTCCTTCTTTCGAATCTGAGCTTTCCTTGTCGGAGCCCTTGATGTAAATCTTGGACGGAACGGAATCCCATATCCTGAAAAGAAAGTCGCAATCCAAGACTTAAATATGGAATAAAGTTCAGAATTGAACCTCTATCCACTACTGAACCGCTAACTCCCTGAGCCACTTTTACTTTCTGGCCCTCGTTGAAATAACGTTTATCTCCACCGGCTTTCATCGCCTCGATACTTGCCATTCCACGATACTTTTTGAGACGTATTCCATTCTCATAAAAATACTCTCCGGGCGCCTCAGATGTTCCTGCGAACATAAATCCCATCATACATGCAGAAGCTCCGATTGCCAAAGCATTTGCGATATCTCCAATATTGGAAATTCCACCGTCCGCAATGACTGGAACATCATGTTTTGCCGCATGAGCTGCAGTTTGGTATACAGCAGTTGCTTGCGCCCTTCCCACAGCCATGGTGTCCTGTGTAATACAAATGGAACCAGGTCCCATTCCGATCCTAAGTCCATCTGCTCCGGCACCGATCAAGTTTTCAGCTTGGCCGCGGGTAACTACGTTTCCACCAATCACTTCCAGGTTTTTGAAATTAGATTTAATGAATTGGAGCATCTCTATCTGGTAGATCGAGTTTCCCTGAGCGGAGTCAATGATGATCACATCCACTCCTGCCTCATACAATGCAGCAACCCTGTCCCTTGATTCAGGTAAGGTAGAAACTGCAGCCCCACATCTGAGTCTTTTGTTCTCATCCTTAGAAGAATCTGGAAATTCCTTATTTTTTTTCAGATCGGAACGACTCACTAAAGAGACAAGTTTTCCGTCCTTGTCAATGATCGGAAGTTTTCCTATCTTCTCTTTTTTGATGATATCGTTTGCTTCTTTTAAAGTGATCCCTGCTTTTCCGGTAATCACTTCCGTAGTCATAACTTTTTCTACAGGGATAGAACGATCTCTTTCGAAATCGATATCTCTATTAGTCACGATCCCGACCAATTTAGAATTTCTGGTTCCATCAGCGGTGATTGGGATCCCAGTGAAGCCTAAAGTTTCTTTGATCCTATCTAGATCATGAATTGTATTTTTTGGTCCGAGAACAACAGGGTCTGAAATGAAACCGTTTTCGAAACGTTTCACTTTGCTAACTTCAGCAACCTGCTCTTCTACAGAATTATTATAATGGATAATTCCGATCCCTCCCATAAGGGCCTGTGCGATAGCCATTGCGGACTCAGTCACAGTGTCCATTGGGGAACTCACGAATGGTCTTTTGAGTTTGATCTTTTTTGTTAATCTAGTCTCTAGTTCTACGTCAGATGGATTGAAATCGATAAAACCGGGCAGGACTAAAAAGTCCCGATAGGTAAGCCCGATTTGCATGCTGAAAAGTTCTTCGCCGGATAGGCCGTCTAAAAATTGGGAGTCTCGGTAAGATTGGTTTGACATTAGTGTACCTTACCTATTACATCAAAACGAAGCCAAAGGCTGGAATCAAGATAATTTTCCGCCGGAATCCGATCGACCTAGGAATTTAATGGAAAAGGTTCAAAGGAAACAAAGAGACAAAGAGTTCATCACAGATCCTGGTAAAAAACTCCATATCATTGGAAAATTTCTACTCAAAACAGATCTACTCGTAAGGGATACGGAAACTCACGAATCCGTTCAACTCCTCTCCGTCAATAAGGACGCCACAAAAATTTTAGTACAAGGTCGGATGGCCGAACAATTTAAGCTGAATGCTCATATTGTTTTGTACAAATTACTCGCGAGATATGTCGAACTAGAGTGCGAGGTCCTGGAAGAAAAACCGAATAATCAATACATCATGCAGGTGGAACATGTTTCCATCGCGAGTAGAGAGAGGAAATTCACAAGGATCAAACCTCCGGATGGAAGTGTTTGGATCACTAACCTGCGTACTAGCAGGACCACAATCGACGCGAACTTATTCAATATTCCTACTTCTGTAAAAGTTAATTTTGCAGATACCGAAAGAACTCTTAAACCTAAGTTTGATATTGTCAAAATAGATGTTTTCAATTCCATCGGAGACAAGTTCGATCTAGTCAAAAAGACCGGCAAAATATTATATATTCCGAATACACAAAAACCGGATTGTTATAAATCTTCCGATCCGAACGGATTTATAGATTACGAACATGAACTAGGCGACGAAGATGATGTTCGTAAAAAGATAATAGAATACGCGAACCAAAAGATCAAATCCGAGCTAATCGTTCCAGTTATATATATTAACCATGATGAGCAGGCAATTCCTATAGGATATGTCCATGCCCAAAATAGAACCAGAGAAATAGATCTTACTGAAGTAATGGAGATCAAAACTCTTACCTTTGATATGGTGGACCGCATCAGGGAATCCAATACAATCCTTGTAAAGGAAAGATTTTCAGTGATAGATCTTTCAACAGGAGGCTTAAGAGTTAAGATCAATCATCCGGATCTAAATAGTGAGCTCCCCAGAAGAAAAGGATTCACATTCGATATATTTTTCAAAATGCAATCACCGATCACAGCATATGGAGTAGTCCGTTCAATTGCGAGAGATACGGATGGCAACTTATATGTAGGACTTTCTTTGGAAGGAAATTCCGCAAGACCTGGGGAGAAAAAACGTTTTATAGACAACGTAAATCGTATGCTTTCTGACTCAGGTGTAAAAGTTGGCTAAAATTGAAAAATATTTCCAAATGGAAATATTAATTTTGGCTTAATTGTTTTTCAAAAGGGTATATTATATAGAGAAGCGGGCAACGCCTAAGCCCTCTTAGAGTCCCGCTTTCATGGAGGCTCTATGATATACTCTCCAGAAATCAAAACTTTAGATCCTTGCGATGGCAAGATTGTCTGGGCGCCAACCAAATCCATTTTGTTCATAAGCTGCTTGACCATCTTCTTGGTCTTCGGTTATTCCACCTACTCTACTACAAACGTTTTGCTCTCCTTCTTCCTAACTGCGATCACACTTAGTTTTGGTCATTCAGTCGGATTACATCGAGGAATACTACATGATTCATTTTCTTCTTCTATATATTTAAAAAGAATTTTACTTTATATAGCGGTTTTAACCGGGCTCGGTGGCCCTTTATCTCTTAGATACTTTCATGATCTACGCGACTGGGCACAAAGAAGTAAGGCATGTCATCCCTACTTCTGCCATTACGATAATATATTTCAAGATTTTATAATACAGAACAACTTCACCATTAAAATGAAGGAACAGCAGATCTTTAGATATTCAAACGATTATGGAGAAGATAAGGTTATTCAATTTCTGGAGAAAACTTGGCTAATACAGCAAATTCCGATCATCGCGATCTTAGGCCTTATCGGTGGATTAGGAACAATCGTATGGGGAGTCTGCGGAAGAATTTCAATCTGTATTATAGGAAATTGGCTCGTAAGTCATTATGCTCATAAAAGCGGAGATTTAATACGAGTAGTTCCGAATGCTTGCACCCAAGGTTATAATGTCCCTTTCATTTCTCTTTTGACAATGGGAGAATCGCTTCATAATAATCATCATGCATTTCCTGAATCCAGTAAGTTCTCTCTTCAAAAAGGAGAAATGGATCCAGGTTGGTGGTGTATCCAATTTTTAAGTCTATTCGGTTGGATCAAATCAGCAAATGTAGCGGAACCGGAGAGAACTTAAGGAAAGTCCCACATCCGCACATCTACGAATAGAACATTATCCTCTTCCATTCTTTTGGAATAAGTTACTAAGAGTAGATGACTTTCCAGATCGTAGTAAGGGTTACTTGCAATCCATCCACCGGAAGAGTCCTTCGCATTTTTATAAAATTGTTCTAGGAAATAAGGTCTCCAGCTCCAGTTCCTTCCTACAAAGGTATCGTCTTCCAACATTCCAGAATCGGAGATCCCTGAATAGTTAGGAGAAAGTTGTCTTCCTTCATGGTTGGTCACATACATTCTAAAAACGGATTTTTCTAGAAGATAAGAATTCCTTAATTTAATAGTCGCAATACCGTTGGAGGTGATCACCTCGATACCGGAGGATTCCAAACGATCTTCCAGTTCCTTCTCCTTTTTAATCCGGCGTAACAACTGGTATTTTTTATAATTAAAGAATAATTCATGAAGTTGGGAGAATCGGATGCTCAAACTATTGATATCCATTAACTCAGGGCTCGGTTCCGCAAAATAGAAACCTTGTAAAAATCTGGCTCCATATGTCAGAGCATTGTATAACTCGGTCTCAGTTTCCAAACCTTCGAACAAAAGAGAACACCCTAAACTTTCGGCAAGTCTGGATAAAGTGAATAAGATTTCCTGGAAATTTCGAGAAGCAACTGAACTACGAATCAGGCCAAGATCCACTTTGATAATATCAGGATGTAAAGCACCGATCCTATCTAAGTTGGAAGATTTGGATCCGAGATCGTCGATCGCCACTAAGAACCCGGACCTTTTATAAAGATTGATCAAAGGTTTTAACTGATCTATTTCTCCGGAAAAATGTTCTTCCACAATTTCGATCACGATCCTTTTAGGATCCAAACCGGAACCTTTAGCGATCTGTAAAGTATAGGGTTCCTCATCCGTTTTGGAAGACAAATAGTCCTGCATGAAAGAAGGAGATATATTTAGAAAAAGTTTCGTTTTAGGATCTAACCCGTGCGTATTACTGATCTTTTCCACCGCTTTTTTGCGAATGGTCCTATCAATTTCTAATTTAAGTTTTTTGAATTCATCTCTTTCAGAAACGGAAAAAGAATGAGGAATATCAGCTAAGAAAAATGGGCCTAGGCTGTGGACCGTTCCTTCCTTATCTATAAAACGAGCCAGTGCTTCGTAACCGAAGATAGAATCTTTTTCGACGGACAAGATTGGCTGGAAGTACGGAACAATCTCACCTTCGGAAAACCATTCCCGCCATTTGGATGCATTCCAAGAAGCTCTTCCTTCGCTCATTCTTAACAATAAAATGGAAACCCTGTAAGAAGGATCAAGAATTTAAAATCAAAAGTTCAGACCAAATGATAAAAGAAGAATGAAGACTACTTAAACTAGTAACCGACTCCCAGTCCACAAGCGAAACCTTCTGGAATTCCAACCCATGGAGTTCTTGGTTCGGAATTTAGTAGCAAATATCTATTACCGCCTAAGTTTTCTCGGAGAATTTCCACAAATCTCTCTTTTGTGAAAAGATCTTGCGATTCGGTTAACAATTTCAATCGATCATAGTATACTTTTAGATTCGGATCTTGGATCTGGTTTTGTCTTGAAGTAACCGATTCCAAGTATCCTACTGGAATATTTCGGGTAAAATGCCCCACTCTCCAATTAGAAACTGATTTCAATTTACTTAATAAAGGATCCGTTAAAGCATTTGAGTCTATAATCTTACGGTTTTCGCCGGCAAAATAGCCATAAAAGCCTACGTTAATCGTAGCACATGCCTTGTCCGGGTCCTTAGGTGACTTTTTATACTTTCTACCCGCATCAGCCCAGCCGTGAGTTGGGTATTCCTGAAATTTAAAAGAGCGTAGAAGGTTTGTGCTTCTAAAATAAGCACCTTTCTCGTCTTGAATTTCCTTGTCGTTTCGAAGTCTAGTATAGTCTTTTGTAATATACAAGTATGAGTTTTGGTTTAACAGGAATAAGGCGACAAAGAATAGAACGCTCACTCTAGGAAGATACGAAGGTGAAATTTCCGAAAGCAAGAATAGGCAGACTACAAACGGAAGAGCAAAAAACCTTCCCGCCATAAAATCCCCGCCTATGGAACAGACATATAAAACATAAAGTCCTATCCCGGCAGATGTTGCGGCATGTAAAAATCTCTTTTTCCAAACGAAATATGGCAAAAGTAAAATTATAGAACTGATCGAAAGTGAAGTGAAAATATCCCAACGAAAACTATTCTCCAGATAATCCAGACCATAAGGCCATAAATGAGAAACAGTTAAATCAGTGTTTAATTTTGCATATGCGGTATTCGGAAATAGATATCCGTAATATATTAAAGAAAAAATTGACCAGAAAAGAACAGGCAAAAGTCCTAAAACTGCCGCCCCAATAAACTTACCCCAAGATTCTCTTTCTTTAAAAGGTTTATATAAATATAGAAGGAACGGAAGTCCCAGAAGAACTGTGTCTTGTCTGTTCAGATAAGATAAAGAAAGATAAAAAAAGAAAAGAAAAATCCCCCGAAAATCAACCTTCTTCTCCAAATCGAATGCCTTCGATAAAAACAAAATGATCAAAAGAAAAGAAAGTGGGTTTTCCAAACCGGAACTGGAGAAATCCACAAATGCTCTGGATATAAGTAATGTTAAAAGTATCCAAGAACCGTATTGCCAGTCCCCTTCTTTTTTCCCAAAACGAGAAATGAACAAATAGACGGTTGTTCCTACACAGATCCAAGAAAGGATTAAAGAAGAATAATATACAGGAATTTTACAAAAAGAAAGAACGATAAGACCAAATAGCCAAAGAGGATGAGTATATGCCTGAACTCTTTCGTAGGTATTCCATCTAAGTCCGAAGCCGTTTAGAAAATTATCCACCGTCCTAAAACTGATATAAGCATCTTCGGTGACCCAGGAATTCGCGATCACAACATAAACAAATAGAATACAAGAAATCGGAAAAAAGAATTTAGGAAGAGGCTTTTGAAAGAAGGACAATAGCTTTTCTAAGGCAGAATTCACAAGCTCCAAAAAAACATCCGGAATCCAACTGTCATTCAGAATTCGGATACTTAAGAATGGTCGAAATATTCCTTCGGGATTTCTTCTTGACCTTGGATTTTACTGGGACTTCCTAGCAGAATGTTCAATCGCCTTCTTTCCCGGGTTTCTTCTTTTACCGGCAAGCCCTCAGGATTTCTGATTTTCGGAGCAGTATTTTTATCCTTATTTTTAGCATGGCAGTACCAAACAGGGATCCGAGTCGGGGATGGAGCAGTCAAACAGCAACAACTTGCGGACCTTCTCCAAAACGGGTTACCTGATTTTTCCTGTAGATACTCCGGAAAAGAAATAGATCCTGAGTTCCAATTTTTACCTTTAGATCTGAAAAAAGGGTCCACGATGACCCATGTTTATAAAGGAAAATGTTATTATGTATTTCCTTTTTATTACACAGCGATCCAGTACCCATTTGCTCTTCTTATGGGAAGATTCGGAAGTTTTTTCTTATCTTTAGTTTTTGGAATATTAACTCTAAGGGCATTATTCCAAATTTCTGAAGTTTTCCAATTAAAGGAAAAATCTAAATTTTTCTTTTTGATCTTTCTACTTTTTGGTTCTGCGTTCAGCTTATTTTCAACGGATATTTCCGAAACAATCATAGCAATCTACGGAGTTACCCAAGGAATTTATTTTTTACTAAAAGAAGATGAATCATCCAATTCTGCGGACTTAATATTAGCCGGTATATTTTTCGGATTTGCAGCATTCTTTCGACAGGAAACAATTCTATTGGCGGCCAGCCTTTCTTTAGTTTATGCTTTTAGAATATTCAGAAATCCAAAAACTGCATTATTCCCATTCGTATTCGGGACATTCTTATTCATCCAAGCGGCAATCAATTTTTCAGTAGTGGGACATCCGTTAGGTTCTAGAGGCTATTTACAAGAATCCTCTTCCTATCGTTTGATCGCTCAGATCTATTATTTAGGACAATTGGTATTTTTAGGAAAAGGATCACTGGGATTATTTGGAGCCTATCCTGCATTGGCATTTATCGTTTTATGGAGGCCAAAATCGGACCCATTAACTCGAATTTTATACGGATTAGTGATCTTTATACTTATATCAGGATTTCTGACCTCTACAAAATTTTGGCAGGGAGTATTATTCGGGCCTAGGTTTTTAATGACCATTCTCCCATTTTTGCTTTTGGTCCTATTTTCTATTTTAGAAAAAAATTGGGAAAAACTCAGTAAACCTTTTAAAATTGCAGTTGTCCTTTTTCTTTCTTACTCGATCGTAGGCGGGGTCATATTTGACAGACTATATTATAAATTTACAAAGTCCATTGTGAATGAACAAAAAGAGCTAAGTGATCACACTTCAAAAATTGTGATCTACAGAAAAGGTTCTGTGTTTTTACCTTCTAATTCTTTTAGAGAAGAAAGAGAAGTCTATGAAATCGACACCGCCGAATCCTTCGATGTACTTTTAGAAAAATTACATACGATTGGAAAAACTCAGGTAACTGTAGTTGGTTTTAAGGATGCTTATCCGAAAGATATTTTAGTTCCCAAATCAGAACATTTTGAATTTAAGAATAGAAACTTCTATCAAAGTCCTTCTATCAATATGGAGACTTTAGAAATTATTAAAGTTCACGCGAAGCCGCAAAGATAAAAAGAGTTTTGTTTTACTTCTCCAAGAATCTTCTAAACTTAGCGACTTGGCGTGAAAAAAATGAGCTATCTACTTTCCCCAGACCCTTCTGAATAAGTCGGACTCTAAAAGATTTTTAGGATCTAATTTTTTCTTCATGGTTCTGAACTTTTCTAGGTTCTGTTTTGGCATGGACCTTCTGTAAACTTCAGGACGAAGAGTGCTGTCTTTTGCAAAATAGAATCTTCCTCCATTCTTTACAACGATCTCATCCATTTCTTTGGCAAGTTCCCAAAGTTTCGTTTTATTCCCGTTGGTCATCGGAAAATCCATAGCCATGGAATAACCATCTACAGCATGAGTGAGTAAGAACTTATCTGGTCTATGTTTCTTGAATACTCCGAGCCAGTTTACGATCCCTCTTTTTTGACAAATACTTAGGATTTCTTCAAATCCTTTAACTGCATTTTCTTTCGGAATAAAACTTTGGTATTGGATCATTGCACCAGGCTTATACATAAATTTCCAATTCGGAACATAGTCCAAAAGAAAAGCATACTCGGCATGTCCCTGCTCATACGGTTTATTATTATTTAAAAACCCTGAGATCCATTTCCCAAAGTTCACGAATCTCATTCCAAATTTATTGCTAAACGGATACATGAAAAGCCACATCCAAGATTTAGGAATGATCCCTAAGAATGTGCTTGGTAGGATTTGATTTTCCAATTTGCAATTTTCAGGAAAATCAGGATCTTCTCCTGCTTTTAGATGAACTGCTTTATGGATCTGTCCACGACCTATACCTTTCCCGGAAGCAAATCCATCCACCCAGCCAACTAGATAATCTGATTGTTTGTATTCTTTTTCGAAATAATCATACATCTCTTGTAGGTTTGAGGTATTCACCGGCCAAACCTTCATCTTACCTGAGTAGATTTTTTTGAGTTTGATTGTTACCGTTAGAAATGCGCCTAACATTCCGAAACCGGAAATTGCAGAATAGAATAGATCCGAATTCTTTTTAGGAGAACAAACGGATTCTTTTCCATCAGGACTTATAAAAGTAAATTCTTGGATATGATCGCCGATCGGTCCAACAGCGAAGTTATTCTTTCCATGGATATTCATAGAAAGTGCTCCGCCTAAAGTAGGGAACATCGTTCCACTTACAACAGGAGGCCAAAATCCCCTTTCAATCCCAAACTCCCAAAGTTGTTTGATGGTCACTCCGGACTCTGCAACCAAGATCCCGGTTTTAGGATCAAAAGATAAGATCTTATTAAAATTACGAATATCTACTACTATCCCTTTTTCATTTGTAGCAGCGTCACCGTAACTACAACCACCACCTCTAAATGCAACTTTAGTATTCGTATTTCTTGCGTAGGTGAATAGATCCTTAAAGTCTTGGATAGAAGTGGGTAAGAAAACCTTACTATTGGAGAAATGGTTCATTCCCCAGGCTTCTACCTTTTGGACAGGACTTAAATGTGACTCGAACTCTTTCAGATCGAAGCCAACTTTTTTAGTTTTAGTAGCTGTCTTTTTTTTAACTGTCTTTTTCTTAGGGGCGGCTGCCATTTTAGATCACCTTTTCCTTAAATGGAAAGTTTTCTGAAAATAAAGGAAGGGATAAGTCGAATGATCAAAGAGACCAAGGCCCAACGAGCAGGCACATAGAAATTCTCTTTTCCAGCATTCACTTTCGATAATATAACTTGAGCAGCTTCTTTAGCAGTGATGAGCCACATAAGACCAGGCAATCCTTCCGTCATTGGAGTTTCGATCATTCCAGGTTTTACTGTAACTACTTGGATTCCTTTTACTGCTAAACGATTTCTTAAAGCTTCCAAATAAGCAGACATTCCCGCTTTAGATGCGTTGTATACCGGGTTTCCTCTACGACCTCTATCACCTGCGATGGAAGAGATACCTATAATTTTGCCTGCCTTCTTCTCTTGGAAATAAGCAGCTGCAGAGTCCAACCAAGCAACACAACCTAAAAGATTGACTTCTAACATTTCTAGATCTTTTTCGATTGGGAATTCTTCCGGACCGACTCTATGCATCACACCGGATGCGTAATAAATTTCGTCCAGGCCACCTAAACTTTTTACTGCTTTGGCAAATTCTCCAGGGACCTTGGAGTATTCAGTAACGTCGTGTTTGACGAATAAGTTTTTTGCTTTGGAAGAAGGAAGTTTTTTGAGTTCCTTATCTCTTCTTGCAAAAGCAGCGACTTGGTGTCCCTGTTCGATCAATTGAGATGCAATTTCTTTTCCGATACCGCTAGAAGCGCCTACTACGATGATCTTTTTAGCCATACCAACCTTTCTGAGACGCAAGGCCAGTCTGACAAGCCTGATTTAGGTTGTTTCGGAGAGAAGAATGACCCATGTTCAAGTGTTAATACGTTTGTCTCCGTTTGGACCATTCTCTAAGATATAATCCGGAAGAAAAGATTCACTCTTCTTCCAAACACCCGTATCACGATTTAAAATTTCCGAAGGCTTCCAGTTCTTTTTATAATCCATCTTTGGATGTCCTGGAAGAAAAAGACCCAATTGAAATTCTTTAAATCCATTTTCCTTTGCCCAAAGGATAGAGGATAGAATAAGAAAATTTCCCAAACTTCTTTTACTTTCTTCCGGATCATAAACGGAATAAACTGCGGATACGGTTTCTTTTCCGATATCCAATAGGATCCATCCGAGTAAGTTTTCATCTTTCGAAAGAAGAAGTTCTAAAGAATTTTCAGAACCCACATACATTTGGTATTTCATCGTTTCCAAGATCTCAAAGTCGGATTCTCCATGAATTCCCTTATGCCTAGATCTTTGGTATCTCAAATATAAATTTTCCTTATTCGAGTCGATTTGAGGGAGAGATGTTTTTAGACCTAGATCGGAATTGATCTTTTCCAATCTTTTATGCGAAGAAGTTTTTTCGAAATTCTCCAGAGGGATACGATAGCTCAAACAATGAGAACAGCTTGAACAATTCGTTCTATAAAAAAAGTTCCCGGATCTTCTGAATCCGAATCTAAATAGTACATCCAATCCTTCTAAAGGAATATTTTCCCTTAGGATAAAACCTTTTACCTTTGAACGCCTCTCCGGATAATAACTGCATTCCGATTCAGGAGTTTCGGGGAGAGAATTTAGAAACTGAAAATAATCTATCTGCATTGTTATAATGCCAATATCCTAGATAGTTTTTACATTGCCAAACCAAAGCCTTCGAAGGATAGGACTATTGATGGTATTTGGTTTAATGATGGATCATCCGGCACGTTGGAACGCTTATAAATTGGCTTTCGGATTCACTGCCCTAAGCTATCTTTTTTATTTTTTATCCCTTCCTTTCGTTTTGTTTGCTTTATTAGCAGCCGGACTTTTTTGCCTGATCGGAGGGCTATTCTTCCCTCATACATTCGATCAATTGTATCGGACTTTCCAATTTTTGGTTTTAGGTGCGCTCTCCTTTTTAGTTTCCCTGCTAATCCTGATTGGATATTTAATTTTTTGGAGACCATTCCAATTCATTTTGGGCTCTAAAAGCCAAGATTAAACCCAGTGAAAAAGTTCAAAATATACTGCGACGGTGCTTCTAAAGGAAATCCGGGACCTTCTTCCATTGGGGTTGCGGTTTACGAAGGAGAAGCCGAGGTGCATTCTATCTCTCGTAGGATCTCCGACGGAACAAATAATGTGGCAGAATGGGCGGCCCTAGAAGCTGGGATAGAATATTGCCTCTCCCAAGACGCCGTAGAAGTCACTGCTTATCTGGATTCTGAACTGGTAGTGAAACAATTCAAGGGAGAATACAAGGTCAAATCCCCTCACTTGCAAATTGCAAAGGAGAAAGTCAAAGGCCTCACCTCTCAACTCAAACTATTCTCTATTCACCATGTTCCTCGGGAAAAAAATAAACGGGCAGATAAACTAGCAAACCTAGCTTTCGAATCTTAAATTTTCGGGCGGCTCTTCGCTCCGCTCAGACCGGGCTACTACGGGCTCCGCTATCGCTCCGGTCCTTCGGACTTCCCCTGCGTATCCCTGCCGCGGCTTACTCACACAGAGGCACAAAGACGCAAAGGATTCGAAAATGAAAATACTTAGCGACTTAGCGTGAAAAAAGGTTTCCTCTCAGGATTCTTATTGAAAAATTCCATGCATGGACAGTAAGAAAATCATAATTCTACTTCTTCTTATCCAAACCTGCAGAGCAAACATCTTAGATAAAATGAAAGAACTGCAAAAAGAAGGAAAGTATTTGGAACTTGCAATCCTGTGCAATGAGCATACCGACCAAGAATACAAAGAGATCTGCAATTCTGCCTGGGACGAAACAGGAAGAAGAATAGACCAAATCCTTTCCCAACAAGCTGACCTTCCCTTTTTGAGAGTCTCTGTGGACGGAAAAACCAAAAAGCAGATAGAGGAAATTTTTTCTAAAAATCCTGCACTCAAAGATCGTTATCTACCTATTTGGAAAAAGATCGTCCAGGAATGATGAACTCCGATCCGAACAAACTTATCTCCCAAATCCCTTCTCCTTTTTTAGAAGATCTATTAGAGATCAGTACCATAATACGAAACCATGGAGGAGAAGCTTATCTCGTTGGGGGAAGTGTCCGAGATCTGATCTTAAATAAAATCCCTCACGAATACGATCTTGCCGTTTCGATCCATCCGGAAGAAATGCAGAAGATCTTCAAAAGAACGGTTCCGACTGGGATCAAACACGGAACCATTACTGTATTATTCCATGATAGATCCTATGAATTGACCACATTCAGAAAAGACGAAGATTATATTGATGGAAGAAGACCGGAAACAGTACAATTCGGAGTAAGCCTGAGTGAAGACCTGAAAAGAAGGGACTTCACAATGAACGCCTTGGCATTAGATCTTCAAAAAAAGATATTGGTGGACGAACATTCCGGGATAGAAGACATTCAGAATTCTTTAATTAGGACTATTGGAAATCCGGTCTCCAGATTTACGGAAGACGGCCTCAGACCAGTTCGTGCAATTCGATTTGTCTCCACCCTCGGATTTGCGATCCATCCGGAAACCGCAGAAGCGATTGAAACCTGTAGGCCAATCACTGCAAAGGTTTCTACAGAAAGAATCCACGATGAATTTTTAAAGGTTCTCAAAAGCAAAAATCCGATCGGTGGATCGGATCTATTAAAAAAGTATAAAATTCTGGAATTATTCTCCAAAACAAAATTATATTCCGGAGACTGGGAAAAACATAAAAATGGATTTTCCAAACTTCTAGAGTCATCTGAAAAATCAAAAATAGCCTATTTCCTAGTTTCCTGTTTCTCCGAACAAAACTGGTTTTCCGACTCGAATGTATTCTTTAAAGAACTCAGATTTTCCAACCAAAGAACAAAAGATTCTCAGTTTCTAGTAAAAACTTTGTATTCTATCATCCAACAAAAAGAAGAATTAAAAACTTCTCCAGGGATTCGAACACATTTGCTCCATCCGATCGCTCAATATGCGGGTAAAAAGGATCTCTGGGACTGGTGTTTAGAACTTTCTCTTCTTTGGTCAGCTTTTTTAAATGAGGAAGCATTTTGGCTCCTAAGCGCGGAACAAGAATGGAAGAAGGATCCACCACTTCTACTCTCTGACCTGGCCATAGATGGAAATCTGATCCGAGAAAAATTCCCAGAACTTCCGGCTCCTAAATTGGGAGAACTCTTACGATCTTCTTTGCTCGCTGTTCTCCAAGATCCGAATCAAAATTCCGAAGAACTTCTATTAAGTCAGATTCGAAAATCGCACTAATCCAAACGCCTTAAATCTCCGTCTTATATTGTCGAAGTGCCTACAAAATTCCTCCTCCACCAAAACATCTTCTAAATTGCCTAATCTTTTAGCACCTCAATATATGCTTAATTTATAAGCACTATGTTAATATATAAAAAATAGCCTGAAAAGTTTATAAAATCTGAACATTGAATATTGGATTTAGAATCGTTTTTAAGCCTTATTTAGTCTCTTTGCCTATTTTTTTCATGTTGGCACGCTAGTTGCATAATTACGGGCATAGGAGATTTAGGAGAATGATGAGAAAAAAAACAGTCAACCTCATTGCTACCTTTACTCTGGTGACCGCCTCTTCGGTTTTTGCCCAACCGAAAAAGGAAACACCGGACCCGAAGGCAGCTCCGGCGGCGGCGGTAAAAGCCGAGCCTGTAGAAAAGAAATGGTATGACGCGGTAGATTTTTCCGGATTCGTGGATGTGTACTACATGTACAATAACAACCCGTTACAAGGAAACGATATCGACGCTACCAGAGCTTTCGAAACCAACAACAAGAACTTTGCAGTAAACGCAGCCGCATTAGCGGTCCAAAAAACTGCTGAGAAATCTAGCCCTTGGGGATTCCGTGTGGATTTCCAAAACGGATTGAACAACCCGTACCAAGAAGGTCTTTATAGCACTGTAAACGGTGTATATAACTACAACCTGTTAAAACAAGCATACATCAGTATGTATTTCCCGGTGCTTAAGGGAATGACCCTGGATATAGGAAAGATGGCAACTCATATTGGATATGAGGTGATCGAGTCAATGGGTAACCCCAACTACTCGATAGGGGCCATCTTCCAAAACACGATCCCATTCATTCACACCGGTGCTCGCTTAACTACTCAAGTTACCGATAAATGGTCTGGAACCTTTTATCTATACAACAGTGGTGGTGGTACCGGTTACCTAGCTCCAACTGAGGCAAATTTGTCCAATGGAGCAAAAAACACCTTCGTGGAAGGAGCTACTCAGCATAAAGCGGTTGGAACGCAGGTTAAAGGCCAGATCATTGAAGATAAACTTTCTGTGACTTGGAACACTCTGTATTCTCAAGACGGTGCGACAGGTGTAGTTGATCCTACTATGGCTTATTTAGCTGCTCAAGTTGGTGCACCTACCCCAGGAGCGCCTAGAGCTAAATATGATACTGACTACTGGTTCATGAACCATGCTATCGTTTCCTTCACACCTCACGAAAAAATCACCTTAGACTTCGACTATACTTGGAGTGAGAAGGCTGGTGGATTCGCACCGGTTAACAAGGAATCTGCTGCTGCAAATGCAGACGGTTCTGATCCATACACTTTGGAAAAAATCTTGGGTGGAGCTGTTAACACTAAAGATAACAAAGCAACCTACAAAGCTTATGGTTCTTGGATCAAAGTTAAGTTTAATGAAGAGTGGGGAGTTAACTTCCGCTTCGAGTACATCGACGACAGTAAATACAACACTCAGTTGACTACTTTCAACCCTTTCAGAAATGCAAACGCTTACTTAGGCGAGGCTCGTGCCGCTGAAGATGCAGCTTTAGCTGCAGCAGTTAAAGCTTCTACTCCAGCTCTTGCTGGCTTAAGCGATAACGAAGTATTGCAAATCTTGAAGCCGAAAGATTACACCAACTACGGAAACACTCACTACGGATCTTACAAAACATTTACAGTAACTCCAGTTTGGAACTTCACTGAAAATCTTTTGATCAAACTTGATATGAGAAGAGACTGGGCGAATGGATATCAATTCGTTAACTCTTCCGGTGAGAAAAGCAAAGACCAATATGGTTTAACCTTAGGTATCGTAGCTAAGTTCTAATCCGACTTAGATAACGATTTCTTGAAGAAGAGCGTCCGAAAGGGCGCTCTTTTTTTATTTTCAGATAAATTGATGGAATAAGATAATTAAGAAAAGAAGAAGGCTAACTATTCAGAAATCCAGATCCGATTGCCCAGACATGGCAACCAATTGTCTTCTGAAAGAATGAGGAAGGATATTCCAACAGGATCTGAATGTCTTTTTCCAAAAACCGGCATCTGCTTTTTTCAGTTTTGCCTTTAAATGCTCGCTCATCTCAGATCCCTCTTAAGATATTTAGAGCGAAAAATATGTAAAAAAATTTCGAACTGTTAATCGTTTCTCGGTCCGGAATTTTAAAAATCTACCCAAGAAATTGTAAGGTCCTTAGATAGATTTTTATGATTTATACGTCAGATAGTGAACCGGTTTTAAAACGGTAATCCCTCTCCTTCAACTGAAAGATTAAGCTACCAAAACCCCATAAACGATAATAGCAATCCCTACCAGGTTTGCAGTAACTCCAATCCCACCTAGGATCTTTCCAAGAGCTGGATTCTCTTTAAATTCGTCTTTGATCCCTTGGAGCCAATCCACTGTATCTTTTAAGGCAATAAATCCGGAAGAAACTGCGAATGAAATGGCACCGACTAGAGCAGTTGTTTCTGAAAGGGGAGCAAGCTGAAATGCGAATACCAAACCAAGGATCATAGCACCTTGCATCAATGGTCCGATATGTGCGGCCTGTAAATATCTGGAAGGAAATTCAGCCTTCATTCTCGCAAACGCATACGCGAAGCCCGTCAGACTTCCGTATGCTAAATTTAAGACCCCGGTTAGGATCAAAATTTTTTCGGGTAGATTCATAGTCATCACCTGTCTTTATTTAAGACAAGTGCATAAACTAACGTTTCTTTTTAGCGAGAACTTTTTTCTTTACCTTTTTACTTCCGTTCCTATGAGCTGGAGACGCGTCTTCGATATCATCTTCATCGTATAAGGAAACGTATGCTTCCGGATGAAGTTCGAATGTCTCTGCCTTTTCTACCGAATGTTTTCTATCCCCCACTAATACTAAATAAAGTGAAGGTAGCACGGTCAATACGAGGAATAAAGCGGAGAATAATCCACCGACGATTACTGTAGCCAAAGGCCTCTGAACATCTGATCCAACTCCGGACGCCAAAGTAGCCGGAATTAACCCAAGTAACGCAAGTAACATTGTCATCAACATTGGTCGCAACTGGATAACTGCCGCTTGTGTGACCGCTTCTTTAGTGGTCAATGTTGGCTCGTCTCTCAAAAGGTGATTTGTCCTGGAAACGAAAAGAACACCTGACATGGTTGCAATCCCGAAAAGTGAGATAAACCCTACCCCACTGGATACGTTAAAATAATATCCTCTTAACAGAAGTGCGTACATTCCTCCTACCAAGGAAAGTGGAAGACAGGCTAAGGCCACATAAACGTATTTTAAATTTCTATAAAGTAAGAACAATACTCCGAAAATGATCGCGATCGTTACCGGAATGACGATGGCTAATTTTTTACCAACTCGAGCAAGGTTCTCATATTGCCCTCCGTAACGTACCTCGTATCCTTCCGGCAGTTTTATCTTTTGCTGAACTTTCTTACGAAGTTCATTTACGAATCCACCTTGGTCGCGGCCCCTCACGTTTGTTCGGACGGTAATGGTCCTTCTACCTTCTTGGCGAAAGATCATTGTAGGTCCATCTTCCAAAGTAATCTTTGCCAATTGCGAAAGTGGAACTCTTTCCCCTTTAGGAGAAATGATAGGCATTGACTCGATTGCTCTTTTAGAAGCTCGATAGTCCTTTGAGAATCGAACTACGATACCGAAACGGGCAGGAGTTTTTGGAGGAATGTCGGAAGGCCCCTCATACAGTGTGCTAATTCTTTGCATACCGATGGCTGCTTCTACCATTTGTTGTATATCGCTTACATTGATCCCATAACGAGCCGCTGCTTCCCTGTCAATCCGAACAGTCAACTGAGGGCTATCCGCTTCTTGTTCAATACCGAACTCACTTGCTCCAGGCATATCCTTTACGATATCCAAGATCTCTTCCGCAAGTTTACGCATCACTTTTAAGTCTTGTCCGGATACGAAAACCGCCAAGTCCGCAATGGTTCCCATGATCGCTTCCGACAAGTTGTCCATGATAGGCTGAGAGAAACTGATCCTTGCTCCAGGAAGAGTTGCCTCCAGATCATTTTTCATTCTTAGAAGAAGTTCTTGTTTGGTGATCCTTTCCTTCCAATCGTCGTAATCTTTTAAGCTTACGAGCACTTCCAATCTGTTAGGAGGAAGAGGGTCGGTTCCATCGTCATTCCTTCCCAGCTGAGAAAGTACTACGCTTACCTGTTCGTTTTTATAGATCGTCTCCCGGATCTTAGGCATAAATTTACGAGCTTCCGGAAGAGAGATACCTACAGGGAAAAAGATCCTTAGGTTAAAACCACCCTCATCCATTTCTGGTAGGAACTCTGTTCCAAGTTTATATCCACCTATCGCCAAAAATATGGTAACAACAGTGAAAGCGCCAATGACTACTCTTCTCGATCTTTCTACTAAATAGTCTATTAATGTTTTATAACGTACTTCTATCCAACCATAGACTGGGTTATGCCATGCGATCGGTCCTGGCTTCTCCGATTCGAAATAATTTCGGAACATATAAGTCATCAAAACCGGCACCACAGTCATGGAGAAAATTAAAGCTCCGAAGATCGCGAAGGAAATGGTGAAAGCCATCGGCTTGAACAAACGTCCTTCGATACGCTCGAAAGAAAAAATAGGCAAATAAGCAAGTATGATAATCAGAATGGAGAATAAAATCTCCGTCCCGACCTCGGAGCCGGACTCTGCGGTCAGCTTAATGATACCCTTACTTTTATCCCCAGGGGTGGCATCCCTATATCTTCTCATGATATTTTCCACCATGATCACGGCGCCATCTACCACGATCCCGAAGTCTATCGCTCCTAAGGAGAGCAAGCTTGCTGGGATCCCGGTTATATTCATAAGAAGGAACGCAAATAATAATGCGAAAGGAATGGTTGCTACTACTACGAGAGAAGCTTTTGCACTTCCTATGAAGAAGATCAACACCAAGCTGACCACCATCACTCCTTCCAGAAGTGTTCTCCCAATAGTGCGTAACGTATAATTTACAAGGTCACTTCTATCATACGTAGTCCTGAGCTGTACTCCGTCAGGAAGATAATTCTCATTGATCTCTTTTACTTTTGCGCGGATCCGATCCCCCATTTCGTTAGGATCTCCCCATCGACGCATAGCCACGAGACCTTGGACCGAGGAATCTATATCCATAACTTGGTTGTCTATACGGACTGTATAACCTAAGACACCGCTCGGGATCGGGTGAGAAATTTCCACAGTTGCCAGATCCCGAACAAATACAGGGACTCCGTTTACCGTTTTTACTACGATATTCTCTATATGTTGGGCTTCTCGTATCGCACCCAAAGAACGGATCGGAAATCCTTGCTCACCTTGTAAAAGTAGGTTTCCTCCAGTATTCAGGTTATTCACCTGAACCGCCTGGATCACATCGTTTATCGTAAGTTTATAACGTACTAATTTGTCAGGAGAAGTTACTATATGGAATTGTTTAGGCAAACCACCGAAAGTAACCACATCCGCAATCCCAGGAATGGAGAGCATCTTAGGCATTACAATCCAGTCTTGGATCGTTCTGAGTTCCATTGGAGTATGGTTTCCGGAAGACTCCACCACATATCTGAAAATTTCTCCCACAGGAGAACTCATAGGTCCTAATGCAGGTTGGACTTCCTCAGGAATATCCGCATCAGCGACCCTTTCCATAAGTCGCATCCTCGCAAAATAATCATCGGTCCCATCTTCAAATACGAATTGAAAGACCACAAGACCATTGATAGTTCTCGAACGACGTACCGCTACTTTAGGGATCGCATTCAATACCCTTTCGATCGGAAGAGTAACTCTCTCTTCTACTTCTACAGCAGCTTTACCCGGGAATTTTGCAATTAAGCGAACTTGTGTATCTGCAATATCCGAATAAGCTTCCTTTCGAATATCTGTCCAGGCCCAAACGCCTAAAACCGCCACGAAAACAGAGGCGATGATGGTGGGGACTCGAAACTTGAGTACGGATTCAATGAGCCTATCTATCATTAGTATGACCTCGTATCGAAGAAATATCCTAACTGAATTAGAAGTTGAGGATTTTTATAATCTCCACTTCCTATTCCTCCACCAACTTGCAGGAAGAAATTTCCAAGAAGGAAATCATAAGTAAGCCCTACATATCTTTGGTTTAAAGTTACCTTCTGTTTGTCCCTACTTTCATATTCCAAAAAAGTAGCTAGATTCGGATTCTGTTCGGCTATATATGAGCGAATGATCAAATCTTCAAAAGTTGGATTTCTATGCTGGTATCCAGGAAAGTCGCTGCCCGTAGGATAAGAAGTTTGTCCCCCTCTTCCCAACTCAGGAGCGAAAGGGTCTACTTGGAATTGTCCGATTACTACGGAAACACTATGCGCAATAACGGAAGTTTTCCAAAAACTAAATCCTAGATCCGCCTGCCATCCCCACCAATGAGGCCCCCAATGACCGCCGGATCCTCGTATTACGATATCTTTATAATAATATCCTAAATTGAAGTTTATACTTCCTGGAGAACCTACACTTGCTCCGTATACGAAGAAGTTCGTAGATTTAGGAAGCGCTTTCTGAGAAAGATCGTCCTTTTCCTCTTCTCCGAATTTACTTTTACGATCCGCATCCGGAGTCCATTCCGGAGAAACATCTTCACTCTTATAATCCTTTTTCTTTTCCTGCGAATAAACGGAAGAAACAAAAGAAAATAAGAATATTATAATAATAAAACTTAGTATTCTTTTCATAGAGATTAAAATCCGAAACTAAGTCCTTTTAATAGAATGGCTCCTTCTACAACGACTTTGTCACCTTTGGTCAAACCTTCCAGGACATTGACTCTTTCTCTGGTGGAGATCCCAAGGACAACTTCTCTTCTAAAGAATTCGTGAGGAGTTTCTTCTACAAAAACGTAGTTTTTACCTTCGACGGTGACTACCGAATTGAAAGGAATAACCACCGAGTCACTTCCGGTTTCCTCCGGAAATTTAACTGTAGCAAACATCCCAGGCTTTAATCTATATCCTTCGTTCTTGATCGCAATCCTAACCTTTACAGTTCTTGTAAAAGGATCCACATTGTCTCCCAATGCTTCTGCAGTACCTGCCCATTCTTGGTTCGGGAAGGAGTTAAAAACTACTCTAACTCTTTTTCCTTTTTGCAGACTGGAAAGTTGGGATTCAGGAACATCTGAAATGATCCAAGCAGTTTGCCCTGCTGCCTTTTTGATCATTGCGGGGTTTAAGCCGACTGCTCTCAGTTTTCCTTCGAACTCCGCGAATTCAGCCTCATCATTATTCACTTCTGTCTCTGCTTCGATCAGATCCTTTTCAGTAGCGACCCTATGTTTGAACATATCTTTGATACGATCCAAGTTCTTGCGAGATCTGTTTAAACTGTTCTTCGCATGAACATAACCCACATATAGATCGTTTAATTCTGCAGATTCGAATAAAATGATCTGTTCCGAATCGGATACAGAAGGAGAAGTAGTGGCGATCAACCTTGCAGGAGCTTCTACATTCACGAATTCTCCAGGTTTGCCGATCTCAGCACTCTTTACGATATCGAGACCAGGGCTATTCTCCTTAAATTCTATCCTTTCACCGTGATCGTGGACGATCGCCTTTTGAGGGCGAGGAGGAGTTTTCTTCCCACCCTTGTTTAGCGTAAAAGAAACGATGGAAACGGAGATTGCCGCGACCACTACGATTAATAAAAGCCTAAGTTTGTTAGATGATGGAATCATTTCGAGCCCCCTTCATTAGCACCACCGGTTTCTCCGCTGGATTTGTAACTTGGGACAATCAGCCCCGTTCCGACCGAGTAATTTACTCCTTCGATCGCTTCCATTCTGTCAGTTTGGAGGCGTAACATTTCCACGATACTGGATCTGTACGTTTCGAAGAAGTCGGCGAATTCTAAAATGGATATATAACGTTTTTCGTAACTAAGGATCATATCCTCCGCCAGGTTTGCGTAATCCGAAGTATAAGTGTTTCTGAATTTTTTGTATAGATCGTCTTTTGCTTTTGCTGTGGCCAACGCAACGCTCACATCGTTCTCCACTTCCAAGATCAGGTTTTTCAATTCTTGTTTTCTGACTTGAATGGATTTTTCTGCTGCCTTGATATTACCTTGATTTCTATCAAAGATCGGAATGTTCAACTGAGCGGTAATCCCCCAATAGTTTTGGAAGGCCGTTCCCCCTCTGTTATACATCGGACCGAATGCAAGATCAGGGATCGCGTTTGCATGTTGCAATTCCAGATTCGCTTCTTCATATCTTAATGCTTGGACCGCTTTTTTCAGGTCAGGTCTATATTCCCGAGCCTTAGCAAGCATATTATCTAATTTTAATCCTTCGATTGTTGCCTTTTCCACGAAGTCCAGATCCAAAACAGGAACAATTGCGACGGATTGGCTTTTATAAGAATCCTCGTTGAGTAGAACTCTTAAGTCAGCTTCCTTCTCCAGGACCTTGATCCTGAGATCTTCTCTTTCTTTTCTTAAGAAGAATAGAAGTGCCTTTAAACGTAAAACTTCCGATTGGAGAACCGCTCTTCTTTTGTATGCAAGTTCAGCCGAGTTTACCGTTTTCTCCAGAGCTATTAAACTTTTGTCGTAAAAAGCGATAGCATCCCTATAATAATGAATAAAGTAGAAGGTCCTACGTAACTTAGTGATCAGTGCTCTCGCAAGATCATAAAACTCCTGCTCGCTCATCTTAGCGCTTAGCTCGGCGACACGAACACGTTTATCTATCTTACCACCAAGCAAGAATACTTGTTGGATCTGTACCACAGTTTGTCCCGATCTGGTAAAATCGAAATAACGTTGTGTAGGTTCCGCGAAAATACTCTGATCCACGAAAATATTCGGGTTCGCATAGAGACCTGCTTGTTCTATGCCTGCTTTTCTCGCGTCGATATTAAATTTGGAAGCGAGTAATAGAAGGTTATTCTTCCAAAGTAGTTCTTCTGCCTTGGCAAGTTCCAAACGAACTTGTGTCCTTTCCTGATCTCCGGAAGCGGCAGCGATCTTTGCATCCGAATACAAAGGATCTACTACACCAGGAGCACCCCCCGGTGTAGTATCTGGCTGAGATACGGTCTGATTCGTCGCCCAGACCAAAATTAGAAACGTTAGTATCTTTTTATTCATAGTTGTACGAAGTTATCCCTAAAGATAGCTTTTGCTTAAGCAAGACTCCCCTATGGAACGATGCCAATATACCTATGGCGCGAAAATCGTTCCGAAGTAATATAAACTATTAAACCAGTTTAGGTGGGGGAAGATTTGTTAGGGAAAAATGTAGAAGTCGGTCAGATCTGTATTGGCCGCTTACATATACGATCTTAGAATCGAATGTGGGTGGGGTCCAAGGATAACTAGATGACTCTTCGGCGATAAAATCGACAAGTCTGCTGTCTCTTTCTCTCGCTTGAGTATAAACTAATCCTTCGGAATCCGTAAGATCCGATTCCAGGGCGGTGGAGATGTTTTTCTTTGTTTGGGATAAAGAAATAGCACGACTTTCCAGGTCCTTATCTACCCATTCCATAGTGGATGAGAAGACTACTAGAGCTACCTGTAGTAAAATCAGCAGAATGTAAGGTATGCGCCGCACTATTATGCCAAAAGAATATAGACGATTATTTCGTCAAGATTTCGAGAATTTTTAGCCTGAAAAGAGACCTATATCGTTTAGTATAAAGTTACCATACCAAAACGTTATTAACGTAATGGATCTGGAGGGGTATGAGTAACTTTAAGTACAGCCCCTCTAGAAAATAGAATCTTAATTTCTTTATCCGGTCTCGACCCTTCCGCATATTTAGTGATCGGCCTAAAATATAACCATTCTTCCATTCCGGGGGCCCAACTATTTACGATACGTTTTTCGTCAGGTTCGCCAATCTTTCCTTTTACAAATAATTTATTTTGGCTCATCAAAGAACGGATCAACTCGGCGCGAATAAAAATATTGGAAGAAGCATCCACAGCATTCGGATCCGCATCTTTTCCTAATAAACTTATGTCAGCATCTGGAATAGATTTCACTACGAATTCTTTACACTTCGTATCATCTGCAAATGTTTCCATACACTCGGAATACAAAACTTTTGGGCTCTTCGATTCCTTATTCGATCCAGGAAAGAAATAAGCGCATTGAAAGATAGAGAATAAACAAAAAGCGGCTAATAAGAATACAGATCTCATTTTCTTTTTCTCCGGCTGGTCTTCCTTTCGGAACCTCCGCCTCCAGAAGTCACTGGCATTGCCTCTGCAGCAGGATTTTTAGGTTTAGCTCCCTGCAATTCTTGGAATCCTCCAGTAAGTTCCTGTCCTACTTTTTTATACTCTTTTTTCTCTTCTGGCAACTGAGTTTTTTCGGTAACTTCCACACGAACTAAGAAGCTAACGATCTCATATTTCATGTTCTCGATCGCTTGATCGAATAATCTGAAACCTTGCAGTTTATATTCTACAAGAGGATTCTTTTCTCCGTAACCTACAGTCCATATACCTTCTCTCAAATGGTCCATAGAATATAGATGTTCTTTCCAACGATGATCCAGAATATCTAAGAAAATATTTCTTTCTAATAATTTCCAAACATCGGCACCAATACGATCCGCTTTGTCTTGGTAAAAATTTTGAGCTGCATTGTTCAAAGAATCAAAAATAGCTAATTGAGGATTTTTAGATTTTTTGATTTCGTCTTGGTCTACTTTCCAAGGAAGTCCGAGTCCTTCGAACCATTCTTTTAAGGCATCCCATTCCCAACCGTTAGGATTTCCACCTTCGCAGGTAGTAACTACTTGGGCCTCTATCATTTCTTCTAAGAAACTTTTTGCCTGTCCGGTTACATCTCCACCTTCTAGGACTTCGTTTCTCATTTTATAGATAACGATCCTTTGGCGGTTCATTACATCATCGTATTCCAAAAGATGTTTACGAATATCGAAGTTATGACCTTCTACCCTTTTTTGGGCCCTGGCAATTGCATTAGACACCATTGGATGTTCGATCTCTTGTCCTTCCGGCATCTTGAGTCTTTCCATGATGCCTGCGATACGATCCGATCCGAAAATCCTCATGAGATCGTCTTGTAAGGAAAGATAAAATCTACTGGAGCCAGGATCTCCCTGACGACCGGAACGACCTCTAAGCTGATTGTCTATCCTTCTCGCCTCATGCCTCTCTGTTCCTAATATATGAAGACCACCTGCTTCCAGAACCTCTTCGTGGTTCTTTCTCCAGATTTTTGCACTAGTCAAGATCTCGTTTGCCTTGGTCTTTTTAGCCTGAGAATCTAGTCTTTGTGCAATGGATTCTGCTCTTTCAAAATCTGCACGAACCACTGCTTCCTTAAATTCACTTACCACTGGATCTGATTCTTTCCAAGATTCCAGGTTTTCTTTAAATAACTGAGCACCGCCGAGGACAATGTCAGTTCCTCTTCCCGCCATATTGGTAGCGATTGTAACCGCTGCAGGTTTTCCTGCGTTTGCTATGATCTCTGCCTCTTTCTCGTGGAATTTAGCGTTCAAAACATTATGCGCAATTCCAGCCTGAGCTAAAAGCCTAGCAAGTACCTCTGATTTTTCGATAGAGATAGTTCCAACAAGTACAGGCTGTTTTTTATCCCTACAATCTTTGATCTCATTTAAGATAGCTGTGAACTTTTCTTTTTCAGTTCTATAAACCCTATCAGCCGCATCCTTTCTTTGAACAGGAACGTTTGGTGGAATTACGATTACATCCAAATTATAGATCTTATGGAATTCTTCCGCTTCAGTGTCTGCGGTTCCAGTCATACCGGAAAGTTTTTCGTACAATCTGAAATAGTTTTGGAATGTGATACTTGCGAGCGTTTGGGATTCTCTTGCGATCGGCACTCCTTCTTTTGCTTCCAAAGCTTGGTGAAGTCCGTCCGAATATCTTCTACCGGACATCAAACGACCGGTGAATTCATCTACAATGATCACTTCTCCGTTTTGGACAACATAGTCCACGTCTCTTTGGAATATTTTATGAGCTTTTAATGCTTGGTGAACGTGATGAACCAAATCCACGTTTTGAGGAGCGTATAAGTTCTCGATCCCGAGAATCTCTTCTACATGAGCCACACCCTTTTCCGTCATTAGGGTGTTTTTGGCCTTCTCATCTTTCTCGTAATCTTCTCCTTCGACTAATCGAGGAATGATCTTGTCTATACGAGTATATTTGTCTGTGGATTCATCAGAAGGACCGGAAATGATAAGTGGAGTTCTTGCCTCATCGATAAGAATCGAGTCCACCTCGTCCACGATAGCAAAGTAATGCGACCTTTGCACTTTATGATCTATATGAGAAACCATATTGTCTCTCAGATAATCGAATCCGTATTCGTTATTGGTTCCGTAAGTGATATCGGCGGAATAAGCCTTTTTACGATCATCATGTTCCATATCATGTTGGATGATCCCAACAGATAATTCCAAGAAATCGTAAATAGGTTTCATCCAATTTGCGTCCCTTCTTGCCAGATAATCGTTCACTGTAACCACATGAACTCCTTTACCGGCTAACGCATTCAGATAAACTGCAAGTGTAGAAGTAAGGGTTTTACCTTCTCCAGTTTTCATCTCGGAGATATTTCCCCAATGAAGAGAGATACCACCCATCATCTGCACATCGAAATGACGCATGCCTAATTTTCTTAAGGCAGCCTCTCTTACTGTAGCAAATGCTTCCGGAAGGATATCATCCAGAGTTTCTCCCTTGGAGAGCCTCTCCTTAAACTTTCTAGTTTGAGAAGAAAGTTCGGAATCGCTTAGAGAGCGCATGGACTCTTCCAAAGAATTAATTTGGATTACAATTGGAGTGAGTCTTTTAAGATCTCTTTCGTATTTACTTCCGAATATGACCTTTAGTAATTTCTGAATCATGTATGCACCATCAACCGTTTCAATTCAATAGATAATGTCCCGGAATTCGGGACATTGGATAGAATATTATAAATCTAAAATTCCTTCGAAGAGCGCTCTGCCGGCTCTTTCCATCTGAGACCTAAGATCTTCCGTTTCGGGTCCGGGAATCCATCCAGCTTTTTTGATAAACTCAGAATGAACATTCTTCCAAACGCCTAACATATTCTCAGTTACTTCCAGATGACACTGGATACCGAATACACGGTTCTCATATCCAAACATCTGGTTAGAATAAAAACTTCCTTGTAATAGATGATCCGCACCCTTTGGGATCTCGAATACGTCTTCATGTAAATGAAATGCAGGAAAGCTAGAAGTTCCGTTTAATTTAGAGAACGCCGGATGAGATGGATTCACTAATTTAACGTCTGAGAACCCTACTTCTGGTCCCTTCTCCCCCTCGTATACTTTAGCTCCTAAAACTGTTGCGAGGATCTGGGAACCCAAACAGATCCCGATCACCTTCTTATCTTTCATAGATACTAGATGGGATGCGAGTTCCAGCCAAGGTTTGAAAAATTTATGCTGATCAGGATCATGAACAGTCTGGGGTCCGCCTAAGAATACAACCAAATCGAACATCTGATGAGCGGCAGGAACAATATGCACTCTCGGATCGTACGCGTTATGATAAGTAATCCTATAATTCCTAGCTTGCAAAGAATCTAATAGAGTTCCAGGACCTTCACAGTCCTTGAACCGAACGATGAGACATCTCATGATTGGCCGGCCATTCTTTTAAAGAAGATCACTTTCATATTTTTAGGGATTTTATTCGGGTCGGACTCTTCACTGATCGGCCCAATAAAATTATAATATAAGATCAAAGGTTTTGTTTTGAATAGAAGTGTTTCCGGAGTTCCCGTGACTAATCCTTCCGTGCGATCCACTTTGAAAGGTGGTTTCATGATAAGGACAGGAAGTTGTATCCCGAATTTTTTAACTTCTTCTTTCATGAGAAGCGCGGCTTCTTTCATTTTCTGTTCCGTAGAAAGAGCTTCCGGATTATCAAAAAATATATCCGGGTCCACGATCATATATAACTTGATATGCGGAGTTTTTTTCAATTCTGCATTCAGATAATTTAAAACAGGGATTTCCTTAACACAAGGAAGGCAATTGGGTCCGTATACATTTAAGGCGATACGATCGGCAGAAATATCGCTAATACGGATCTTCTCCCCTTCCAAACTGATGCCTTCAAAATCTTGGACACCTAAATTGGATTGTTCTGATGGAGCGCAAACAGTAAGAAGGCTCGCTATTAATAAAAGGATTAGGCGGAAGAAAATCCCCTTGGAAAAGGGAAAACTAAGCCTGGAATCGGAGTTGGCCTGAGAATCCATGGGCGTTTACCAAAATCGAAGATTCTCCCCAGAATTCAAGGAATAAACGAAAGATATAAGGGATTGACAGAGAAGAGAAATTGAGAATGATGGTAGTTTCAAAGGCCTCTATCCCCTCTCAGGAATACAAAATGACCCAGAACCAGAATTCAGAATTCGATATTGTAACTTTGATTGAACTGGCCAAAAAAAACAAGTACGAAAGAGCCGTAGCCGGCTTCCAAATCCTGGATAGAATCGACAGACTCGAATTACCTAAAAAGATCAAAGGACGCAAACTTGCCGTCCAAGCGATGTTTGCACTCGCAAACGACGAAGTTCAGTATAAATACGTAACTAAAGAAGAAAGAGCGATAACCGAAGCAGAAGCTCAAGGAAACGGAGCTACTTACTCCCAATTCAACGGACTATTCGAAGCTCCTCAAGCTCCTATCGCAGAAGAAGATATGGAAGAAGATTTCATTCCAGAAGAAGCTGCGAAACCTCTTATGGACATGGAAGATGGTGAAGAAGGAGAATCCTACGACGAAGAGGAAGATGATTCCGATGACGACGAGGATGAAGAAGAAGATGATGATGATTCCGACGACGATGATGACGACAAGGAAGAAGAAGACGAGGATTAATCCATCTTCCAGCTTGTCCGGCAATCTGACGGTTCTCTGAATTTGAAGGAGGAAAATTCCTCCTTCCATCTACATTCCACACAAAATCCAATAAAAGAGGGAGAGAGAATCTCCCTTTCTATTCCTTCCCCTCTCCAAAAAGACGAATTCCTGATAATCATTGGAATTGGCTGTGGGTATCATGCGGTTTCTTATTTGAAATCTGTCGAAGATACTACAAAAATCCTACTCCTCGAACCATTTTCCGAATTAGAATCCTTAGTTGGGGAAGAACTAAAGGAAAAATTAGGCGGAGTCCCTATCTATTTCGGTTGGGAGAAGTTTTCCGAATTAGATAGATCCGACTGGATGCCTTCTGGAACCAAGAACCTTAGAATTTTCATTCACCCGAATTATTCCAGACGATATCCGGATCTGAGCGAAAGGATCCTCTCCTTCTTCCAAAAGAAAGAATCTATTTCTCAAAACAAACTCGCGAAACAGGAATTCGGAAGACTCTGGGTCAGGAACTTCTTCAAACATCTGAAAAAATCTTCGGAAAGTCCCGACTCATATCGCATTTTGGGAAAAACTCTTTCTCCTAAGGTCGGAAAGGTCGGATGTTTTGTAGGAGCTTCGCCAAATTTAGAATCCGAGATCGATTGGATCCGGCAAAATAGAGATAAATTATTCTTACTCAGCTCAGATACTGCGCTTGGATATTTATTAGAAAACAATATCCAACCCCATGCGGTGCTCTCTATAGATAGCGGACTTGGTACATTCTACCATTTTCCGGAACATATTCCTGAGGATATTCCGATCTTCACTTGGTTTGGTGGAGCATGTAGGATCTTCGACTTGAAAAATCCAAAGATCATCTATCTTTCTACTTATCCATTGGACCAGATCTTGGGAGCAAAATTTTATCCAAAGGCACCAATCTTGGAAAATCCAACTCTAAATGTGGCTGGTCTTGCAATTTCTCTACTTCAAGCCCTAGGAGCAGAATCAGTTCTATTAAAAGGATTCGGATTTGAGAGAGAAGGAGGAAAAACTCACTGCAGATCCACAGGTTATGAAAGATACGATAGATTTTTCATCGATCGAAAGAGAAGCTTATATAATTCGAGATATACACCTGAATCTCGATGGAAAACAAGAACGAGTGTCCTAGAAATATTACAAAAATGGAGTCCTATCCAGATCCTTTCGGAAATCGACTCTAAGTTTGGAGCCTTCTCCGGTTGGGAAAATTCATTGGAAAGAACCCCTTCTTCTTTTCCTGGGTCCGGACAGAACTGGAGAAAACTCTGTTCCGGAATTTCGGATCTTCCAAGTGAGATACAGATCCTTCTTCCTAGAGAAACTAGACTTTTAGATCCAAAGACCTAATTTTCCAGTCGAAGAACCTACAAGTGAAAGATTCTACTACTTGACATTCCGGGAGAATTCTCCAAAACTCTCTAGTTCCGGGAAACCGGCCAGCCTTTCGGTCAGGGATTATGAATAAAGGTTATATTATTTGTGTCGATGATGAAGTGTCGGTACTGGAGACTCTCCAGGAACAGCTTCATAACGAGTTCGGAAAAACTCATGAGATCGAAACCGCAAGAAGCGCCGAAGAGGCACTTGCCTTATTGGATGAGATCCAGGCTTCCGGTTATGTGATCGAAGTTATCATTACGGACCAGGTGATGCCCGGTATGAAAGGAGCCGATTTTTTGGAATCGGTCCATAAACGGTCACCTGATTCGATCAAAATTCTGCTCACCGGTCAGGCCGGTTTGGACTCCGCCATCCACGCGATAAATTTCGGGGGATTGAGCAGATACGTGGAAAAACCTTGGAACATAGAGGATCTAACCAGAGACATCCGATCTTTGATAGAAAAGTTCCGGCAGAACCTGGAGAATCAACATTTAGTCAATGAGCTTAACAGAAGAATTAAGGACCTCGAAGAAGAAAACCGCAAACTGCAGCAAACAGGCGAATAACCAGCTGAATCAGTCCGGTAAAATTTCCCTAGGAAACATTTACTCGTTCTCCCTAGTACTTTGTTTGTTTTCTTTCGGCTCCTTGGCCGCAAAAGAAGCTCCACCTAAACCAAAATACACGGAAGAACAGATCCGCAAAAAGAAAGAAGTTCTCTCCAAGGTTTTAAAATACGGAACCACAAAAGAAAGAGCAAGCGCTCTCAGAGAACTAGAAGATTTTCCAAAAGAAGACGCAGGAGAATTGTACGACCAAGTCGGAGTAATCCTTTCCAAGGATCCAGATTGGTCCATGAAGATCTATGCACTTAGGATTTCCGGAATCCTAAAACTCACACAATTCGAAGATAAGATCATCGCATTATTAAAACATGACCAACAAGATGTGCAGAAGGAAGCAGTCTATGTAGTCAAAAAACTCAAATTCGATTCTGGAATCCCTGTTTTAACGGAATTACTTAAGGCCCAAGACTTCACTAAAAATTCGAATTTTCTCATCGCGCTCATCGAATCCTTGGCAGAATTTCCGCAAGCAAGTGAGCCATTCTCCGTATTAGAAGCAAGGTTCCAAGAGAAGTTTAATGATCCTGAAGTGAGAGCACAGATCGCACTTTATTTCGGAAAAGTAAAAAAGTCTTCGATTGAGAATGTTCTGATCGCAACAGTAAAAGACGAAAAAGAACCGATCACACTTCGAGCTTATTCAGTAAACGCACTCGGAAAGATCAAATCAGAAGCTGCAATCACTCCTCTTAGAGAACTTCTGGAAAAGATCCGGGCATTAAAATCTAAGAACGATATCCAAGATTACCAAGCTCTTAAGATACATACGATCACTGCTCTTGTTTCCTTAGGAGATAAGGAAATTATAGAAGAATTATATTCGTTCGCAAGAGATGACGATGCAATGGTTCGACTTCGAGCCATCAAACATTTGGCGGAAACAGAAGATCCAGCGGTGATCGAAATTTTAGAATATAAGGCGCAAAGAGATCCTAGTGAAAAAGTAAAACGTGCCGCGCAAAACGCGTTAGACCAACTTCGCAAAAAACTAGATCCGAATTTTGTTCCTGCAAGCACTGATACAAAACCTCCAAAAGATACTAGCACCCGAAAAGCTGGCGGATCATCCAACTCCTCTTCTTCTAGAAGATCCAGACCAAGTAGCGGAGGTGGAGAAGGTTCCAATCCGGTTCCATTAAGTGGAGAAGGTAGCGGATCTTCAGGCGGTGGCGGAGGATCCGGTTCAAGCGGAGGCTCTTCCGGTGGAGGAAAACCGTCCGGCGGAGAATCAGAGGATCTGGAAAACGATTAATGAAACAATTTCTTCTCCTGTCCGCGATCCTTTGTTTGATACCTACATTGGATGGGAGAAGATTGGATGCGGAACCCGCTGGAAACACGTATCGCGGGACAATCACCCTAAAAGAACCTAGAGCTCTCGATATAAAAGAATCCTTAACGGATTCTTCTCCTAATTATCCGGAAACGATCAAATTATATTACCAAGGTTTAAAGGAAAACTACGTAATATTCTATGATTGGAACGGACATACATTATATTATAAATATAGAGATAATAAATTCGATAGAAGATTAAGAAAATATGTATCTAAGCTGGCAGCGGGAGCACCTTACGAAGTCACAGGAGAATACCAAGGAGTATTCATTTTCGAAAACAAAACCATTCGAAAATTTAAGAAGAAGGGAGAAGATACACTCGCGGACAGAAAAGAAAAACAGTCCATCCCTGTATTCCAGCTAATCAAATATAGAGAATTGATCTTAGAGGAAATCATCTTTTGATCCGTCCCCCCTTCTCCAAAATTCTTCCGCTCTTATTCATCCTTACAAGTATATCTGTATATTCAGTTCCTTTAGATCCGGACCAAAAAGTCTACCAACCCGGAGAAACATTCACAGAGGATTTTATTAAGATCGATTTTCCGGAAAAAGCGTTGGTCCGTACCGAATCCAGAAAACGTTGGAGGGCAGTTCCTCTCAAAGACAGACCCTGGCTTGCAATCTGGCGCAAACTAGACCGAGTCGGAGAAGAAACCCTTGGAACCAAGGTATTAGAAACAGTATTTCCCGACACAACACCTGAAAAATTCAGTATATCCAGGACGGAGATCCTACGTTGGTCCAAAGAGGATAATTCTGGAGGCAACCCACTCCAACTCTATTTCTTCCTACTTCGAAAAGAGGACAAAGCCTACACGTTCTATATAGCTTTCTACAAAGAACGTCAGGACCTGAAAGAATGGTTTTCCAATCCGAACCGTTACCTAAACCCCCAATAAAATCGACTTGCTAGGAGGCGTGGTCCTCAAAAAATGGAGCCTCCGGGCCTATAGCTCAGTTGGTTAGAGCAGCAGACTCATAATCTGCGGGTCGAAGGTTCAAGTCCTTCTGGGCCCAAGAAATAATCCTACAATCAAAACAAAGTCACAGAAGGACTTGAAGCTTTCGAGCGAAAGCGTTTATAGCGACCCATAGGGAGCGTAAATAAACGCGTGCCGAGTCCATGGATGGACGAAGGCGCGAGAAAGACGCCGTGGAGCCAAGTCGAGCAGGATGCGAGACTGCGTAACGGCAAGTCCAACCTCATTCTCAATCGTTTATACAGCAGATTCAAAATCTCTGGGTTGCAGGTGCAGATCCTTGGCGCGAGAAAGACGCCGTGGAGCTAAGTCGAGCAGGATGCGAGATGAAAGTGCATCGAATCATTGCATCTAAAACTTCGGTTAAGCCTATTGGTTTTGATTTTATCTTTTCACTCGCTTAGCCTCGCAAAGCTTCGGCTACCGAATCGCTTACGCGTTCGTTTCCTCGCTCCTATTGTCGCTGCGGAATGTAACGGCAAGTCCAATATATTGGGATAAGAAGTTCTTTAAGCCAGATTTACCCCGCGGAAGGGATACGCAGGGCTTCAGTCCGGGCTTTGTCCGGATGAGCGCATGCGCGAACCCGAAGTAGCCCGTTCCGAGCAACGCGAAGGAGCCGCCCAAACTTTCTCTATCCGCCTACTCCATGATCCAAATTCGTTCTCAAAAACCAATCCACTCCGAAATATAAAAAGATACTTCCTGCATAGAAAAGAAGAAAGAAAACCCATTTCAATCTGGAACCATAACCTAATCCAAAGTAGATGAACAGACACACATTCAAAATATGTTGAATGCCAACAACTAGATAGAGCCAAAGAAATGCACGATCCAAAGCAGTAAGATGTCCGTCCGGAAAACCGATTAGAGATCTTTCATAGAAAAAATATGCAGAGAGGAATATTGAGATGATTCCCAGATAGATTGCAGTTGGTAAAATTCGTTTTTGGAATGCATTCATGTAGTATCTTCGACGATCTCAGTCGAAAGAAGACATAAACTATTTAATGAGACAGAATAAGGTAAAGAATTCTTTATATTATGTCTTTTGAATTAGTTTTTCCTTAGACCGATAATATTAGAAGCCAGTCTAATTTTTTCAGTTTTGCTTGCCCTCTCATTTGGGATACCGTAAATTGTGTCAGAATAACTAAATTAGTCAAAACTTTGACACAGTTTACGTTAGGAGAAACTCGGGATGATCCAGACTGTCGAAAAAATTTTTAGAGAATACTTTCCCATCCCGGAAGAGAGAAAGAAAACCATTCTACTCGTGGAGGATGAGGCAATCATTGCTCTCTCTGAAACTCAGAGACTGAAAAAGAATGGGTTTAGAGTTATTCAGGCTTACACTGCAGAGGAAGCCGTTCAAATAGCGACTAACGACTACACCATCGACCTGATTCTCATGGATATCGATCTAGGCAGAGACGAAGATGGAACCGACGCAGCAGTTCGTATTCTAAAAACCAGAGACATCCCTATCGTATTTCTCTCCAGTCATATTGAACCTGAGATGGTTGAGAAAACAGAGAAGATCACTTCCTACGGTTATGTTGTTAAAGATTCAGGAGAAACCGTTTTAATTGCCTCTATTAAAATGGCATTTAAACTTTATGAATCTCATCTTCGGCTGAAAAGAAGCGAAGAATCATTAAAAGAAAACCAAGAACTTCTAAGAGCGACATTAAGATCCATTGGTGACGGAGTCATCTCTGCGGACGAATTAGGTAATATCACGGATATGAACTATGTTGCAGAAACTTTAACCGGCTGGTCCAGAGTGGACGCTATCGGGGAACCCATTGAAAGAGTTTTCAAAATTGTAAATGCTAAGACTAAAAGAAGAATGAGAAACTCTTTGGATCTACTTACTCCAAAGGAAAAGAATATGGGTTTGGAAAACCAAGTATTACTTATTTCTAAATCTGGCTTGGAACATAGGGTTGCAGAAAGTTCTGCTCCTATCCGCTCCGAAAAAGGTTATACTATCGGTTCCGTTTTGGTTTTCAGGGATATTTCCAAGGAATATAGTTTGATAGAGAATATTAAAGAAAGTGAATCTAGATTTAAAGCGGTCGCGAATGCAGCTCCCGTTATGATCTGGGTCTCCGGTCTGGATAAAAAATGCAATTGGTTCAACCAAACCTGGCTGAATTTTACCGGAAGGACTATGGAGCAAGAATTTGGGGACGGCTGGGCAGAAGGAGTACATCCGAACGATTTGGAAGAATGTATCCAGATCTATTCCAGTCATTTTGACGAAAGAGAAGCGTTCAGCATGACCTATCGTTTAAAAAACAAAAACGGAGACTGGAGATGGATCCAAGACAATGGGGTCCCGATCACGAATGAATCAGGGATCTTTACAGGTTTTATTGGTTCCTGCGTAGATATCACAGAAGCTAAAGAAGCATTGGAAACATTAGCAAAAGATCTTCATGAAAGAGAATATCTATATAAGGAACTCCAACATAGGGTCAAAAACAGTATGAGTATGATCAGTTCTATCGTTGAGATAGAAGCGTCCAGAACTTCAGATACTAAGCTGGAAAATACTTTGGAGAATTTAGTCAATAGGATACATTCTGTAGGAAATCTGTATGAGATGTTATACACTTCCGATAATTCTCATTCTGTTCGTTTGGATCGTTATATCCAAAAAATCACTGAAAATCTGTTGAATGCTTTCCAGGAAAAAACAAATGAGATCTCTTTACAACTTGAACTAAATGATCTGGAGATAGATGTAAAAAGTGCAATTCCTCTCGGGCTTATCTTGAATGAATTAGTCACCAATATTTTCAAGTATGCATTTCCGAAAAAACAGGAAGGCAAAATTTTCATCCGACTTTTTAAAGAAGATACTTGGGTAAACCTAGTTGTCTCGGATAATGGAGTTCCTTTTCCCAAGGGATTCCGCACCGATTATTCTCCCGGTTTAGGACTTCAACTTGTGAATATGTTAGTTGATCAGTTGAAAGGGAAGATTGAGTGGAAGTTAAATGGAGAGAAGGAAGTTTCTATCCGCTTCTGCAATAAAGAAGAACATTCGGATCAATTTACATTCGTAAAATAGTAGAAATTTCTTCTAAATTTTTCTAAATTTCGGGCCAAAATTGGTCAGAATTCCAGATTGCCAGGGCAAAGGGCGAAATGGAAACTTAAACAATGGACCAGACCCTAGCCCGAAAGGTCAACCCCAAGCCCCGCAGGAAAGGGGGCGCTTATACGGTGGGAGCGGAAGATATTTATATCTTTCCACTTTCCGAAAGTACGAACTTATTTCTTCAAAAAGTTTGGACAGCGTTCGTAAATAAGATGGTCTCCATGACCCTTCCGAACGGAAAACCTGTATTCCAATACGCGATTTTCGAGGCGATCCAAGATAAAAACCTGAAGATCGTAGCATCTTCTACCCATTTCAGAATGAAACAGGTGACCGATAGGATCGGTCTCCAAAGTATCGAAGACTTCATCCGCAATACAATCCCGATCTCTATCCAAGATCCAGGAAATCTTTCTGCCAAATATTTACGAGAAGCGATTCTATCCGTAGAAAAGAAGGCAAGACCGGAAGTTTATTTCCATAGTCTCGACGATGAAAGGGTCCATCCCAACTTAAAACAACTTCTTACCAAAACGATGAATTATGCTGCGGGCATTCCGTTGTTTGTGAAAGGTTTTCCGATCGGTATGTTATGGGGGATCCGTAGGGACAATATGAGTCCCGAACAGGAAGAAGAAGTTCGTCAGCAATTATACAGTCTTTATGACGTAGTGGACTTTGTGATCTCCAAGGAAATGGACCTAAAAGGAGATCCATATTACGCACGTAAGAATATCGAAAAGTCTGATCTTCATTCCAGGGCAAAACATCTATTCTACACCAGAGGTTTCGGCCAAGCCGAACCTGTTACTACCATAGTATTCGATTCTCATACTTACCAAAGATCTTACCGTTTGGATGCAAGTTTTCTAATCCCTTCCGGAGATGGATACTCCGTTAGTTTGAAACGTTTCGAGCCGAAGGAAAGGAATGATACCGGTAAGAACCTTCTTCTTATCCCCGGCTTTTTTTGCAGAAGGTCCGTAATGGACAAGGTAGCCAGAGAATTATCACTCCGCCATGGTTATAGAGTTTTCTCTATGGATATGCGGGGAAGATCCAGACGGACGTTACCCCTTTTTGGTATCCGAGAGGGCTGGACTGTGGATGATTTTATCCAGGAAGATTTTCCGGCAGTTCTTGCATGGATCAAAGAGAATTTTCCAAACGAACAACTAGTAGTAGTCGGCCATAGTATGGGTGGAATGATCCCTCGTTTTTACTGTTCCGCTTACGAAGAAATCGTAAAAAGAAAAAAAGACTCCCCTGTTCCACTTCCTCGTCCTGATGAATTGATCTCGGGAATTGTTTCGATTACCTCACCAAATTTCGTAAGACTACAAGCACAAATTCCAGGTCTAGACATTCTGAAAATGGGATTGAAACTGGTTCCTTCTAAAACGATCTCCGATTTTCTTTTTGATCTGACTTCGTTTTCTCTGCAGACAACTCTTCCGACTGTGGACCTAAATAAGTTTTTTAAATTTCTTCTGGGCCTACACTCTTCCTTGAGAGCTGTTTCTTTTGATCTTCATGCAAAAGTTGTAAATTTGAGAGACTTCGTGGGTTACAAACAGATCTCTCCTCCTGAATGGTATTTTTTGATCGAAGATATTTTCTGCGAAGAATCTACAAAAGTAGTTCTTCAGTTCCTAAGATCTCAACTGAGCCAGGATAGATCTTTTCTTTCCTACGACGGAACTCTGGATTATACCGCGCTCCAAAAAAATCTACAGATCCCACTTTTTTCCGTTTTGGGTTCTGTGGATAAAGTAGTTCCGAGTGAAACAATCGAGAACGATCTTGCTGCACTTCCTCACAAAAAAAATAAGATTCTTTCCTACGAACAGGGTCACTTAGGTATCGTTTTCCATATGCCGGTGGTGAAAGAAATGTGCTCTGAAATTGACTCCTGGATCAAAGGATTGGACTCGACTTGAGCCCCAGGTTTAGAACGCTTGACATTTCGGGAAACGAAAGATAGGTTCAAATACTAGGAAATGGATCTTTTGGAAGCGACCATATATAATATCTCTCTCACGAATGTGGGCTTTGCCGTATTTTTGAAGGCGAAAGACGATTCGGATCAGAGAGTTGTTCCTATTTTTATCGGCCCTCTAGAAACACATTCCATCACTTCGGTTTTAGAAGGAACAAAACCGCCGCGTCCGATGACACATGATCTGATGACAATCCTACTCACCACTTTGGGAGTACAGATCGTAAAAATTGCAATCGAAGAAATCATAGATAATACTTTCTACGCAAAGATCACTTTACGCAAAGACGAGGAGCTGATCGTTCTAGATGCAAGACCGAGTGATTCAATTGCACTTGCTCTTCGTGCTAACGCTCCTATTTATCTGGCAAAAAAAGTCATCGAAGAAGCAGGGATCGTAATGAAAGACGACGAGATCCCTGGTGAGACCATCGGAAAAGAAAAAATTTCTCAGCTTCCTAAATCCCAGTTGGAGATCCTACAGGATTCCCTAGACAATGCTCTAAAAGCTGAAGATTACGAGACAGCGGCAAAGATCAGGGACCAGATCCGTAAACTTCTGGAAAACCCCTCCTAATCTCTTTCCAAATCAGTAAAAAATCCGATTTTTCCCCCGAACATACTGGACCTAAGTCCTTTCCTTCTGTATCCTTGGTCCCCTCGGAGCAACAATCATGGAAAAATCTCTAATGGACATCCTAAACGCCGGAATCGCATTATTTCAATCCGGAGAAGATAAACTAAAACAAAGCCTTTCCGACCTGGATCATGCCTACCAGGACCTCAAGAATAAAGGAGCACAGAACCAATCTGAACAAGCAAATAGGCTTAGGGACCTGATCCAGAAAACGGTGGGTGACGCTCAGGACAAACTTCTAAACGCAAATGAAAGTTCTAAAGCTGTGATCAGCCAGCTCAAAGAGAATTTCGAAAAGATTTCTGTGCAAATTGACGAGGCTCTTCCGGAAGAATTTAAAACAAAGGCTAAGTCCGCTTTAGAAGAGCTAAAAAAACTTACTAAAAAGTAAAATTCGGAAAACTTGATAAAAGTTATATCCTAGAAAAATTCGGGACAAACAAACAGGGTCCCGGATACTAGGCCTCATCTTATTCAGGCCACTCATGATGAGGAAACAATCCTTCATATTAATACTTACAGTCTTCATTGACATGATGGGATTTTCCCTCATCTTCCCTATCTTTCCGGAAACTCTAAATCATTTTCTAGCTCAGGCGGGAGATCCTGTTTTGGATCTTTTAGCCGGTTGGACCTCCCGCATTTTGGACGGCAGAACAAGTGATTGGAAACTTTTCGTAGCTCTCTTCGGGGGAATTGTAGCCAGTTTATATTCTATTCTTCAATTTTTGTTCTCACCTATTTGGGGAAAACTTTCGGACAGTACGGGACGTAGACCTGTTTTAGTTTTTACATGCACCGGTAGCTTTTTAGGATACTTGGTCTGGTTATTCTCAGGAAGTTTTTCATTATTCGTTCTTTCAAGACTGATCACTGGTCTTATGGGCGGGAATGTTTCTGTAGCAACTGCTGCGATGGCAGATTCCACTTCAGAGCAAGATCGTACGAAAGGAATGGGAATGATTGGTGCCGGGATCGGTCTTGGATTTATCGCAGGCCCTTCTATCGGTGGAATTTTAGCTCATACGGATCCGTCTTATCTTCTTCCTTTTTTACCTTTGGGAAAGATGACGATCTTCCCTTCAGTAGCTTTGATGGCGACTGCAGCGTCTTTCGTAAATTTACTATTAATACTCTTTAGATTCAGAGAAACTCTTCCTCATAATTTGCGTAAAAAATCGGAAGGAAGATTACATCCCGCATTAGGAGTTTTTGATCTAGGTTCCAAAGAGATCATGTATATAGGTTTCCTAAATTTATATTTTTTACTCTTCTTTTCAGGATTCGAATTCTCTCTTAACTTTTACTTGGATCAATTTTTAGGATATAAACCCGTAAGTATAGGTTATACTTTCGTTTATATTGGATTGATCATTGTATTCGTACAAGGTGGGATTATACGCAGGATCAGTGGAAAAGTTCCGGAAAAGAAAGTGGGACTTCTCGCTTCTATATTTTTGATATTGGGATTTTCTTTCTTATATTTTTCGAGTGCATCGGTAATCGCTTCCGAACAATCCACATTTCTGTTATTCGTGGCCTTGACTTTCTTAGCGATGGGAAGTGCATTCTTAAATCCTACTGTATCTTCTATCGTATCCTTATTCTCTTCTCCAAGTGAGCAGGGAAAAAATTTGGGGATCTTAAGAAGTTTAGGATCTTTTGGTAGAGGTATCTCTCCCATTATATTTAGCGTAGTGTATTCTCAAAAAGGACCTCAAATATCCTTCTTGGTTTCAGGGATCTTAAGTTTTATTTTTTTAGGGCTGTTTATATTTGTAAAACAGCCGGCTCCTAAAAATTAAAGAACTGCGTTTAAGGCTTCTTTTAGTCTATTAAAATGAAGATTCTCATTCAGCTTGGATCCATTCTCCAATCTAAGTAGGAATGTATCTCTTACCTGACCTGAATCCGTTACTGCTTTAAAGGATAGAATATCCACTCCGAACAAAAATAAGATCTGGGAAATCTCGAATAAGATACCAGGTCTATCTTCCATTCTAAGATCCATCACTGTGGAATCGCTGATCTCTGAATTGAATAGGAAAATTTCCGGAGTAATCTCGACCTTTGCTCTTAAACTTTCCATTTTCTCCGGATGATTCGCCAGATAATTCATTACGGACATTCCACCGTAAAACAATTCATGAAGATCGGCATGGATCGCATTCAGATGTTCGTCCGTCATAGGAGCACCGTCTATACGTTTCACGATGAAGATGTCCTGGATATAACCGTCCATCGAGGTTTCTGCAATTGCCTCTTCTATATTCCAACCATGAACATATAGAACTGCGGTGACCCTATATATGATCCCTATCTCGTTTTTGGAAATATTGACCTTTAGAGCATAAGCTTCGCCCCTAGGGATACAAGAGAGATGTAGAGGTTTTCCTGGAGTTGTAATCATCGGACACCTTTGATGCTAAATGCTGAATTCCTGAACATTATACTCACTAAATTTCAGACTTTTGCATTCTACTAATAATACTGCAAAAGGCGTGCCTTTTTTGTATAAGCTTATATAAAAATAAGAGAAATGTACAGCCCAGCTAAAGCCAGGCTTAGACACTATATTTAAAGGGCGAACTTAATACCTAAGTTTGCAGAATAGATCTTATCGTCAGTGGCCATAGCTTCTGCCAATACCTTGAACATTAATATGTTCAATTCGAAGCCGCCCACGAAATAGTTCATCTGAGTTCTAACTTCAGCAGATCCGCTAGTATTCAAGGATAATGTACCACCTGCATTACCATTCATCTGTTGGATGACCTGAGGAGGAAGACCCGAAGCGTTAGGATCCAAAGCCAAATATAAGGGACCGCTTACTCCCAAATTCAATTTGGTGTATCCTGTATTGTTCGATATACCCGCACCGGCAAATAAGGTTAAGATATAAAAGAGTCGAACCCCGGTTCTAATATCCACCGGAACAGATTGTACCTTCGATTGATAAGCGAAGTTAACATCTGCATCCCATTTACCTGTGGCAGGACCAAACTCAACTTTAACTGCGTCTGTTCCACTCGGGTGATAATTCATAGTGATCTCTTCCCATTTTCTGTGGAAGCCAACACCTAAACTAAGTCCCGTAAATCCGAAAAAGTCCAGTTTGGTGTATCTTTCTTTCGCGATCTGAAATCTAACAGTCATTCCAAAACTGTTTACATTGCCAGACATAGATAAGTCTTTTGAAGTTGAATCACTCAGTGATTTAATATCTCCATTGGAGATATTACCTTGGAAGCCGTGGGCATAAATATTGATCCTATGCAGGAAAGATCTGCCTGAATCCTTTTCATCCTCAGTCGGTTGGTGAGAAGGTCCCTGGCCGAGTAACCAGCCTAAATTCACACCTACCATTACTCCTGGATTGATCGAAGCTCCTACATTCGGGAACTTGGGAATGGAAATATCGCCGTATTGGATATTTATATCATCCTTTTTGACTCCCGCAACTCCAAGCCCCGCTCCTACTTGGAAACGGTTCACTGTTCCTGGTCCCATCATAGAAGAGTTGATGTTTGCAAGAACGGAAGCGTCCGCCATGGACTTTGTAAGCTCATTCAAATATTCTTTGCGGATGGTTTCTTCTAAACCATTGAACTGAGCCACCGTCGAGGCAGGAATTATACTACAGACATTGTTTCCGGAAGCAGGAGGAATACAGGATACCTGTGCCTCTGCGGAAGAAACTGGGATGAAATATAAGGAAGAAGCTAAAATAAGGAAGGCGGCATACCGAACACACCGCCTAATTATACTCTTTAAAGGAGCCATTCGATCCATTTTACCCTTGGACGATAGCTATTTCGAGTTTATTTCAGAGTCCTAAACTTCCACCAATAATTTCTTTCATGATTTCGGTGGTTCCCGCGTAGATTGTTTGGATCCTTGCATCCAAATACGCTCTTGCGATCGGGTATTCCATCATATAACCGTATCCTCCGAAAAATTGGAGGCAGAGGTCAGTATGACGTTTTTGCATCTCAGTGGAATAATACTTAGCCATAGAAGCCTCTACAGTTAATTTTTTTCCAGCTATATGCTCCGAAACCACTTTGTCGACGAAGGTACGGCACATTTCCAGTTCCGTAGCCATCTCCGCCATTTGAAATTTGATGTGTTGAAAACTTCCGATCTTTTTCCCGAAAGCCATCCTCTCTTTAATATATTTTAGAGTCATTCTCTGAACAAGTGCAGTGGCTTCTACCGCTGCGATTGCCAATACGAGACGCTCTTGCGCGAGTTTCATCATCAAATAACGGAAACCTTGTCCGTCTTTTCCGATTACATTCTCTTTAGGAACGACTACGTCGTTGAAGTATAATTCCGAGGTATCCTGGGCTTTTAGTCCGATCTTCTCGAGATTACGACCTCTTTCGAAACCTTTCATCCCCTCTTCTATCATAACAAGTGAAATCGTACCGTTTTCATGTTTCACGGCCGTAATTACTAAATTTGCAAGCTGTCCGTTGGAAATAAATGTTTTTTGGCCGTTGACCACATAATGGTCTCCTTTATCCACGGCAGAAGTTCTTAGACTTTTTAAATCGGAACCTGCTCCAGGTTCTGTCATAGCGACCGCTAAAATGCTATCTCCGCTACAGCAACCTGGTAACCATCTTTTCTTTTGTTCTTCATTTGCGTAAGCACTGATATAAGGAGCGATCACATCATTATGAAGTGATACGAAAAATCCGCTGTTTCCTGATCTGGAAGATTCTTCTATTACAACAACGTTATATAGAAAGTCCGCACCTGATCCACCGTATTCTTCCGGAACGTCAGGGCAAAGCAGTCCGCTTGCTCCCGCTTTTTTCCAAAGTTCTTTCGGAACCATTCCGACTTTTTCCCATTCATGATGATAAGGAGCTACTTCAGTTTCAAAAAACTTACGTGCCATATCACGAAAAGCTTCATGCTCTTCGGTAAATTGTAGGACTCTTTCCATTTATATCTCCCGTGTCAGTAGACGGTATTCATTCTCATGTAAACGCCGGGATTCCGTTTAATGTACTGGATGAGTTCGTTCTGAGAAATAGAGAACAATTCCGTTTCTGATTCTGCTTGGAACGTGTAATTGGACACCAGCTTTTTGGATATAGAGTAAATCTCTCCCACGAAATCTCCGTCGGTCAACTCGGCCAATTTTTTACCGTGTTGATATACGCTTACTTTTCCATGACGAATAATATATGCCTCGTGGTAAAACGCTTTTTCCGTAATAAGCACTGAACCTTTGTTCACCTTGGAAAGTCTCATGATCATTTCTAATTGAGTGACCTGATGACTTGTAAGTCCTTTGAAGTGACGTGAATCTAACAGTGTTTTCCAAGAGTTACTATCACGAATGCTGTTCAGTCGTATCAAGTTTTGTCTTAGATCCGTATTTCTGATAAACTGTAAGAACTTATTCTTCTCGATTGTAAGAGCTACTACATCTGTTTCTGCAAAAACGTCCGCAGCTCTAGGAAGATCTAGAACGAGAGATGCTTCTCCGAAATACTCGTATTGTCCGTATCGTTTAATGGGTGCTATATCGGCATCCCCAAGAAGGCCTTCGAACTTTACGTTTCCGGAAGCGATGATGTAAAATTTATCACCCGGGGTTCCCTTCTTGATGATCTGATCGCCACGTTTGTATTTTTCTTCCCGGACGATCAGTAGGAATTCCTTCGCCTTTTCGATCGGGAAACCGCTGAAAATATCAATTTGGCTTAAGATATCTAGAAGGTTATAAGCCTCCATATGTTTAGGAGGAGTGATCTCCGGATACACAGTGTTCTCTATTCCGAAACGAGCCAGTTTCAGTTTAGTGCCTGGAGGCATATCCGTTCTTGCGATATGATATACGGTGATCTTTTCCTGGATCTCAGGAGGTAAACTCGCTAAATAACTAACCCTTGTATGAAGAGGAGGAATTCCAGCTTCATGATAGATAATCCTTCTGTCCCAAGGAAACTCTTTTAAGAATTTCCAGCGAGATTCGGGAAGAACTCCCTTCTCATACATCTTATCGTGAACTTCAGGTTCATTCAAATGATCGGAAGTATACACAAAAGATTGGTCTTGGAAGAAGAACTCAAATCCTACAGAAGGAATGGAATGTAATGCATAATGAAAATTGAATTCTCCACCGTTGATCATCGCAGGTCTGCCTATGATGATTTGTTGGAAATTGAAAAGTTCGAGTAATTCCTTACGAGGGATCTTAGTAAGAGCTGAATATTTACGGATAAAACTTTCCATCACAGTTGCAGTTGCATGGATCGTGATCTTAGTCTCTTCCATAATTTTTTGGAAAGTTCCAGCATCATGATCCGCATGGCAATGAGTGAGAATAACGTGGTTGATTAACTTAGGATTTACATTAGACATCCTAAGCCATTCAGTTGAGTTCACAGGAGGATCCACCATGATACCTTGGTGATTCAACCAGATAATAAAACCGGAAGTGTTGTCCTCAGGATCGAATCCATGAGAAGGCCCGAGACAGGTGATACCAAGTAAAGGAGCTTGGAAAGGCTCTTCTAACCTATGACCGATCTCGTATTTAATATTGAATCCAACTTCTCCGGGGATCTCGGTCTCTTTCGTTCCATCAGTAATCCTAAAATCACCAGAAGGAAGTTTACGTACCAAAACCTTTCCGAGGTTGACCATATTATCTCTATCGAATACTTGGAAGTCGACTACATCGTCTAGTCCCTTATATCCTCTGAAATAACCCATCTCAGCTTTCATATCAGGAAAGCCGAAAGATTCAGCTCCATCCAAATATTCGGATTCTAAATTGATCTCTTCAGGACCCATTAAGGATTCTTTAAGTACTGTAATAAGCTGATCTTTTTGTTCAGCAGTACAGATGATCGTGGTCTTTTTTTGTCTTAAGAAGAAGTTAAAGTAAATCGGGAATTCAAGCTCTGCGGTGCTGATCCCCTTTTCTACGTGGAAAAATTTGTTAGGAAGTATAAATACCAGGGGAGTCTTTTTTTCAGCCATCGTGTCTTTGATGGTTTCGGGAGGAGAACCGATCTGAAAGAAGCCCTCGCTTGTTTCGACTAAATAGCCCCCTCTAGGAAGCTCAATATATCCCCTGGTTTGTTCTTTTAGCATGAAAAATTCCGCCGCAGTCGAGATCGAATTTTTATTTATGTCTTTCGATGAAACTTTTGATTTGCGCCTTAGGAAGAGCTCCTATGATCTTATCCACCAATTGTCCGTCTTTGAAAAGTAGAAGGGTCGGCAAGGATTGGATATTTAATTTTTGTGCCGTGTCCTGGTTGTCGTCTACGTTTAATTTTTTAATTTTTAAGATATCGTTCATCTCGGACGAAAGTTCTTCCAGAACCGGGGAAACCATTCTACAAGGACCACACCATTCGGCCCAGCAATCTACTAGGACCATGCCCTTATTGATCTCGGAACTGAAAGTTGAATCGTTTATTTCGGTCAATGCCATGAGTTAGATTTTCTCCTATTTTTTTCCCACTCTTTATAACAAATTGGACGGGTCTATTTCTTCTTTTTCTTCTTTTCCTTCTCGGCTTCTATCGACTCTACCTTTTCTTTTAGGGATTCGATCAGGGTTTTTGTCTTCCCCAAGTCCTCCGTTTCGCCCGTAGTTTGCAGGATTTTACGGTTTACCTCCAAAAGGGATATGGATTTTTTCAGATCCCCGGCGTCCTGGGTGGATAAATCGAATTTGGCACGATATTCCTGAGCGGCAAAGTTACAAAGTTCCAGAATTAAGTTATAATGTTCCTGCCTAGGATAGTAAAACGGATTCTCTAAGTCTCTTTCCTTCTCAAAAGCCCGAAAGTCAAAAAGATTCTTACTAAGTATGGCTATTTTGAAATGTATCTCCGGAAAGCTCCATTTCCATTTGGAGTTGGATCCGAATGCCTCGATCGTATTTGTAGTGCAGGTCCTGAGTCCCTTCACGTAATTCAGTCTTTGGAGAGGATTAAATTCTAGGATTTTAGCCAGAAGGTCCTTATTTTCCCCCAGACCAGACTCGAAGTCGGTTCCGACTACTTTCTCCATAAAGGAGATCGCGCTATAAATTTCTTTCCTCCCCTGGTTGAGGTAGGTATCCGATTTTAGATCCAAGATCGCTACTGAGATCTCGTTGATAAGAAGACAGGTATTTATGTTTTTGATAGAATTTAAGGAAAGTGCCACATTGAAGTAAGCTTCCATTTTAGGATCTTTTCTGGATTGGGCTTTGAGAAGATTCCCTTCCTTCTTCAAATCCTCCAAAAATGCGCGAAAATCCGCCAGTTTCTCCTGGAATTCTTGCTTCTGTTCCTTAGTAAGAGCCATTCAATTATACCTGCACATTTATCAGACTTCCGACAGAAAGAGCGTACATATAATCGGAATTGGGAGTATTCTCCGCTTTTTTCCGATCTTCTTCTTTTTCTTCCTCTCCACCCGGTTCTCGAACTGGAAGAGGAACGGAGATTGAATCTAAGGAGTTGGATTCTATTCTCATAAACTCGACCGTTTTGCCTTTCTATCTGAACCAAAGTCCCAATAGAATTATCGGCTTGTTCCTACTAACTATTTGACATATATTACAGAGGCAAAATTCTAACTAAGGAGACAGTATATGTACGCACCACTCGCATTTTTAAATTTAGGCCCTTGGGAAATCTTTTTCATACTAGGTTTAGCTCTCCTGCTTTTCGGGGGCAAGCGACTTCCCTCTTTAGCAAAGGATTTAGGAGACGGAATCCGCCAATTCCGCAAATCTCTTTCCGGAGATGCAGAATCTGAATCTGCTAAAATCCAGGAACCGGAAACAAAACAACCGGCGGCTCCTGCTTCTTCTCCTAAAAAATCCAAAAAATCCGCTTAATAACACGATTTCGCGCAGAAGACACAGAGTTCGCTGAGAAAGTTTTAGGAGAAAGTTCTCCCATATTCAAACCTCAGTGAACTCCGCGCGGGACTTTATGTTAATTCCAATCTTTCGATATGCCTTCTAAAAAAAAGAGCCTTTCCAGTATTCCTCAGCCAACAATCTCAGCTCCAGAGGAAAGTCTTCCTCATGATAGAGAAAAGTTTATGACCCTAGGGGAACATTTAGAAGAACTACGTTCCGTACTCATTCGTTCTATTCTAGTGTTCACTTTTTTTTTCGTAGTCGCTTTATATTTTGGAGAAGAGCTGCACAAGATAGTTATCAAACCGTACAAGAACATTTTGGGAGAGTCTGCTACATTCTACCAAATCAAACTCATGGCTCCTTTTATGGTTTATCTAAGAACGGGATTTATGGTTTCTATCTTGATCACTTTTCCTTTCGTGTTGGCGTTCTTATGGAGCTTTGTATCTCCCGCACTAGAGCCAAGAACCGCAAGACTCGGAAAAGCACTTATAGCATTCTCCACCGTTTTATTTTGGTTAGGAGTTTGGTTATGCTGGGCCCAAGCATTCGAAAGTTTTCTAAAAATATTTTTAGTTACTGTCCGACCTTTAGATATTGAAACCAGGCTTCCTATCGACGAATACTATGATGTATTCTTCAATATGCATTTGATCTTCGGATTATCTTTCCAACTTCCGGTGATCATGGTACTCTTAGCTGCAGTCGGAATATTGAAACTTTCCTTTTTGCTAAGACATTGGAGAGAAGCATTTATAGGGATCGCATTTGCTGCTGCAGTATTATCCCCTGGACCTGATGTCATCTCCATGTTAATGTTATTCGTTCCATTGCTCGTCCTATTCGGGATCTCATTGGTACTAATCGCAATTATAGAGAGGAAATGAGTTGTTTCCGAATCTTCAGTCCAAGCATAAATTGGCGTTCGCTTCTTTTACGGCATCTTTCGTATTATTTTTATCTTATCTACTTTTAGATGATTTTCTATTTGGAGAAGAGATCAGAAAAGAATTAAGAGCATTTGTTTGGATCCGACTCGGGGTCGGGCTTTTCTTCTCCGTAATACTTGGAATACTCACCTATTTTCTTCTAAATTTAAGTTTTAAATCCCTTAAATCAATTTCTCAACTATTGCAAAACTGGTCCCAGGATGTGTATGAGGATTCTGGAGAATCGGAAAGAGAAGATGAGCTGGGAGAACTTGCTAGACATTTCCGGATCGCTCTCTACCAGAAAAAAACAAAAGAAGAAACCGTTTCTCAAGAGTCCTTAAACAAAAAGGAAAGGGAACTTTCGGACAAGATCCAGAAATTTTTCCATAAGATCAGACTTCATAAGATCAAAAATCTAGACATCACTGTTTTTCCACGTTCCTCCGACAGCGGAGAATCGGATTATGCGAATATTATACCGACTGCTGACGGTTGTTTTGGAGTATTAGCAGGTTTTCCAAATCATGGAGCAATTGAATCTTCTCTCAAGGCAAGGATAGAAGGTATGATCTCACTTGCTCAGGAAACCACTGGACTTAGGGGAGAAGATCTACTCTATAAAGTCGATCGTGCTCTCAGATCTACACCTATCTCTTATCTAAATCTCACATTATTTTATTTAGAAACCAGAAATGGAGAAGCAGGTATCCTGCAATTCCAAAAACTTCCTGCGATTGTCCAAAAAAATGGAAAAACGAATATATTACCGATCTCTAAACAAGTATTCTATGATTTCAGAAGTTCTACAAGAGAAGTGAAAAAGATCCAAATCAGGCCCGGAGAATATTTGGTTTTCCTAAGCGATAGACTGACTGAACTTACTAGTTCCGCAGGTGTTGCTCCACTTCTTATCCAACTCCAAAATTGGAGTTCCGGAAGAGAATATAAGAACTCCAGAGAACTTACTCTGGACTTTGGAAGATTTTTAGAAATGGAATCCGGTAAAAAAGGACTTTCTAAAGCAGCAATCTTGACTGTTGGCCGGGTCCGGGATTAGTTATTTTCGCGCCAAGGCGCAAAGAAAAGAAGATTTCTCTACTAATTGCATAAATCCTTAGCGGCTCGCGTGAACCCATTATTGTGGATAGACCAAGGACCAATGTAAAATTTTAGGAATAACAGAAAAAAGAAAATCAGTTCTTCTTGTAGTCTGTCTAATTTTCTGAAAAATCAGTTCGGAAAATTCTCCGGACTCGATTCCCGAATTTCTCACCACTTGAAGTTCATCCAATATCAAATCCAAAACGAGGAACAAAATGATTCCAACCAAAGGTTTTGCTGCAGCTACGGCCAAGGTTCCGCTAGCTCCATTTACATTCGAAAGAAGAGAAGCAAAAGACGAAGACGTCGTAATCGATATCAAATACTGCGGGATCTGCCATTCTGATATCCACCAAGCCAGAGACGAATGGGGAGGCTCTATCTTCCCAATGGTCCCGGGCCATGAGATCACAGGTGTGGTTTCAAAAATCGGCTCCAAAGTCACTAAGTTCAAAGTAGGAGATAAGGTAGGAGTCGGTTGTTTTGTGGACTCTTGCAGAGAATGCCAATATTGCAAAAGCGGATTGGAACAATTCTGCGAAGGCGGCATGAGTGCGACCTACAACGGAAGAGAGCAGGACAGAAAGACCCCGACCTATGGTGGTTATTCCGACAAGATCGTTGTGGATCAAAATTATGTATTAAGAATTCCGGATAATCTTCCTTTGGATGCTGCGGCTCCCCTACTTTGTGCAGGGATCACTCTTTATTCTCCACTTGCTCATTGGAAAACTGGGCCAGGTAAAAAAGTTGCGATCATTGGACTTGGTGGATTGGGTCATATGGGTGTAAAAATTGCTCATGCTTTAGGTGCAGAAGTTACAGTACTCAGCCAATCCAATAAAAAAGAAGCAGATGCAAAACGCCTAGGCGCGGATCATTTTTATGCTACTTCAGAAAAAAGTACATTCAGCAAATTAAGAGGAAGTTTTGATCTGATCATCAACACTGTTTCCATGCCTTTGGACTGGAATGCGTACCTAAGTCTATTAAGAGTAGATGGTTCGATGGTAGTGGTTGGTGTTCCGGAAGAGCAAGTGCCGATCGGGGCATTCTCTTTGATCGGTGGCCGTAAAAGCCTGGCAGGTTCCCTTATAGGTGGGATCGCGGAAACACAAGAGATGTTGGATTTCTGTGGAAAACATAATATCACCAGCGATATTGAACTAATCCCAATCCAGAAAGTAAACGATGCCTACGAAAGAGTCGTTAAAAGTGATGTACGTTACAGATTTGTGATCGATATCGCTAGTTTAAATTAGGAAGGATTTTTCACGCAAAGACGCTAAGATAAGAAGGTCTTAGAAATTACTAAGAAAAAACTTAGCGGTCTTCACGGCTTCGCGTGAGAAAAATTCCGAGTAGAATCTTAAGCGATTTTAGGTTCTTTTTTCAGAACTAGTTTCGGAGGTTTGGTTCCGGCTACCGCATCTTCTGTGATGATCACTTCTTCTACATCTTTGCGAGAAGGGATTTCATACATCAGATCCAGCATTAGATTTTCTACGATAGCACGTAGTCCTCTGGCTCCGGATGCCCTTTCGATAGCAAGCTGAGCGATCTTGTCGATAGCTGCTTCTTCGAAGGAAAGTTTTACATTTTCCATTTCTAGGATTTTGGTATATTGGCGCAAGATTGCGTTTTTAGGTTCTCTGAAAATACGTTTGAGCATTTCTACACTCAAGTCTTGCAGAGTAGCAATCACTGGCATACGGCCGATAAACTCAGGGATAAGTCCGAACTTCATCAAGTCTTCCGGGATTACTCGAGCTAAGATCTCACCTTTGCTCTCATCTCTTAAGATCTTGCCGTCTTTTTCATCGCTACCGAATCCGATCGTTTTTACACCGGTCCTGGTTTTGATGATATTATCCAGGTCTACGAATGCTCCACCCAGAATGAACAGTATATTTTTAGTATCTACCTGCAGATATTCTTGGTGAGGATGTTTTCTTCCGCCCTGAGGAGGAACATTTGCAACTGTTCCTTCTATAATTTTTAAAAGTGCTTGTTGTACACCTTCTCCACTCACGTCTCTCGTGATGGATGCACTGTCAGATTTGCGAGCGATCTTATCTACTTCGTCTATATAGATAATCCCGATCTCCGCCTTTTTGATATCATTATCCGCGTTTTGGATCAGCTTGAGTATGATGTTTTCCACATCTTCTCCCACGTATCCAGCTTCGGTAAGTGCGGTGGCATCTACGATCGCAAACGGGACTTTGATGATCTTTGCAAGAGTCTGTGCCAGAAGTGTTTTTCCGGAACCTGTAGGTCCAATCAGAAGAATATTCGATTTTTCTAATTCGATATCCGCTTTTTTGTCTTTGAGATAAATTCGTTTGTAGTGATTATAAACCGCAACGGACAAAGCTTTTTTAGCATGGTCTTGTCCGATTACGTATTGGTCTAGGATCGCTTTGATAGCGGCAGGATTAGGGACTTCTCCCAAAAGTTCTGTACGTTCTTTTTCCTGTTCAGGCTCTTCTGCAATAATCTCATTACAGAGAGAGATACATTCGTCGCAAATATAAACACCTGGACCGGCAACCAGTCGTTTTACGGAGTCTTGTTCTTTTCCGCAGAACGAACAAAATAATTTTTGTTTATTATTGGTTCCGGTCGGTTTTTTTGCCACGGGATCCCCCTATCAGTTCTTTTGACGCTCTATAGAAATTACGGAATCGATAATCCCGTATTTTTGGGCTTCTTCTGGAGTCATGTAAAGGTCCCTTTCGGTATCCTTTTGCACTTCTTCCACAGACTTACCCGTGTGTTTAGCGTACAAACCGTTTAACACCTGTTTCAACTTCAAAACTTCCTTAGCTTGGATAGCGATATCGGAAGCCTGACCGGTAGCTCCTCCGGTTGGCTGGTGCATCATAATTCTGGAATGAGGAAGAGCAGATCTTTTGCCCTTTGCCCCGCCTGCCAGAAGAAGAGCGGCCATAGAAGAAGCCTGACCAATACAAAGTGTACGAACGTCGGCCTTAATATACTGCATAGTGTCGTAAATGGCAAGCCCGGAAGATACATATCCGCCCGGGGAATTCAGATATAAGTAGATGTCCCTATCCGGATTTTCCGCATCCAGGAACAGTAGTTGGGCGATGATTACGTTCGCGTAATCGTCAGAAATTGCGTCACCTAGAAAGATAATTCTGTCCTTTAAGAGGCGGGAAAATACGTCATACCGCATTTCTCCGCGACCGGTTTGCTCTATTACTGTAGGAATTATTGCCATACTTCTCCAGTTTCCTTATTAGAAAGGAATTCCTTTAGCTGACGGATACTCATCTTCTCGTTGTATTTCTTTTCTACAAGCTGGAAGAGGGTATCGTCTATCTTTTTTGCTAAAAAATTGTCCCGGTAAGTTTCCAGAAGTTTACCTTTTTCCAATTCTTTTTTAAAATCGGCGTCAGGCATACCATATCTTGAGGCAAGGGTCGAGATTTCGCGGTCGAAATCCTCGTCCGTCAAAACGATATTTTCGGTTGAAGCAAGTTTCTGTCTGGAGAAATACCCTTTCAGTCTATTTTCTGCGATGGTTTTGAAGGAATCCCTTACTTCTTCTAGAGGTTTTCCTACCATTTCTGCATATTTTTCGATACTTGGGATCTGTTCTTTAGGAATTCTGGCCTGGCCTCTTCCTAAAACATCTTGCATCATATTCTGATACACATGCTCTGATTCTTCAGTAAGATAGGATTCAGGGAAAATAAACTTGGAATCCGCTACCAGTTCCTTGTAGATCTCTTCCATCTTCTTATTTTTTACGGCTTCGGTATAATTCTTTTGTAGATCAGTTTTGACCTTATCTTTCAAAACTTGCAAAGAAGCAGAACCATCGTATTCGCTCGCAAGATCATCGTCCAATTCAGGAAGAACTTCTTTATAGATCGCCTTTAAGGTCATGGCGAATTCCATCTTCTTGCCGGCCAGATCTTCTCTTGGATAATCGCTAGGATAGGTATAGGAGAAGTCTTTGGTCTCCCCAGTCTTAATGCCGTACAGGTTGTCGTCAAAACCAGGAAGATTATTAGCTTCTCCTAATTTATAATCGCTTGAACCGTTTTTAGCGTTCTTAGGCTCTTGCCCGTCTTCCTTCACTTCGAATTCCATATCAACGATATCGCCGTTCTCGGCTCCTTCGCTTGGTTCTCTCAGAAGTTTTCTGGCAAGTTGTTTACGGACAAACTGAAGTTCTTCGGTGATATCCTCATCGGTAACTTGTACTTCAGGAAGTTTGATCTTGATCTTTTTGTATTTCCCTAAGGAAACTTCCGGATCAGTATCGTAGACCGCAGTTGCCACTAAACTTTTTTCAGGAACATAGTCCTCTACAGTAAATTTAGGGAAACGTACAATCTTGTGTTCCAGTTTTCCGGAAAGTTCACTTACAGTTTCTAATAATAGAAGATTGATTGCGTCGTTTGCTACCGAGTCTCCTAAATGGCGTTTTACCATTTCGATCGGTGCTTTTCCAGGACGGAAGCCCGGGATCTTGAGATCCTTTTGTTTTTCTTTATAAGTCTTTTCGAACGCCTTTTCTAGATCGTTCTTATCAAAGGTTAACTTAAGGTCTACGGATGCGTTTTGATTTTTCTTAGTCTTGAATTCCATGGTCTCAGAAGACAGAAAGCGGAGGACGCCTTCTGTAAGCGGGAAACGGGATTCGAACCCGCGACCCCCTCCTTGGCAAGGAGGTGCTCTACCACTGAGCTATTCCCGCATGGTTGGTAGAACCATGTTTTCTCTCCCAAACCCCATGTAAATCGGTTTTTGACCGGAAACCTATAGTCCGCATGCGGGCTTCAAGAGCCTGGACCTTTTGGGACAGGCTCTTATGACTTTGGAAGGTTTAGATCCTCGGGAGAATTTAGGTTGATAAAGGAGGATTTTTCCATTTCCGGAATATCCAAAAGACTAGGATTTCCATTTTCCATTAGAGTTTTAGGAGAAAATGAATTTAAGCTACCTTTCTCAAATTCTTGGAATAAAAATCGCAGATACTCGGAAGAATAAAGACCGCATAACGGTTCAATCCCTTCTTTCGTTTGGTAAAAAATGCCTGAACCGATTATTTCTTTTTTAGAATATAACCTAGCCAAGGTTTTAATCCTCATATAAGGAATATCCACCGCTAAAACCAAAAAGTTTTTAATCTTAGGATCGTTTTGGAAAAGAAGAAAGGAACTGAAAATCCCTTGTAAAGGGCCATGCATATTTGGAATGGAATCAGAGATGAGAAACTCATTCGGAACGTGTTTGGAATATTCTTCTCTTTGCTCTTCTCGAATGGAAACTCTTACATTCTTACATAAGAATTTTAGTTTTTTATAAGATTCTATAAGAAAGAATTTTTGACTTTTTAAGGAGAGAAAGGACTTATCCCTTCCCATTCTGGAACTTTTACCACCAGCAAGTACGATCCCTACTGAATCAATGGCTCTCATGTGCGCAGCCCTTCGACCACTCGGAAGAACCGTCTAAATAAAATTCCTTTTTCCAGATCGGAACCTCATGTTTCACCCGATCAATGATATAACGATTGGATTCATAAGCTTCTGCCCTATGTATTGATCCTGTTTCCACGATCACTGCTATTTCAGAAATTCCTAATTTTCCAACTCTATGGATACAGTTCGCATGAAGAAGGTCCCATTTTTTGCAGGCATCCTCAAGAATTGCCCGGATCATCTCGTTTGCCATAGGAGCATAAGCTTCGTATTCTAGATGAGTGACCTTCTTACCTTCGTTTAGATTTCGGACAATCCCGGAAAATACAACAAAACCGCCCATCTCGGGAATATCCGGTATTTGAGAAGAAACAAAAATAGGAGAAGAAGATATATGAGAATGAGCTTCCAATACTGACATATCAACCACCGCTGGAAGGAGGAAGCACTGCTACCACTGAACCTTCTCTCAGAACAAAATCATCACTTACGATCGATTGATTCACTGCAAATCTACTAACTTTTAAAATAGATTCAGAACCAGGATTAGTGCGAGTAAGAATTTCTCTAAGATGTACGATAGAATCTCCTTCGGAGACTTCTATCTTTTTTAGATCCGGAAAATGGTCTTTAACTGCGGCAAAAAACAAAAGTTGTATATCCATCTTATCCGCCTATATATTTCATAGAAAGTTCACTTCCGGTAAACTCGTTTTTTTTGGTCTTCATTGCAAGATCTAAAGAATTCTCTAACTCTGATTCGTCTTCCGAAACTGGGAAAGATCGGAAATCGCTTAAACATCCGTAAATTTTCCCCAGATGATCCATCCTAAGACGATTACAACCATTGCAGAAAGGTTCCGTATGATTTGCAATTAGCCCGAATCTATAATTTTCAGAAGTGCGATAATATTTTGCCGTAGATTCAATAGCAGTCATCTCCGATTCAAAATCGAATTCTAAACCCAACTCTTCCTTTATTTTTGCAGCGGAGAAGAATAACTCGGAATGTTTTGCTCTAAGAGGTCCCATCTTCATAAGTTCCAAATAACGGATCGGAAGATTTCTTTCTCCCGCCCAATGAAGAAGCGGACGGATCTGCTCTTCATTATAACCTTTTAATACAGTGCAATTGAGTTTAACCTCCAGGCCTGCTTGGATTGCTTCTTCTATCCTATTTAATAAACGAATTACAGGAAGATTTTTGCCGGAGATAAGAGAAAAAGATTCTTGGGAGAGTGAATCCAGGGAGAAGTTCATCCTATCAAGACCTGCGAGTTTTAGATCCTTAATAAGACCATCTCTGAAAAATCCATTGGAAGTCAGAGCGATATTCGGGATCTTCTCCTCTTTAGCCACTCGAACAAGACTAGGAAGATCTTTATGAAGAGTCGGCTCTCCACCAGTTAAATGAATTTCTTTCAGTAAAATTTTACGGGAAAGAAGAAGTATATTTTTACGAAGAAGCTCTGGGCTTAAAAAAGAACCGTTTGCTCCTTCTCCATTTAAAGCAGTGCCGGGAGCACAGTAAACACAGCCGAATCCGCAAGAGGATGTAACACTCACTCTAAGCACTTCGAATTTTCTACCGTAAGCATCCACGATGTCCAAGCTTACCATACCCGGACGCTTATGAAAGCCAATTAAAAAGTCTTGTCGGTTATGCGAAAATATAAGATGCTTTCATTAGATGAGTCCGGAACAGAAAAAGTATTTTTCCAGACAAACTAAACTGCCTTTTTTGGGAGAATCCGGTCAAAATGGGCTCCTCCAAAAATCAGCTTTGGTGATCGGTCTCGGAGGTCTAGGCTCCCCTGCTTCCTTACATTTAGCAACTGCAGGAGTGGGAAGGATCGGCCTTTGGGATTTTGATACAGTAGAATTAAGCAACCTTCATAGACAAACCGCATTCACTCTTTCTGATATTGGCAGAAAAAAAACGGAAACCACCAAGGAATATATACAAGCCAGGGTCCCAGGAATACGATTAGAGACATTTACAGAAATTTTTTCAGAGAGAATAGATCCGAGTATATTCAAAAATTGGGATATTGTTCTGGATTGTACGGACCAGATCCAAGCGAAATATACAATCAATCGATTCTGCATCCAAAATTTTAAGCCGCTTGTAACCGCTTCCGTTTTTAGGACAAGCGCCCAAATAGCGATCTTCTCCCCTCATGGAAAACCTTGTTATAAATGTTTGTATCCGAATTTAGAAGGATCAGAACTTATTTCCTGCGAAGATGGAGGAGTTTTAGGAGTACAAACTGCAATCGCAGGTTTATACCAAGCTTCTTTTGCGATCCAACACCTACTCTTTCCTGAAAAATCTCCGACCCATTCTACTTTCCAATTGGAATGGGAGTCTCCTCTTATGTATGAAACTTTTTTGGAAGCGGATCCAAATTGTATAGAATGTGGTTCCGGCAAAAGAGAAGAAACTTTTAGAGATGAGATTGACTTAAAGGATTGGAAAGAATGGAAGAAGGACCCAAAATATATTTTGTTAGATGTGAGAGAATCGGAAGAAAGAAAAGAAACTCCGATTGGAAATTCTATATTTTCTCCTCTTTCAGAACTTTCGACAAACTCTGTACTAAATTTTTCTAAAGAAAAAATCTATATTACAATTTGTGAATCAGGCATTCGATCTAAAAAAGCAGCTAAAATTTTAAAGGAAGCGGGACTTACTGCTTATTCTTTGCAGGGAGGAAGGAAAATTTTGGTTTTAGAAGAGATTATTTGAATACGAGAACTTCTATCGGAGGACATAGACTCTCTCAATATACCTACATTATAGAATAAACAAATAAACCGGCTATTACATAAACTGGCGCATATTGGAGTAAAAATCGAGAAAAAAATATGCCTGATAGACGGAGAGATAAATTGTTCCTTTTATCATTCAATTTCTCTTTTATTTCCTCCATTGCATATCTGTTCCATCCGTAACATTCAAACCAAATTACTTTTCCCGAAATCGTTTCCAAAGCTATTGTGCTTATCCACTGATAATATTGCAAATATACATATTTGATCTCGTCTTTACTAAAATGTCCAGAGGACAAAAGCCTATTTTTAGAATATTGCTTATATAAAAACTTATCATCCGTAATTAAAATTTCTAAATTTGGGCTAAAAAACCAAACAACCGCTCGTATGAAAGCTGAGATAATAAAAAATAAAATTATAAAAGTAACTACGTTAGCTTTGGTAAGAAAAAGAGAAAGAACCAAGATGACAATTAATCTAGAGAAAACAACAAGCGAATCTATAAAAAAGGATTGGGATCTAAATCTATAACTTTTGTGCATATTCATCCGCAAATAATAAATAACTATCTCAAAAACTAATTCAATGATTTTATATTCATCTTAGGAAATCACAGATAAGAATCAAATTCCATTCTTCTGGCAGTAAACTCAGCGATCTTATTACCTACTAATTTCTCTACCAAATGTAAGGACATTAAGATCCCTCGAGAAACTCCTCCTGAAGTCAGGATATGTCCATGATCTATAAATTTCTCATTAACCACATTTTTGATCTTAGGATAATTTTTACGTAAAGTCTCTTGGTCCATCCAATGAGTGGTCACTTCCATCCCATCTAGAATTCCTGCCTCTGCGAGTAAAAATGCGCCGGTACAGATAGAAGCTAAAATTTTTACCTTAGGTTCCATTTCTTTAATCCAATTAAGTAATTTCTTATTGTGGATCTCTATCTCTTCTGCCCCGTATCCTCCAGGAATAATTAAAATATCCGGAATACCTGCTTCTTCCAAAGTAAGATGGGGAAAAACTGGAAAACGATTCCTGGCATGTAGAAGTTCCTTCTTTTCAGCAATTATAGAAACTTTAAATAATTTTTCCTTATTTTCATTCTCAGTGATAGAAAACACTTCGTAGGGACCGGAAAGATCCAAAACTTCCACCTCGTTAAATGCCAAAATATGAACGCTAATCTGCTCCATAATCCCTCTTTGTCACATTCTTAACTACAAACGGCTTAGGAAATAATTTCTTAAAAAAGTACTTGCTTATTTCCAATATATAACCATATGGTTATATAAAATATGAATCATGCACTTAGTCAGTCAGCTAGATTGGATGCAACGTTTGCCGCCCTCTCAGATCCCACAAGAAGGGCGATCCTATCGCGTTTAGCGAATGGAGAGGTTTCCGTAATGGATTTGGCAAAACCATTCTCCATGAGCCAACCCGCAATTTCTAAACATCTAAAGGTTTTGGAAAAAGCCGGACTCATCACTGGGATCAAGGATGCCCAGAAAAGATTACGCAAATTAGAAGCCAAACCATTGGAAGAAGCTACTGAATGGCTGGAGAATTATAGAAAATTCTGGGAAGGAAGATTCAATCAATTGGATTCACTTATAGAAGAATTAAAACTTTCTAAACGACCTTCCCCAAAACGTAAAAATAAAAAAGGAGAATAGAATGAGCAGCTTTGTTGGAACCCTAAAGGTAGAAGCTAAAGGAGACAGGGAAATCGTTATGACCCGCGAATTTAATGCGGGGAAAGATCTGGTATTCGACTGTTTTACAAAACCTGAATTAATCAAACGTTGGTTATACGGTCCGGATGGATGGAGCTTGGATATATGCACTGTAGATCTGAAAGTGGGCGGAAAATATAGATATGTTTGGAAATATCTAAAAGACGGATCTACTATGGGAGCGGGAGGAACTTATAAAGAAATTTCAGGACCTGATAAATTAGTTCAGACTGAGGCTTTTGACGAAGCTTGGTATCCTGGAGAAGCTTTGCTCACAACTACGTTTGTCGAAACCTCAGGTAAAACATTTATTACGATCAATGTTCTATATGAAACTAAAGAAGGAAGAGATACAGTGATCAAATCTCCGATGGAAGGCGGAGCTTCTCAAAGTTATAATCGCCTGGAAACATTACTCAATACTCTTGCCAAAACAGCTGAAGGAAAATAATAATCATGAACCCAAAAACAATTTCTATCTTAAAAAGTATCGGCGCCGTATTTACCGGTATTTTGATCAATGTTATACCAGCGATCTCTATTGATGAAGTATTACATATTACTAATTGTTATCCACCTATGGGAGAAAGAATGTCTGATAGTTTATTCCTCCTCGCAAGCTCCTATCGCTTGGCACTTGCTGTCCTCGGAGGATTTTTCACTGCAAAACTTTCTCCTCATAGCCCGATCGGACATGTGATCACACTAGGCGTAATCGGAACAATCGCAAGCACTCTAGGCCATATCCAAATGGGAGACCAAGGTCCTGCTTGGTATTCTATAGGACTCATCGTAATTTCTATCCCTCTTTCTTGGTTGGGTGGATTTATATTCCTAAAACGTAAAGGATAAGATTATGCAAAAGGCAATTCCATTTTTAATGTTCGAGCAAGGTTTGGAAGAAGCACTCCAATTCTATTCTGGCATATTCAAAAATATGAAAATAGAAAATCTTACTAAACTAGGTGGAGGAATGGCTTCTGCCAAGTTTGAGATAGAAGGCCAAAAGTTTTTGGCTTTTACTGGAGGACCTCATTTTAAATTTACTGAGGCATTCTCCATCTATATTAGTGCAGAGACTCAGGCAGAAATAGATGATCTATATGAAAAACTTTCTGCCGGCGGGAGCAAACAACCTTGTGGCTGGGTAAAAGATAAGTTCGGTCTATCTTGGCAGATTATTCCTCCTATCCTAGAAAAATATCTATATGATAAAAACCAAGAGAAGGCGCAACGAGTAACTCAAGCAATGTTACAAATGTATAAGATAGAAATTTCAAAACTACGGGAAGCTTACGACAAAAATTAAGTTTTGATTCCGCCCGGTTCACGGGCGGATTTGTTTCGGGCCTAAGCCGATCTTTTGCTTAAAGAGACCGGAATACCGCTAAACGCTGCATTTCCGGAAAGTTCGTCTAATACCTGGTCGTCCGTTAGATCGTTGATACTGGAACCGGCAAATTTAGAAGCGACTTGGAGAGAAACCCCTTCTTTTGCATGTCCGAATCCATGAGGAATACTCACCACTCCCCTCATCATCTCTTCGGTAATTTCTGCAGGTAATCCAATCTTACCTACTCTGGATTCCACAAGTACTTCCTCTTCTTCTTTAATTCCGAGAGCACTTGCATCTTCCGGATGGATCATGAGTGTGCAGCGATCTTTTCCGGTCATTAGTTTTGGAAGATTATGCATCCATGAATTATTATTTCTTAAATGTCTTCTTCCTATCAGTAAGAAAGAACCATTTTCTTTTTTGTCTGTGAGAAGTTTTTGTCCGTATTTTGCCAATCGATCCAAATCGGAAACCACTTCCTTAGGAACAAGTCGGATCATCTTGTCTTCCGTCCAAAGTCTGTCAGGAAAACAAGGTTTCAAGGCTCCAAGATCAACTCCATGTGGACTGTTTTTCAGGAGTTCTAAACTCATTCCAACGGAAGATCCGGATTTTTCTCCATAAGGGCCTGATTTTAAAGCATGATCAATAATCGCAGAAGGAGTGATCTTTGTTTTGATCAATTCTTTAGGAAGAGGTTTTTCTGATTTAAGAAGTTCGATTCTTTTGGTAAGATCCGAAAAAATTTCCCAATCATGAAGCATTCCTTCTTCAGGTTCGAATGCAGGTTGATTATATCTAACTGTATTTCGTACCGCAAAAACATTAAACACTAAATCGTAATGATCATGTTCCAAAGCAGAACTTGGTGGAAGAATATAATGAGCGTGTTTTGTTGTCTCATTCAGATAGAAGTCCACACTTACCATAAACTCCAAACTTGAAACTGCCTTCTCTAATTGAGAACCGTTTGGAGTTGATAATAACGGATTTCCGGCAGAAGTTACTAGTGCCTTCACTTGACCTTGTCCCGGAGTTAAAATTTCTTCTGCAAGTGCTGCAACAGGTAATTCTTCGTTAAATTCAGGTAAATCCCTGACCCTTGAACCGTAAGTATGAAAACTTCCTGGAGAACTTTTCATCACTCCTTTTGGATCGATCATGTCCACGGCAGGAAGTGTAAACATTGCACCTCCAACTGAGTCCATATTTCCAGTGATACAATTGATTGAATTGATCAACCATTGGCAAAGCGCACCGAATGCTTGTGTAGAAACTCCTACACGACCATAACATACTGCACCGTTCGCTTTCGAAAATTCGAATGCGATCCTCTCTACTGTTTCTACAGAAATTCCGGTTAACTTTTCCGTCTCATTTGCAGGGTACTGAGCCGCAATCGATTTTAATTTTAGTAAATCTTCTTCTTTGATTAAGGAATTTTTCTTTGTTAAGTTTTTCTTAAATAGTACATCTATAATAGAAAGAAGGAAGAATGCATCCGTTCCTGGCAGAATAAAATGATGTTCATCCGCATGAACTGCAGTTTCAGTCTTTCTTGGATCTATAACTACGTATTTACCGCCTCTTTCCTGTATCTCTTTTAATCTCTTTTTTACATCCGGAACAGTCATTAAACTTCCATTAGATGCAAATGGGTTTCCGCCTAGGATCAAAAAGAAATTGGTTCTATCTATATCGGGAATTGGAACCAGTAGTTGGTGGCCGAACATCCAATAAGAAAGTAATTGGTGAGGAAGCTGGTCCACAGAAGTTGCAGAATAATTATTTTTAGTTCTTAAACGCCCTATAAACCTTTGGCCGAATAACATGGAACCGTAATTATGGACGCTTGGGTTTCCGCTATATACTGCGATGGAATCGTTTCCGTACTTATTTTGGATCTCCACAAGTTTTGTAGCGATATCAGTGAGAGCTGTGACCCAGTCTACCTTCTCCCATCCATTCTCAGTACGTTTTAAAGGAAATTTAAGTCTGTCAGGATCTTCGTATAAATTTTTAAGTTCGGGTCCTTTCGCACAAAGATGACCTCTACTGAATTTATCCTCTTTATCTCCTCTAACTGCAACTACTACATCGTCCTCTATCTCTAGTCTGAGTCCGCACATAGCTTCGCATAAAGTACATGATCTATAATGTTGGCGTACCATTTCTTGCCCCTGTCCCAGGAAGGAGTTATCTCCTATCCGAAATCAGAAAGCAAGCATTTACAAATATTGTTGTACTTTAATGATTGGATGCTCGAACTATTTCAATAGTTTGTTCAAATAAGGAACCAGATGTTTAGAGAGTATTTTATGACCTTCTGCAGTGGGATGGATCCCATCGTCTTGGTTCAATTTTCTATCTCCTGCAACGCCTGCTAGCAAGAATGGCATAAATTCAGTCTTTTCTTTTTTAGCGACTCTCGGAAAGAGACTCGCAAATTCTTTTGCGTATTGGGGCCCCATATTCGGAAGCGTTCTCATCCCAATTAATAGAATTTTAATGGAAGGATATTTTGCCCGAGCCTCGCGAATAATCCTTGTTAGATTCTCCTCAGTCATCTTTGTAGGAAGTCCTCTTAAAGAATCGTTTGCTCCCAATTCCAAAACGAACACATCATATTTTGTATTCAAAACCCAGTCTAGTCTTGCGAGTCCACCTGAAGTAGTGTCGCCGCTAACACCCGCATTTACATATCCCAGATCCGGATATTTTTTTTGGAGTTCCAAAAAGGATAGATGAGCAAAAGATTCTTCCGGTCCATTCAAGCCATAACCGGCAGTTAAACTGTCTCCAAAGAAAAGGATCTTTTTGCCGTTTGTTTTTGTTTCCATCTTTGGAGAGACCTTTGGTTCTTGCTCGGAACCTTCTTTATTGCAAGAAGCAACAAAAGCAAAGATTACTAAAATACTGAAAAATCCATAATATGATAAACGGCTCATTTTTTCTCCTATCTACAATCCGACCCATCATGTCCAAGCAAGGTCCCAAAAAGGACGCTTCAAGTTCTGCTTTACGAATACGCAACCGATTGGGATCTAGTAAGTATGTTCAAACGGTTACTAGTCGCAGGCGTTACTGCCGCTTTCTTACTCTTCTTATACCTTTGGTTGGGCCAATTCAGAAGTGAACTCCAAGCCCAGGAAATCCAAGAAGGAATGCTTCGTCAAGCTGAGGAGATTACTTCTAAACTCAGCCCAGAAGAATTAGTAGGTCAGGTCATCCATGTTGCAATACCTGGAACCATTCTAGATCCGATCGCTAAGAAAGAAATTGAGACGATCAAACCTGGTGGAGTGATCTTATTCGGAAGAAACTTGGGCTCCAAGTCTGAGATCAAATCTTTGAACAAAGATCTACAAACAAGTGCATTAGAAAATACTGGATTACCATTACTCATCTCAGTAGACCAGGAAGGTGGAAGAGTGATCCGAGTCAAAGACGGAGTGACTCAATTTCCTGGAGCAATGGCGCTCGGCCAAACCAAGGATAAAGACATGGCTAAAAAAGTTGGCTTTGTCACTTCTTACCAATTGAGAAAATTGGGACTGAACTTTTTATTCGCTCCTGATATGGACATCAATAATAATCCATTCAATCCGGTCATCAACACAAGATCTTTAGGAAGTAATCTAGAAACTGTATTAAATGCGGGAGTTTCTTATGAAGAAGGAGCAAGACTCGGCGGTTCTATTCCCGTAATCAAACATTTCCCTGGTCATGGGGACACCAATGTGGATAGTCATTTAGGACTTCCTAAAATAGAAAAAACCTTGGAAGAACTTAAAAACTTTGAGCTTATCCCATTCCAAACTGCTATCCAAAATGGCGCCGACGCGATCATGAGCGCACATATCGTATATCCAAAGATCGATCCGAACTTCCCCGCTACTCTTTCTTCTAAAATCCTAGGAGATCTACTTCGTAAAGAATTCCAATACCAAGGACTTATTATTACGGATGCGATGGAAATGGATGCGATAGACGAACATTACCAAAAAGAAGATCCGGGCGTGCTTGCTTTGATTGCAGGGGCAGATATTATTCTAATGACTAGCTGGGGTCCAACTACTCAATCCATGAGAGATCAGATCTTAAAGGCCTACAAAAAAGGAACCTTAGTAAGAGAGGGAAAAGATCTTTTAAAAGAAGCAGTCAAAAGACAAATTTATTATAAACTAAAATACGGGATCATCACAGAGTTTGCAGAAGGTCCTAAAAACGGAAGAGCGGCTTCAGTGTTCCCAATAGAACTTCCTGAAGTATTAAAAAACCATTTTGCAGAACAGGATAAGAATAGAGAAAATTTATTCTCCCAATATTACCAAGAAACTCTGAATAGAGATGTAAGCAGAAAGGCGATTGTTTCCTTTCCTAAAACTTTCCTACCTGAAAGTGCATCTATTGAAAATACGGTTTTCTATTTAAAGGGAGAAGAATTTCTTTCCGACCTAAAATCTCGTAATCTTACGAATTCAGATTTAGCTAGTCTGCGCAAAAAGTTGGAAAAAAAAGAAGTAAAACGTGCAGTTTTAAATTCATTCACCCAAACTGAATTGGATCTTGCGGCCTCTCTTGCTCAAAAATTCCCGGAAGCGGAGATCGTTTGCCTGCATTACGGAACTCCATTTTTGGATTTGCCGGATGTTTCAAATCTGAAAATTTTATTCTCTTTTTCTCCAACTCCAGAATCCAAAAAGGCATTATTGTATTCAGTGCTGGACAGAAAGAACGAGATCCCGCTTGTGGATCTGATCTTAAAACCGAATCCTAAAAAATCTTCTGCGTCTATAGAAACGGAAGTAGACTCGGTCAGCAAGAATACAAAATAATTTGGAAACAAGACTCCCGGTCATACAAAAAACTAACAGACCGGGAATCTATGTACACTATCCATTTTGCGTTCACAAATGTAGTTATTGTGATTTTTATTCGGAAGGAATAGGGTTAGAACCTTCTCCCCTGGAAGAAACTCTATTTTCCAAATATAAAGAAGAAGTTCTACTAAGACTTAAAAACTTTCCCGACTATCGAGACATTGTTTTTGATAGTTTGTTTTTCGGAGGCGGAACTCCTTCTAAAGCATCCTATACACGATATGCGGATTTTATAAAATTCTTAAAAGACAATCTAAATCTTTCCGCAGATTCTGAGATTACATTAGAATGTAACCCGGAAGATGTAACTCCCGAATATCTGCAAGGATTGTATGACGCGGGGATCAACAGAGTTCATGTTGGAATACAATCCTTTCTTCCCAAAAATCTGAAGTTTTTAGACAGATATTTCGACCCGGAAACTTATACCAGGACCTTGGAAGCATTACAAACTTCTAAAATAACAAATTATGGCGCGGACCTGATGTTCGGAGTTCCAGGACAGACAGAAAAAGAATTTTACGAAGATGCAAATTCTGTTTTGGCCTCGGGAGTTTCTCATATCAGCATTTATGCTCTCACTGTAGAAAAAGGAACAGAATATAGTAGAAAGGTTTCTGCAGGGAGTGCCGCTCCACCTTCCGAGGAAGTGCAGGAAAAAATCCTACAAGATTTGCCGGATTTTTTGAGATCCAAGGGATTTGTTCAATACGAGGTTTCTAATTATTCGAAGCCCGGACTCTTCTCTCGCCATAATATGAAATATTGGACCTACGAAAATTATTTGGGGATCGGACCTGGGGCTCACGGATTTTTACCTTCCGGTAGGTATTCCAACCCAAGAAACACTTCTGCCTATATAAATGGAACGGGAAAAAATCCGGACCTCTACGAAACCTCTGATCCATTTGAAGAAATCCTAATATCTCTTTTTAGGATATTCCTTCCGATCGATCTTAAAGATTTTTTGGATTATTTTCCCGATAAAAAAGAAACAATACTTTCTAAATTAAAACAAAAGGTTTCAGAAGGAAAATGTACCTTGGACGGTACAATCTTCCAATGGAATTCCAGTTCGGTTCTATTTTTAGACTCAGAAATTTTAGATCTTGCGGATAGGTAACTTAGTCCACTTTAAACTTTTCGATCAGTTTGGAAAGTTGTTCCGCTAACATTTGTGTCTCACCTGAGAATGTGGTAAGATCATCGGCCCCACCCGCTATCTCCTGAGTACCTTCTGAAATACTAAGGATCGTTTTGGTGATCTCATTCGTAGCGTTTTTCTGTTCGATAACCGCTTCTTCGATCTGCATACTGAAAGAAGTTAAAGTATTGGAACTAGTTTGGATCCTGCCCGTATTCGTCTCTTGGTCTTTCACGGAAACCAAAACTTTATTCGCAGAAATCTCGAACTCATTCACACTTTGTTTCAACTTTTTTAATATTAAAGAAGCTTCTTCCACCTTGGAGTTACCATTCATGACAGCATCGTTTGTGGATTCTACAAGTTCGCCGATCTCTTGGACCGAACTGGAAGTTTGGGAAGCAAGTTTGCCTATCTCTTCTGCAACGACAGCAAATCCTTTTCCTGCTTCTCCGGCCCTTGCCGCTTCTATCGCTGCGTTCAATGCGAGAAGGTTTGTTTTTTCGGAGATCTCAGTAATGATAGATAAGATTTCCGTAATTCTAGAGGCACTTTCTCCGATCTCACCCATTGCATTCGTGGAGGCAAACATCGCGTTCTCTCCGGTCACAGCTTGTCTTTTGGATTCTACCGCAAGATTGACCAGTCCCTGCATTTCTTGGTTGATACTTATGATCTGTTCTTTCAACCTCATTGAGTTGCCGTCTATCTCTTTGGTATTCTCCACTGCTTTTTCCATGGACTTACCTACGTTTTGAGCAGAAGCGGCAAGTTCCTCTACTGCCGCAGAAGATTCCTCAGCTGCAGAAGCTTGGGTCTGTGCAATATCCGCAAAGTTCCGAGAAGAAACAGCCATCTCTTCCGATTTAGAACCTAATTTTTCAGACGAAGATCTCATCTCCTTGACCACGTTCAGAAGATTTTCCCTCATCTGGTCCATAGAGATAAATAATGTACCGATCTCATCTTTTACGGGATAATCATTCTTAACCGTTAGATTTCCCTTAGCGATCTCATCCGAGAAACCGATCGCTTTCAAAAGGCCCGAACTCACGAGTCGATCAAATATTAAATTTAAAGAAAGTAATACTACAATCAAGATCAGGAAAGAAGAAAGAACGGCTTTTAGGATAATATCTCCAATATTTTCATAATATACCGAATTTGGAATGCTCACCATTAGAGTCCAAAACTTAGGATCCTTTCCAATATGGAATGGAAAATAATAAGAAGTGTTCCCTCCGGATTCGTATACGAATCTTTTTCCTTCGTTTACATTTTCCAGATATTGTTTTAATTCATTCTCGTCCGCGATCTTTTTACCGAGCAATTCTTGATTTTCTCCGTTGATCGCATACAATCCTGTAGAAGAAATGAGAGCGATATGTCCTTTGTTCCTAAAAGGTTTTTTATTTCCGATCCTCTCTTGCAAATTTTTCAGGTCTATGTCCATACCTGCGGCACCGTAAAATTGACCAGGTACACTGATCGGAACCACAAGAGAGATCATCAGAATACTTTTACCGCTTACAGTATAATGATAAGGACCAACCACTGTAGGTTTATCTGTTTTCTTAGTTACTTGATAAAAATCTCCGGTTCCGTCCGTATTCTCATAATCTCTTAACGGTTCCAAATCTATGATGTCTTTACCGCGAGCGCGGTTTAAATATGGAATAAAACGACCGGATCCGTCATGACCTAGCTTATTCTTATACAAAATATCCTTACCGTCATACGCATTCGGTTCATAACAAAGCCACATTCCGAAATAGTTTTCGTTTCGTTTCATAATCTCACGAAGAGTTTGGACTACCTGCTCTCTCCCCGGAGAAGCATAGATCAAAGGAAAACGAAAACCACGGATCAAACCCATGAGAGTATTCAATTCTTCCATAATTTCGAAAGTCCATCTTTCCGCGGTCACATCGGAACTCTGTTCCACTTCCTCTCTCAAATTCTGGTAAGAAGAATAGGAATTATAAGCCGCAAGCAGGGAGAATGCGGTGAATAGAACGATGGAAATATATAAAGAAATTCGGAGCCGAATACTCATAAGGGCTCCATTTTGAAATTGGAAAGAAATATTGGAATCTTTTTCTTTCTAGCTAACTTTGAATTTTCCTATTAGATTGGATAATTGCTCGGATTGCCCATGCATATCCCCGGAGAATGTAGTAAGATCGTCTGCACCGGTCGCAATATCCTGTGTACCTTCCGAGATATTTACGATAGTTTTGGTGATCTCCTCCGTTGCTCTTCTTTGTTCCGTCACTGCCTCTTCGATCTGAAGACTGAAAGTCATCAGGGAATTTGCACTTTCTGCGATCTCTTTGGTATTGGATTCCTGAGTTTTAACAGAACTCAAAACTGCTTTTGCTGATTTGTCGAATTCGTCTACCCTCTCCTTGATCCTTTGTAGTATCTGAGACGCTTCTCCCATTTTTTTGTTTCCATCCAAAACTGCAGTGTTTGTAGAATTGACTAGTCCACCGATCTCTTGGACCGAGCTGGAAGTTTGGGAAGCAAGTTTTCCGATCTCTTCTGCGACTACCGCAAATCCTTTTCCTGCTTCTCCCGCTCTTGCTGCTTCTATCGCCGCATTCAATGCGAGAAGATTTGTTTTTTCGGAGATCTCAGTGATCAAAGAAAGTATCTCATTAATACGGGAAGCACTGTCTCCAATCGCACCCATGGCACGGTTAGAAGTGCTCATCGCGGATTCTCCGGTAACAGCCTCATCTTTGGAAGAAGCCGCCAGACTCACCAGACTTTGCATCTCTGCATTGATACTCGCAATCTGTTCTTTTAATAAAATAACGTTTCCGTCAATCTCTCTCATACTAGAGACAGCTCTCTGCATAGACTTACCAACGTTTTGGGCAGAAGCAGCCAATTCCTCTACTGCTGCGGAACATTCTTCAGCTGCTGAGGCTTGGGTTTGTGCCACATCGGAAAAATTCCGAGAAGAAACAGCCATTTTCTCCGCTGTTCCGGCTAACTTATTTGTGGAAAATCCTATCTCTTTCACCACGCCGAATAGATGTTCTCTCATCGTATTCATCGCAGCTAATAACGCACCTATCTCGTCCTTACGATCATAATCGGACGAAGCGAGTAAATTTCCTTTCGCGATTTCTTCTGAAAAGCCGATCGCTTTTAATAAGCCCGCGGAGATCAATTTTTGGAATATAAAATGAAGAACAATCACTATCATACTCACAATGAGTAGAGAAGAGACAGCATTCTGAAAAAGTACACTTAATAGTTCCTTCGCAAAAATAGAATTAGGAATACTGATCTGCATGATCCATTGTTTCTGTCCTTTACCGATCTTGAATGGAAAGAAATGATGAGTATTACCATCAGATTCATATGTAAACCGTTCGTGTTCTTCCGATTTAGTTTGGACTAACTTTAATTCTTCTGCGTCCGGGATTACCTTACCTACTAAACTAGGATCACCACCATTAGCAGCGTAAATTCCTTTAGGAGAAATAAGAGCAAGATATCCTAAACCCCGGAATGGTTTTATATTTCCCATAGTCTCTTGTAATTGAGCGGTAGTAATGTCCAACCCAAGAACTCCCCAAAACTTTCCACCATTACTTACAGGAACACAAAGAGAGATCATCTGCACTTGTTTTCCACCGGCTGTGTACGTATATGGATCCGTTACCAAAGGTTCCATTGTCTTTTTAGGGATCTGATAGAAGTCTGCAGTTCCATCAGTTGCCTCATAATTGATAGAAGGTTCTATGACTGCATCCGTAACTGATTTTACGGAATGAACGTAAGTCACGAATCTTCCTGTGGAATCATGACCTTTCTTATTTTTATACTGAGCGTCCGCACCGTCGAATGCATTCGGTTCGTACACTACCCACATTCCGAACCATTTAGTATTCCGATGTAGGATCTCGAGCATCGTATTGATTACCTCTTCTCTCTTAGGATTGGAGAAGATAAGAAGCATCCTGAAACCTCTGGTCATTCCCATAGCGGTATCCAGATAATCTTTTACTTCAAAAGTATATCTTTCCGCGCTTAATGCAGAACCGGACTCGATCTCGGAATGCAAACTGCGATATGAGATCACCGAATTGATCGCAGTAAGAACTGCAAAACCCAAAAATAAAACTAAGGAGAGATATAATGAAATTCTGGCCCTGATACTCATAGGAGGGAATTAGAATAGGGAAACCGCAAATATGGAACAAAAAAAATTCTTTCCGATACGAAATTGTAAAAAAGAAAAACGATCCGAGTATGAGATGGTTTTATTTCGAATATTTGTTAGTTTTTACTTGGAAATTAATTTCCAAGCGGATCCTCATTGTAATCTAATTGTAATAATTTTGTAACAATAGATTGAACTAAGAAAATCTGTTAGATGCGAACAGAATCAGGTAGATCTGTATTTTAAAGCAATCTGGCCAGTACGAGCAATTTCTTGGATCCCATACTTCTGCATCATTTCCATAAAATGTTCCACCTGTCTGGTATTTCCGGAAAACTCTATGGTCATTGTGGTTTTGGTCAGATCCGCAATTTTCGCCTGGAATACTTCGCAAATAGAAATGATCTCGGTACGATTTGAATCTTCTACCTTAACCACTACAAGTACTAGCTCTCTGCTAATACAATCATGATACGCAAGATCCTCTACTTCGATCACATCAGGAAGTTTCAGAAGTTGGCGTTTTACCTGCTCTACTACGGAATCATCTCCCTTTACAACGATCACCATATTCGAAATTTCAGGATCCTGGGTAACACCTACCGCGATGGAATCTATATTATAACTTCTTCTGGTAAATAGACCGGACACATGGCTCATCACACCCGGATGATTGTTTACCAAAATTTTCAGTATATGTTTCATTTTTTACCGGCCCGAACTGTGTCGGAAAATTCGATCATGTCTTTTTGGGATTTGCCCGCAGGGATCATAGGGAATACTTTTTCTTCTGCAGGGATCATGACTTCTAGGATCCTTGCATCATCATCTTCTAAGAAAAATTCTAAAGCCTTGTCGATCTCGGATTTATTAGAAATTTTTAATCCTTTTATGGAATAAGCTTCTCCTAATTTTACGAAATCAGGATTATAATTCCATTCAGACTCGGAGAATCTTTCCTCATAGAATAATTCCTGCCATTGGCGGACCATTCCTAAGAAGTTATTATTGAAGATCAGGATCTTAACCCCTTTCTTATACATCGCGATGGTTGCCAATTCCTGGATATTCATCTGGATAGAACCATCTCCGGAAACACAGATCACTGTTTTATTAGGATTTCCGAATTTAGCTCCTATCGCCGCAGGAAGACCGTAACCCATGGTGCCAAGTCCTCCGGAAGTAAGCCATCGATTTGCTTCTTCAAAAAGATAGTATTGAGCGGCCCACATTTGGTGTTGCCCCACATCCGTGGAAACAATCGCTTTTCCCTTACTCTTTTCGTATAATTTCTGCAAGAATGCCTGAGGTTTGATGGTATCCGTAGAATCATCAAATTCTAATGGATGGTTTTTCTTAATCGTATCTAAAAATCCAACCCATTCAGGACGATCTACCTTATTCACTTTCGGAATAAGTGCCTTTAGGACTTCTTTCAAATCTCCGTGTAAAAGATAATCTACGGATACTCTTTTGTTAAATTCTGCGGTATCTATATCGATATGAGCGCGTACAGCATTCTCCGCAAATTCTCCAGGCTTAGCAACTCGGTCGTCAAACCTAGCTCCCAAATTTAGAATATAATCACATTCTAATACAGCCTTGTTGGCATAAGCAGTTCCGTGCATCCCGAGCATTCCAACGGAAAGTTGGTGAGTTCCTGGAAATGCTCCGATCCCCATAAGAGTTGTGGTAACAGGGATATTTCCCTTCTCCGCGAGCTCCTTGATCTCTTTGGAAGCATTTGCATTAATCGCTCCTCCTCCCACATAAAGAAGAGGACGTTTTGCCTTATTCAATGCAGCCGCGAAAGAATCTAGATCTCCACCGATCGGAGGTTTTTGATAATGTCTAGAATCTATTTTAAGTTTATCTACTTTGCGGACGGAAGTGAGTTCGGTCTGAACGTCTTTAGGAAAATCCAAAAGAACGGGACCAGGTCTTCCACCCAAAGCGACTAAGGTCGCCTCTTGGAAATGTCTAGCGATATCATCCGCAGACTTTATAAGTGCATTGTATTTTGTGATCGGGATAGTGATCCCATAAATATCAGCTTCTTGGAAAGCATCCGTTCCAATTGCGTTGGTTGCCACCTGTCCGGTGATCGCAAGAATAGGAACCGAGTCTAGTTTTGCATCCGTAAGTCCAGTCACAAGGTTCGTGGCACCAGGACCGGAAGTGGCAATACATACTCCGAGCTTACCTGTAGAACGAGCATACCCCTCTGCCATATGGATCGCACCTTGTTCATGGCGAACTAGGATATGTTTTATTTTAGTACTTTTATATAATTCGTCGTAAAATGGCAGAATTGCTCCGCCGGGATATCCGAAGACGATATCCACTCCATATTCTTCCAGGAGTTCGACCATCAAGCGGGCACCGGAGATTTTTGCTTCGGTTTTCGGCATCTTTCCCTCGTTAGAATCCATTCCATGCGAAGTAAGGGCCCTGTCAAGAAGGAAGAATGGACTATAACTTTCGTATTATTTTATGCGCTGCAAACCGGCATTTCTCTCTTTTTTTCCAATTTCAAATTTTCTTTACGGATTTAGTACCAAGGAAAACCTTTACTCATCCGTCAAAGTAATATTAAATAAAAAATTGAATGAAGAATCTCCCAGATCTTCTTTCTAAATTTAAAAAGGAACTTCGGTCCTATGAACGAGCCTATTGAAAAACCCCAAGCAGGAAAGGAAGAAGAAGATTCACATTTTGCTCAGATCAAAAGTTTAGCAAAAGAAGCCTACCGTTTTCTGGATAGCAGACAATGGGACAAGGCCGAATCTAAATTGAAGGAACTTCTGGCTAAAGAACCGAGTAATACTTACGGTTTAGTCGGGATGGGAGACCTTCATTTTAAACGAAAGGAATTCAGACAGGCTCTGGATTTTTATAACAGATGTATCAAAGAAGATTCATCCAATAAATTCTCTTTAATGGGGCTTATGAACTGCTATAGAGAGATGAATCTACTCAATCGGGTCATCGAAGTAGCGGAAGAATACAGGCATATTACTATCACTGACGCATCTATTCTAAGTAGAGTTGCGGACGCTCATAGAAAACTCAAAAACTTCAAAGAATCAGAAGTTTATTATATGCAGGCATTGCAGATCAATCCTAAAGATCAGTATGTGATCGTAGGTTTGGGACATCTATTCTTTGCCTGCCAAAGATACAAAGACGCAATCAGCTGGTGGGAAAAACTTTTAGTTATCCAACCTGATAATATCAAGATCCTAACCGAGATCGGTAATAGCTATCGTAAGATCAAAGACTTTGATGAAGCGATCCGTTATTATCGCAGAGCTGCGGATTTAGATCCAAGGAACTTCTTTGCGCTATACGGTTTGGCAGAATCCTATCGTGGTAAAAAAGATTTCCGTAAAGCAAACGAGTTCTGGGAAAGAATTTTGGAATTCGATCCGGACAATAAACTTATCATCAACAGATATGCGGATAGTTTAAGAGGTATGGGAGAATTTGATAAAGCATTAGAATGTTTTAATAGAATTCTTTCCGAAGGTGAAGACTATTTTGCACTTCTTGGAAAAGCTTCTTCCTTAAAAATGAAAGGTGCAAGAGACAAGGCGGAGGAAATTTATGTGGACCTTCACAAAAAGTTCCCGATGGATCCTCGCCCTGTGGTAGAACTTTCAGAACTTTATTCCGATATGGGAAAAAGAGACGAAGCTCTCAAGTTACTAAACGATTTCCACAAAAAGCAGCCTTTAAACGAGGAAGTGAAACAAAAGCTGGATTCTTTTTCGGAATAATTCAGTCTTTTATTTCTATACGATTTTTCTCCCTCTCTATAAACTCAGGGAGGGGGAAAATTTCCTCCACTCCATTCTTCAAATATTTCGCCTCCGCAGTCCAATTTCCATTCTTTCTAATTAGTTCCACATGATGGTGCCAAATATTTCCTTCTTTGTCTGGAAAGATGCGAGGTACTCGAGCCGGATTTAAATAAAGAGTACCTTCTTCTTTTCTTTTCCAAATCCGAGTCTTCACTCTTAATTTTCTAGAAGAATGGTGCATATGCCCGGCAATTACAACCTTTGGTTTTTTGCCTTGGCCTGCGATCTTTCGGATAAAATCACCTAGATCCTTGTCTCCAAAGTCCCCTTCTTCTTCCTTAAAATCGCAACCCCAGATATCATGAGCTTTATCTCCTAGACCGGAAGGACCATTATGAGCAAGAATGATCAGATCTTGTTTCTGGAAGTCAATGTTCTGGATCAATTCATGGAGTTTTTTCTCCGATTCTTCATAAGAAGAAATTCCAAACACAGATTTAATAAATATTGGAAAATTAAATCTGGCTCCCATAGAAAGAGGTCTGGCGCCCAAAAGTGAAAGTCCAGGTCCAACCTCTGAAAGATTATATTGGCAGACATACGCATCTCCTAAATCTTTTAGTAACTTTTTGTATCTAAGAAGATGGAATGTATGACTTAAATATCCCATGTTAGATGAAGCATTCGTAATCTCCATTAGTAATTGAGGGATAGAAGTAGTATCATGATTTCCTAAAATGATATACTTTGGTTTCCGAACTTTAGAGATCAATTGGGCGATTTTGTTCGTATTCCCCGGTCGATTGTTTCCAAGATCTCCCGTAAATATCACGGAATCATAATTACTTTTGGAAAAGTATTCTGTATCGACCCAGGTCCAGAATCCATGTATATCACCTACTACAGCGATCCGCTTATCAGAAGAATCAAATATCAATTTTACATTCCTAAATTTTAGGTTTCGTTCTTTGGGCTTTTTAAAAGAAACTTTTTTAGATCATACTAGGTCGAAAAAAAAATCAACCAGGATCGCGCATGAAAAACATAAACAAAGAAATTTCCGTCTTCTCCGCAAGGTTTCTATTCTTAACGGAAGGTCTAGGTTATTTGATCGGAACTCCATTTGCGATCGTATTTTTGATCCATTTTATGGACTTGGATCTCAAAGGAGCAGACTCTCTTTGGTTCGTCATGGGAGTGATCTTCGTTCTAGGACTCATCACCAGTTCACTTTCTTCTTTTTATAAATTAAAACCGTTACGAAAATATTCCAAACAATTTGCAGAAGGTGCTGTGACTAGAGAAACAGTCATGGGCGCTCAAAAAGCAGTCTTCCGTCTTCCAGTTCTTCACGCCCTAGACATACTCGTCCGGATCTGGTTAGGAGGAGGGATCTTTGTAGTTTCACTTGGGATATTTCTTCCGATCAGCAAAACGGATTATTCTATTCTTTTAGGACTGATCGTATTCGGGGGCCTATGGAGTGCCGTTTATTTTTATCTGATTGCTGATTGGCTAAAGGACAATTTAACAAGAACAGATCTATTCGGCTCCATTTCATTAGAATCCCTTGTTAAACTCAATCTAACCAAAACACTCGCATTGATCTTCTTTTCCATCGTCCTGGTTTTGGCAATCGGGGTTTCTCTAGTAGTTTATAAGCTTAATTATGAATCTTTAAAGAATGCTTTTACTAACCAAATGGTGAATGTTGCTCAAACCCTGGACCTTCTCACCCAAGGGATTTACGAGGACACAGAAGAGGAAGCTGAACTCATTATCCGAAACAAAACCTTAGGGCTCTTGGTCTCTCAGAAAAAATGGAAAGAAGCGGAGAATTTCCTAAATAATTTTTTAGGATCCAGCCAAAGATTCGAAGGAATAGCGGTTTGGAAAGAGGCGGGAGACTGGTTCTCTCATTCTGTAGGAACAGGAACCTTAGCAAGTAGCGCAATAGTTCCTTTAACTTCTGCTTTCCAACTTCCAGGAGCTGATGAGATCAGAAATATGAATAAGGAGAAGGCTTTCTTTTTTAGCGAACCTTCTAATTCCACCCAAAACGGTTCTCCAGTCATTTTGTATATTAGAGAATTTGAATTGAGTGATGGCTCTAAAGCGTTTTTGGTATTTTCAGTTCGGATAGGAGATCTGACAAATAATATCGTTCAATCCATCAAGATTGGAAAAACAGGTTATCCCGGGCTTCTCACTCCTAAAATGACCTTCTTAAATCATATCAGCGAAAATATGAGATTAAAAAAGATGGAAGATCTTCCTTTCGCTAAGTCATTCATAAATGCGCAAGATGGAGTCGCTATCAAGTACGTGATGGATGGCGCTTATAAATCTATGGTAGTTCATACAAATAAAAAGTATGGATTTAGATCTTTTGTGACCATAGTAAATGAAGAAGTTTCTAAGGAAGCAATTTCTACTATCTTCTATATGTTAGCGATCTCATTTAGCGGATTGTTTGTGATTGGATTTATCATTTATTTCATTTTATCCAAAAGTTTAAAACCTTTAAGAGATAGCCAAAACCTGATCGAAAAAATGTCGGAAGGAGATCTTACTCATAAGCTCACAGTTCTTTCCAGAGATGAGATCGGAGAAATGGCGATCAGTATCAATGAATTCAATCGTAAAGTAAGAGCAGTTCTTCATAAAATTTTCGATGCGTCTCATAGTTTGGCAAATTCTTCCGAAGAAATGTCAGGCACCTTAAAAACGATCTCGGATAATGCACAAAGCCAAGCAGCCGCCTCCGAGGAAATTTCAGCTTCTATCGAGGAGATCTCTGCGGGAATGGATGCAATCTCTTATAGAACAAAAGAACAAGTCAGTCTTCTAAACTCTTTGGATTCCGAGATGGTGGAATTTTCCGGTTCTATCCTGGCCACTTCTGAAAATCTAGAAAATACTCTTTCGCATGTGAAAGAGATCACTGATGAAGCGAGAAGAGGAGGAAAATCTCTGGAACTCACTGACCAAAGTATCCGTAAAATTTCCCAGAGTTCCGACCAGATCACAGGTGTGATCGAAATTATCACAACAATTTCAGAACAGATCCATCTTCTCGCGTTGAACGCTGCTATCGAGGCCGCAAGAGCCGGTGCCGCAGGAAAAGGGTTTGCAGTAGTCGCAGACGAAATTTCCAAACTTGCCGACAAAACTTCCGACAGCATGAAGGAGATAGAAAATATCATCCAAGCAAACGAAACTGAGATCGGGATCGGAGTCAGTAATATCCGGGACACAGTAAGTGTGATCGGAGGGATTATCCAGAGAATTGAAACAATCTATATACGGATGAATGAAGTATCTTCCGTGATGGGAGAGCAGTTGGTCCGAAATAAGGTCGTAAACAAAAAAGGCCAGGAAGTGAAGGAAAGATCGGAAGGTATCCAAACTGCTATCCAAGAGCAAAAACTGGCAATCGAAGAAATTTCGAAAACAATCTCGAGTATTAACGACCTGACCCAATCTAACGCATCTTCCACAGAAGAACTGAGTTCCGGTTCAGTAGGCCTCGCCCATTTGTCCGAGGATCTGAAAAACCAAGCAGAGTATTTTCATTTTTGAAAATGCTCTCCGGATTTTCGGGAGAAAAAGAAGATTTCGAAACTTAGTTGCATTTTAGAGAATTTATTCTAATTTGCGCTTATATGGAATGGGAAAAGATCTTAAGGGACTCTGTAAGGGACGGTTCAATCAAGGAATTGTATCTCAGGAGAGTTCCCACCCTGAAAACCTGCGATGACTGGAATAAGGTAAAGGAAATAGGTCTGATCGATCACAAAACCAAGTACGCCCATTATAAGGGTGGATTGGTCAAATTCGGGGAAGGTCTTTTTTTCGTGAGCGAAGAAAGGCTACAGGCCCTTGCTCCATTCCGCAAATGGGAATTCAAAACCAAGATCAAAGTCACTCCGGACTGATTTAAAATCCTTCTACATTTTTTCACGCAAAGGCGCTAAGGAAAGAAGGTTAGCGCCCAAAAATCTTGAAACTAAATATATACTTTGAATAACAATTAGAAAAGAACCTTCTATTCTTCGCGGCTTCGCGTGAGCAAAAAGAATTTACCTAGTAAGGTTGATGATCAGGTTCAGTTTTTCTGCGACTGTGATCACGTCTTGGACGCGAGTTTTATCCACAAGCACTGCAGTTGGTCCAATCTCGTCCAGAACGATCTTCTTCCCTTTGATCTGACCAAGTAGAAGTTCCATCACGTTCTGGTCTTTGGTGCGAACCAGTACACAATCTTCCGCTACTTCCACAACAGGCAGGTTGCCACCCCAATCTTCTAATAAGAATAAAAGGTTTTGAGCGAGTTCCGCTTTGCTAGAAGCTTTTAAGAAGTCTACGAACTCGTTTGTTTTGTATCCCAGAAGAATTCCCAATTGGTATGCTTCTTTGGTAAGAACGAAAGTATAAACTCGATCGTAGTCTTTTAATTCTGTGAACGCTTTTAAAAGATGAATTCCGTAAATAGAAACTTTCTCAGGGAATGCGATCACGGAGAAGTCCGGGTTGATCGTGATTCCACCCTTCTCCGTAACACCGGCAAGCTCTCCTGTTTGGAAGAAATATTCTCCGAGTTTAGAAAGAGTTAAGAAACGGTTTGGGTATTCTACTTCTAATAATCCGAATAAATGCAGATAGAAGATCGCACTCATGATCTCCTTACGAAGATCCGCCAGATCAGTCTGGAAATTTTTAGTACGGAAACCAGGGCTGAAGATCAAATGTTCCCTGATAATATTAGAGAAAATAACAGAAAGATGAATACGCTTAGACTTGATAATCAAGTTCACACATTTGTCCAAAATCATCTTATCGTAAAAAGGCATTTCAGTAGGTTGGAAAACCTCAGGCGGATTTACCCGTTTCATTCTAGCCTCGTTCACCTCATGGATGACGAGTTTCATGATCTCGAATATATCCTTTGCGAGAAAACCATCCAGGTCCCCTCTTAGAATGATATTCTCCCCTTTAATATCCGCCAAGTTCAGAAGTTTCAGTATAGGAAGGATAAGTTCCATCTGATAGATCTGGCTTTTCTCCGGGAAGATACTGATATCGGGATTTAATAATTCCTGTTCTGTTCTTTTATGATCCGCCTGTTTTACCTTTCCGGATTTTGCCAGGACCAAGCCCTTTCTGCTAATATAAGAAAGAAGCTTTTTGGTATTTAAGAAGAAATCCAACTCGTTAGTGGCGAGTTTTTCCTGTCTTTGGCGAGTTCCTTTTTTAACGGAAGGAAGGATCGGATTATTTTGGATATATTTTAAAAGTTCTTCCGGTAGAGCGAAAATTCTTACGAACTTCTCCTCTACGAAACAAACGTCGGCGATCATTCCCTTTTCGACTAATGCAGGAATGATTGTCTCGTATTTGCCTCTGCTCATCACGATAAAACTTCTGATATCGTCTGCGTCAGCAGCACCGCCACTTAGATAGATCCTGACTACAGTGTCCCTTTCTAATTCGGATAAGGAAACGATAGCTGCCTCATACGCCTCGTCAGAAGTCGCGTGAGTGATAAACTTGCGAATACTGTCGATCTTTGCAGGAGCCTTGACTGCCTTCTTCCATTCGTTGGAAATATCTGTCAGCTTCTTGCGATCTAGAAGTTTTTCGACGGAGACCTTGTATTTGTCCCCTTTTAGATTTTGGTCTAACGAAACAAGGGCAGCCAGCTCGTCATAAGCATGATACTTATCCAGGTTATTGGTAAGTCTTTCTCTGTTTTTTCTTTGGTATACGAGCTGGTATTTGCGGAGAAGGTTAAGTTCCATCTCCACGTTGATTGGAGGAATATTTACTTTACGGGAGATTTCTCCCAAGGTGAGAACATTCTTATTTTTTAAGATAGAGGTATAGATATTAACTTGGAGTACAGTAAGTTTTTCCAGTACACCTTTAAGGTAAAACTCATCTAGAAAGCTGTCGAAAAGAAACTTAACGTTCTTATTCTTTTCTTTGAACGGAAGCTTTGGAATGTTCCAGAGAGCGGCTGTCTTCTTTAGGTCGTTCAGTTCGAGTTTTTCTAATTCTTGCAATAATACTGATTCGCCACTCATACTACTGACCGAAATTCTCGTTCGAGAGCCATACTCTAATTCTCGCCGCTGCCGTAAACCAAAATACGGTTTTCTCGGCGGAACATGGAGAATAGACCCGAGTACCTTTCTTCAGGTTCCTTTATCCCGATTTGAGTATCTTTTCTACCTGATTTGGATTGTGTTCCTTTCAAGTTCTCTTAATCTGGAGCTGAAATGCCAGGATTCCTCGATCAACTTCTGCAAGGGGTAAACAGCGCTAGTCGTATAGTGACCAGTAGTTATGTTTTTTCCACCAAAACCATCCTCCTTTTAAAAGATTTGGCTACAGGAGGAAGTAGTTCCCGTAATATTCCGGTCCGATTGAGAGAAGCGTTTGAAGAATTAGGCGCAACGTATATTAAATTAGGCCAGTTCATCGCTTCTGCCCCTTCTCTTTTCCCAGAAGAGATCGTAACAGAGATGCAAAAATGTTTGGATTCCGTACGACCACTTCCTTTCTCAGAAGTCCAGAAAGTATTAAAAAAAGAACTGGGTAGAGATTACCAAAAATTATTCCAAAGTATAGATCCGGTCCCGATGGCATCTGCGTCTATCGCGCAAGTCCATTCTGCAGTGACAAAAGACGGTTTGGACGTAGTCGTAAAAGTACAAAGACCGGATATCGAAAGTGCGTTAGGAGCTGATTTAAACCTTCTATTCTTAGCATCCAAACTATTCGAAATATTTGTGCCTGGGCTGAATAAATCTGGGCTTTCAGAAATGGTGGGAATGTTCCAATCTTCCATCTTAGAAGAAATAGATTTTATAAAAGAAGCAAACAATTGCGAAGAATTCGAAAGGTATCTTCTATCTTCCGGCGAAACCAGAGCAAGAGTTCCTAAAATTTACAGAGAACTTAGCACCAAAAAAGTTTTGGTCATGGAAAAATTCTACGGAGCTCCCATTACCGACGAAACTTCTCTTCGAAAATTCAGCAAAGATCCTTCCAAAACACTTTCAGATGCGTTGGAGATCTGGTTTTCCACACTTTCTAAATCAGGGTTTTTCCATGCGGACGTACATGCAGGAAACCTAATGATCCTAAGAGATGGAACAGTAGGTTTTATCGATTTCGGGATCGTGGGAAGGATTTCCTCCAAAGTTTGGGAAGGTCTAATGATCTTTTTAGAAGGACTCGCACTGAATAGAACAGACAGGATCGCAAGCGGTTTGGTCCGTATGGATGGAACTGCCTCTGGAATAGACGAGAAAAAATTAGCCAAGGATCTTGAGACTGTTTTTGACCAAATGAGTAAGATGGTCCTGGACATCCAAATGGGAGAGTTGGACGCTTTCGACGAGAAGAAGATGAATACTATTCTTTTCGAGTTCCGAGATATTTCGGATAGGAATGGATTAAAGATCCCCAAAGAGTTTGGACTTCTTATCAAACAAATCTTATACTTTGATAGATATATCAAATCTTTCGCGCCTGAATTAGATCTGATCCGGGATAGGGAAAAATTTATAAAATGAAATCCAAACTTTTCGAATTAGAAGAGGGAGAATCCGGTAAAATTACCGGAATTAAAAACGAATCCGGAAAAACGGGACTAGTACGAAACCTTTTAGACATGGGTTTTCTCCCCGGAACAAAAATCACTGTGGTCCGAAAATTCCAGGACCAAGATAAGATGATCGTAAAATTAGGCCTTGTCCGACTGGCCATTCGGAAATTAGAAGCGGACCTTCTGGAATTGAACTAGTTTATGAAATTATTAAATACTGAAATACAGACTCCGGAGCAAAAAACAGAAAAATCCAGAGTTTTACTTACTGGAAATCCAAACTGCGGAAAGTCCACATTATTCAACAGACTTACAGGACTTAGACAAAAAACGGGAAACTATCACGGAGTCACCGTAGAAAAGGCAGAAGGTACCATCCATACAGACGATAGGACCGTGCATATAGTAGACCTTCCTGGAGCTTATAGTTTAGGCGGAGAATCGGAAGATAAACAGGTAACAACCCGCATTCTTCTTTCTAGAGATACGGAAGACAAACTCATCTTCGTATTGGATGCAGTTGCAATCGAAAGAGGACTCCAATTTTTACTACAGGTATCTTCGCTGAAGATACCTATGATAGTTGCAGTCACAATGAATGATACCTTAGAAAAGAAGGGAGTTCATTTAGATCTCAAAGTTTTATCGAAGGCCTTCGGAGTTTCTTTCTATTTCGTAAACCCAAGATCAGGAGAAGGTGTAGAAGTTTTCGAAAAAGTCTTAACAGACCCTTCTTCGTACAAAACGCCCGATCCTGATTTTTCCTGGGATAAAAAAAGGACCGCGCTGATCGAATCCGTACTTTCTAAACTTTCCGTAGACGATCCGGATTCTGTTAGATTCGTTCTGGAAAATAGTTTTAAAGAATTCAGCGGAGAAAGTTTACAAACAGGACTTCCTTCTTCCAAATTTTTCCCAGAACAAACTCGAAATTTCATCCATTCTGAATGGGAAAAATCTAAATTAGAATTTTCTTATGGAGAAGAGTTGGTCCAAAGATCCATCTGGATCAAAAAACTTTTATCCAAAGCAGTTTCAGGCTCTGAAATCGCCGAAAAAGGGATTTTAGGATTTGCCGATAAAATACTTTTGCATCCGATCTGGGGGCTTACGATCTTTTTAGGTATCATGGCGCTCGTATTCCAATTCTTATTCACCTGGTCAGAATTGCCAATGGACTGGATAGAGACTAGGATCAGTGATCTTGCAGATTGGACAGGGAATTATTTACCGGAAGGACCGGTGCGTTCCCTCATCCAAGAAGGAATGATAGGAGGAGTTGGTGCGGTTTTAGTTTTTATCCCTCAAATTAGTCTGCTCTTCTTATTCATAGGGATCATGGAAGAAAGCGGATATATCGCGAGAGCTTCTTTTCTTATGGATAGATTCATGGGGAGATTCGGACTTTCAGGAAAATCATTTATACCATTACTTTCCAGCGCGGCCTGTGCAGTCCCTGCGATTATGGGAACCCGGACCATAGAGAACAAAGCGGACAGGCTAACTACAATTTTAGTATCACCTCTTATCACCTGCTCCGCCAGATATCCAGTTTATATTTTAGTTATAGGAACAGTTTTCTCTGCAGAACCTGTTTTTGGGATCTTCTCTCCGAAAGTCCTAGCGTTATTCGGTCTTTTCCTATTGGGAATGTTTGCTTCGATGGGAGCTGCGTTCTTATTTAAAAAAACTTTTTTCAGATCTGAACCAGCTTACTTTTTGATGGAGCTCCCTAGATACCAATGGCCTTCTCTCAAAAGTTTATTTTTTACAGTTTATAAGAAGATCAAAGCTTTTATTGGAAACGCAGGAAAAGTAATCTTATTCATTTCTATCATTCTATGGTTCTTGGCAAATTATCCAAGGGTAGAAGGTCTTAAGAACCAAAACTTAAGTTCTTCCCAGGTAAAGTCCTTACAAATCTCCGAATCATACGCAGGACGAATGGGAAAAATGATGGAGCCGATTTTAGAACCGATAGGTTTCGGTTGGAAGATGGGACTCGGGATCATTACTTCATTCGCAGCGAGAGAAGTAATGGTATCCACATTGTCCATCGTATACGGGGTCCAAGGAGAAGATTCCGAGGATGAAAATCTAAGGTCTGCACTCAGAAAAGATAAAGATCCTGAAACCGGAAAACCTGTTTGGACGATTGCAAGCGCACTTAGTTTACTTGTGTTTTTTGCATTCGCCTGCCAATGTATGTCTACTCTTGCGGTTGTAAGAAAAGAAACAAATTCACTTTTCTGGCCGGTTTTTATGTTCACATACATGACGGTTCTTGCATATACTTCTTCTTTTTTAGTTTTCCATTTTTCTAAATCTTTAGGCTGGAATTAAGAATGATAAAAAGGCTACCTTCAAACCTTAGGATAATTTTATTTTACTCTTTCTGTTTTTTAATACTTTTAACTATTTTTAGATTTGCCTTACTCTTTATCTATATTTCCAAATTGGGAAATTCCCCAATTGGCGAGGTAATCATCTCGTTTTTGATCGGAATTCGTTTCGATCTATGCGTGATCTCGATCGTAATCGGTTTATCATGGATCCTATCTTCTTTTCATTACCCAAACCGTTGGAAAATCTATAGATATATTTGGGGAATTCTGCCAATCCCATTATTCTTATGGATGACCGGCCATTTGATCGGAGATACAATCTATTTCGGAGAGGCGGATAAACACCTAGGCTACGAAGGTTTTGTATTTTTAGGAAAAGACCTACTTATTCTAATAGAAGCCGCGGTAAAGAATGATACTTTAAAAGTAATTTTGGGATTGATCGGAATTTTTATAGGTCTTCCGACATTAATTTATCTTTTTATAAAGTACAATGGATACGAATATTCTTCTGAAAACAAGACCAGAGAATTGGCGCAGGTCCCTATCTCCATTATTTTATTATTACTTCTCTTCCGAGGAGGAACCCAATCAAGGCCGTTAAGATCCACAGAAGCAATCCATTCGGAAAATCCTTTCTTAAACCAACTTCCTTTAAATGGGGTATTCACTACGATCATGGATCTAAAATCCAAATCGATTCTTCCTGAATTAGAAATGTCTAAAGAAGAATCGATCCGGATCGTGCAAAAAGAGATCGATTATCCAGGCGCAAAGTTCATAGATCCTGAATATCCTCTTTTAAGAGAAACTTTAGAAACAAGAAAAGAAACTCCTCCAAATATAGTTCTTATTCTTTTAGAAAGCTGGACAGGAAAATTCCTGAAACCAAACGGAGATGGAATTGTTGGAGGAAAAGAACTAGCTCCCAATTTTAATTCTCTAACAAAAGAAGGCAGATATTTTCCCAGATTTTTTGCAACAGGTGGAAGAACAGTAAACGGGCTAATGTCAGTTCTCACAGGGATCCCGGATCGGCCAGGGATAACAGTTGTTAGGACCCATCAGGTGCTTGGAAATTTTGGAGGGCTTGGATCCTTACTAAAAACCTTGGGATATTCCACATACTTCGTGCATGGTGGAGATGTAGGATTTGATAATATGAGTTTTCTTTTCCCTCATTGGGGTTTCGACACGATCATTGGAAAAGAGGAAATCGAAAAAACAGGAAAATATAAATCGGGAGCCTGGGGATTCTATGATGGGGATGTATTAGAAGAACTTCATGCGACTATCGCAAAAGCAAAACAACCTTTTGCCGCAGTCAGTTTAACATTAACAACTCATTATCCTTATCAAGTTCCGGAAATAGGAGAAAATCCTTATCCGGAAACTATGAAAGATTCGGATTATTTTAATACTTACGCATATTCGGATAAATCCATTGGAAAATTTATGGAGAAGGCCAAAAAGTCTCCTTATTTCCAGAACACTATTTTTATTTTTGTAGCAGATCATACTCATCATAGAGATCTGAATCCATTCGAAGACCGTAATATTCCACTTTTGATCTATTCTCCTAAATATATAAAACCGGAATTAGATCCTCAAGTTTCTTCTCAACTGGACGTGATACCGACTATCCTAGGGCTCGTAGGTAAGAAGGTAAAATTTTCTTCCTTCGGTAAGGATCTACTTTCTCATTCAGCCCGATCCAAAACCGGCGGTTCTTATTTTGCATTTTCAAGTGTGATCGGTTGGATCGAGAATGAATATGCTCTTTATAGATCCACAGAAGGTGAACTCAGAGAAGCCTATCCTATGCCTTGGAGTAAGAACAAGTCCAAGTGTGCCTCTATTAAGGAAACCTGCGACGAATATGAACGGAAGGCAAAGGCGTTTTTGAATTTGAGTTATGAACTTCTGAATACGAATCGGATCTTTCCTGAGAAGTGAACTTTAATCCTTCCCTTTCCGACCAGGTATTCCGATCCTAGTCTTAAGGGTATTCACCCTTTTATTTCAGGAGAAAGAATGTCTTTTTCGAAAAGTTTTCGTTTGGAAGATAAATGGGAGATCGGTCCGGATTCTTCCCCGTTTATAATCGCTGAGATCGGATTGAATCATAACGCTGATCTGGAATTAGGAAAGAAAACTATCCGGGCTGCGAAACAGGCTGGCGCGGATGCGGTAAAATTCCAAACATATAAGACTGAAAATTTTTTAGATGTTAAAAATCCCAAAGCGAAAGTCCTCGTAGACATTTTCCAGACTTACGAACTTTCAGAAAAACTACATATTGAATTCCAAAAAACTGCAAAGGAAGAAGGTCTCTTCTTCTTATCCACTCCTTTGGATCCGGGAAGTGTGGACCTTTTAGTAAACTTAGGAGTGAAAGCTCTCAAGATTGCAAGCGGAGACATCGTAAACAAACAACTTCTGCAAAAATGTGCAGGCACAGGACTCCCATTATTTTTATCCAGCGGCGCTGCAGAAGGTTTCGAAGTCATTCGTGCATTAGAACTTTTGGAATCCGAGAAAGTAAAAGATCTAGTATTATTCCATTGTGTTTCTCTCTATCCGACTCCTCCGGAAAAAGCAAATTTACAAACTTTAGAATATTATAAAAATATATTCAATGGTCCTTTGGGTTTTTCGGACCATACTTCAGGGAGTCTTGCAGGAGCATTGGCAGTATCACTCGGTGCAAGCGTTTTAGAAAAACATTTCACTTTAGATAAAACTCTCCCCGGTCCGGATCACACTATTTCTGTAGACCCTTCCGAGTTAAAATCTTACGTAGAAAATGCAAGGCTCGCATTTCAAATGAGAGGAGAAAAGAAGAAGGTAGTGCAACCTCAGGAAGCGGGCGGCAGATTTTTTGGTAGAAGAGGATTATATGCAGACCAAAACGGAAATCCAATCTCACTCCGTCCCGACCTAAGCCAAGAAGATAAAAGATATTTTGATTCTTGGAAGTTAGATGAGGCAAATTCACTCGTCAAACAAGGTAAAGGTCCAAAACCGGGAGAATCTTTCTTATCTTAATATGATACGAAAAATCTGTCTTTTATTTACGGCTCTTTCTTTCGGCATATCCGCGGCTCCCAAGTCCTACGGTTCCTTGGGTTCCGAAGTTGATTTTTTGGATTTCGGAAAAGTTACAGTGGCACCCTTTTCCTATTCCGTATCTTCTTCTTACGATGAAGAATACGGAGCATTCAATCTATTCGATTCGAATCCTAAATCATATTGGTATTCTTCCGGGGAGAATAAACCCGAATGGATTATCGTAGATTTCGGTTCCAAAAGACTGATCAATTCAATCGAAGTTTTGGTGCCTATGTTCCGAGGCAAAAGAGCAACGGAAGAATACGAGATCCAGGTTCTTCACCAAGAAAACTGGAAGACTATTTTTAAAAATGAAAAAGTAGATCTGATCAATCAACATAATCTACCACCAATTGATGCATCCATTCTTAGATTATATTTTCCTAAAAAAGAAGAAAAGAATATAGTGATCGGTGAATTTAAGATCTTACTGAATGGGACCGTTCTAAATTCGGTTTCCAATAAATTTACCGGCTACCAATACCCTGTTCCGGACGGACTTCTTCCCGAAAAAGATTATCAACTTCCGGGAGCGCCAAGAGAGTATAGGAACGGGATCCATAAAGGATTAGATATCTATTATAAACGAGAAAAGGTCGGCCCTCCAAGACGTTTAACCTTCGAAGATGTTTTGGTTTCTCCTGCGGATGGAACAATTATCCGCGCAGATCTAGATTATTCTCCCATGACACTTTCCGAATTCCAAAGGTATTCCGCATTAGCCCAGAAAAACGGGGTCACTTATGTAGAAAAAGATTTTGGAGGCAGGCAGGTTTGGATCGATCATGGGAATGGGGTCATGACCTCCTTTAATCATCTTTCTTCTATCAAAAGAGGCATCAAGCTCGGTGCAAAAGTAAAATCAGGTGATGAGATAGGTAATGTAGGAAACTCAGGTCTAATGGGAGAAGCAAAAGGAAATGATGAGAACATCCATTTACATTTCGAGATCTGGGTGGACGGAGAGTATTTGGGAGCAGGAGTTCCTACAAATCAAATGAGAAAACTCCTACAATTTTTCTTTTCCAAATCGAATCTGAATTAAAGACTCTAAGATTTACGGAGTCGCAGAGATCATTGCTCGAATAAATATTTTACCTAACTTCGGTTCTACATTTATTCTTAAGATCGTTATCACGAATGCGACCGCAGTAACTTGAACTTTTTTCAACTCGTGCTCTACAAAAATTTTTCTGGTCTTCGTTGCGGATACGACCACAATAGCTTGAACTTTGTTTAACTTGAGCCAAACACATGTTCTCCTCATCGCTATCACTTATATAACCACATTTGCTCGAGCTTTGCCCAAGTTGGGCTAAACAGTCATTCTTCATATCGTTATCACGAATACGGCCGCAGTAACTGCGGTTTTTTTCAACCCGAGCTCTGCACAAATTTTTCTGATCTTCGTTGCGGATGCGGCCGCAATAGCTCGAACTTTGTTCAGCTTGGGCCAAACACATATTTTTTAGATCACTATCACGTATATAACCACATTTGCCCGAACTTTGTGCATTGAGATCGATCGACAAGATCACGAGAATCGTGCTAATCAAAAGAAAATGAAAACTTTTATAATAATTCATAGAAACATTTACCTTATCGAGTTTCATAAAATTCCTTTAGATCTTAGATAAGCCAGAATTTTCACTCCAAAAAACCAAGTGATCCATCCGCCAACCGCCGCGAATGCGTAGAGGAAAGAGAATAATAATCCGTATTTGATAGTCCATTCTAAAGATATTTTACATTTCTTTAAGAAGGTAATAAATCCGCCAGCAACAGCGCCCGTTTCCTTTAGAGTGAATTTGATCGTACAGAATTCATTCTCCTGATCGAATTCACCTAACTTTACTCCTAAGTCCTGGATCTTACCCTCTATTTCTAAAATTTCTTTTTCTAAAGATATCAATTCCTCTATTTTACCGTTTCTGCCCTTTAAACTCAAAAGCCCAGCCTTGGATTTTTCTAAGGAGATGCGGGTAGCAGTGATGTTTTTGTATTCGTTTGTTTTATCCGTCTTATTTACGGAAATTGAATCTATAACGCCAATCGTTTGAATGGATTCTACCATTGAGTCGAACTTGTCCGGGTTTACACCAATACCCAATTGTAATGTTCTTTTGCCTGCAAGTCCTGATCTTTGTTCGTATTGTATGACTCCTTTGGCATCTTCTACCATCTTTCGAGTTTTCCTTTCGTTTTCATCAAACTCGGAAGTTTTAGAAGAAACAGCCGCTACCTTCTCATATTTTTGAGAAGACGTGGAAATCGGCGCCTTGTCTTGGGGAGCATAAAACTTTTCAGAAGCATAGTTCTTACGCCCATAATCAAAATTGATAGAAGAACCTTGTTCTTGGTTTATAATATTTGTTTCAGGGCCTACCGCATAACTATAGATAAGCCTGGTTATAAATAGAAATGCAAAAATACCCGCAAATACTAGTGAAAACTTTTTTATAAACTTAGAAACGCTGCTGAATTGTTCCATCCTACCTTACCATTCCGCCAAAAAATTGATCTATTGGACCCTTTCTGCTTCGGATCTGATCCGTTGTAATAGGTCCGATTCTACTAAATTTCCCTTATACAATACTTTTTTATAATAAGAATTCCGGATATGGACCTGCTCTTCCTCTGTTAAAGCCCAGTTAGGGACTTCTTTTCTTAACCTAAATGCAAGATGTGAAAGTACAATCGCCACCGTTACCGAAATATTATAACTTTCAGTAAAACCGTACATTGGAAGTTTTAGGAATACGTCTGCTTCTTCCATAGAATAAGAAGATAATCCTTTTTCTTCTGAACCGAATAATACTGCGCAAGGTTTATCTAATGGCAAGGTATCTAATTCGTAAGAATTTTCTAATGTATGAGGAGAGGTTGCTACGATCCTGTAACCCTTCTCCTTTAAACCGCTTATACAATGTCTAGTATTATCGAAATCCGGTTTTTGGTATTTGTGAATTTTTAGCCATTTTTGAGCACCGAGAGAAATGCCTTCATTAGGCCTATAAGTGTTTCGGTTTTCTATTACGTGGATATCAGTTAAGCCTAAACATTCAGAAGTTCTTACAGGAGCACTAGCATTATAAGGTTGGAATATATCTTCCATTACAATTGTTAAGTACTTTGTGCGAAAAGAAGCGACTTCTTGGATCTTAGAGACCTTCTCCGCTGATATTAAAGTTTTGAAATATTCTTCTAACTGGATTGCTTCCTCTAGATTTATAAAATTTGAATGTTCTTCGGTGAGTTTCATGTTCAAAATGTTTTATTTCCTAGACAATTCCTAAGCAGAAATCCCAAGCAAACAGAATTCCACTAAACATAAGAATAGCAATTATGTACAACTAAATTTAATTTTTGCTTCGAGGCTGTTTCCAAAAGAGTTAATATAAAAAATCCGGAGAAAATAAAAAAATTCTAAAGTTTTTTTAAAAAGGGATTGTACTTTGTTTCCGAAAATCTATTATGTCCCCTATCTTGTCCGGTGGTGAAGGAAAATGCCCGAGCAATTACAAAAGATTCTGAACAATATCAAGGAGTTCTTCAACTCTTTAGATACTACGAAGAAACTGATTTTAGGTGGAGTGGCGATAACTGTAGTCGTTGCCTTAGGGCTTCTGACAACCGTTTCCTCCCAAAAGAATAAGGTCATACTATTTCAAAACCTTACTGCGAAGGATTTCGCAGAGGTTACTAAAAAATTGGACTCCATGGGCTATTCTTACAGCACGGGAGACACCAGTATTGTGAGTGTAGATCCGGAACAAAGGCAAGAGATTATCACAAAACTTGCCCAAGAAAACCTGATCCCCGCAGGTGTGCAAGGCTGGGAGCTATTCAATGTGGAGAAATTCACCGAGACCCAGTTCGACAAGGACATCAAAAAGTATAGGGCCTTAAAAGGAGCTATCGAGCAATCCTTAATGACCCTAAGACCTGTAGACAAAGCATTCGTGAACATAGCAATACCGGAAGATGAATTGTTCAATTCGAATGCTTCGCCGGTGAAAGCCTCGGTCATCTTACATTTTATCCCTGGAGTCGAAGGGATTTCCAAAAAAGAAGTAAAAGGTATCGTAAACTTGGTTTCCAGAGCGGTGCCTAAACTCAAACCGGAAAACGTAGTAGTCGCAGATGCAGACGGCAAGATCATCTCCGACTTCGAAGAAGACTTAGAAAAAGAAAGATTAGAGCTTAGAGTTGTACAAGAGAAATTAAGGATCCAAGAAGAACAAAGGATCCAAAGATTAATCGACGTTAGAAATACTCTTCGCTGGTTCTTAGGCGGAGAAGACAGAGTAGACATCACCCGCTTCGAATATATGTTAAACTGGGATAAAGAATCTTATAAAGATAACCAAGTTTCTCCAGTAATCGAAAGACCGGATGATCCAAATACTCCATATTCTGAACTGAAGATCGTAGACGGTTATAGCTTAAAAGTTTCTTCTAAAGAAACCAGCGAACAATTCACCGGAAGAGGTTTCACTCCGGATGGACCTGCTGGAACTGAACCTAACCTTCCTCCTGGTTATAAAGATACAGACTATCAAAAAGCAGATTATAAGAAAACTGAGAATATCAATAACTTCGAATTCAATAGAAGAGTTAGCGAAGTCCAAAAACAACCTTGGAAGATTGAAAAAGTAAATCTCTCCGTGGTAGTGGACGGTCAGTGGACTAAAAAGGAAAACGCGGATGGAACCGGTTACGACAGAACTTATATCCCTGTTTCCGATGAAGACATTAGAACTGTTCGTAAAAACTTAGAAGCAGCGGTAGGCATAGACAAAGCAAGAGGAGACCAAATCTCCGTAATCAGCATTGCTAAAGACCGCACTGCTCAGTTCGCTGCAGAAGACGAAGAATTAAGAAAACAGAAAGCGATCCGCCAAATGGTAATCGCATCCTTGGTCATTGTATTATTCTTAATACTTACTATCCTCATCTACAGAGCGATCAAAAAAGAAATCGCAAGACGCCGCAGACTACGCGAAGAAGAACTCGCAGCAATGCAGCAGATGATGAGAGAAGCAGCTCTCCGAGTTATGGACGACGGAAGCGCAGAAGTCGAACTCTCTCTGGACGAAAAACTCAGAAGAGAACTTCTCGAAAACGCGATCAATCTCGCCAGGGAAAAACCGGAAGAAGTGGCACAACTTCTACGCACCTGGTTATCTGAAGAGGAAGCAACCTAATGAGTATCCTGTCCGGAAAAAGAAACCGGGCGGGACAGCTCCTCCGAATCCTGGGGGAGCATCTTCCCCCGGAAGTGTTTCGCCACCTTGGGCCTCAGGACACATCGAAACTTTTAGAAAGTTTTCACAAGTCCGGCAAAATAGAAGCGAAACAAGAAAGAGAACTTTTAGGCTCCTTCTTAGAAGGACTCTCAACAGTCCCAAAAGAAGGGATCGATCGAGACACCTTGGCATTAATCCAAGAACTCGAAACTATCCTGAAAGAAGATTTAGTTTCAGAACCGGAATGGTCCGAAGAGCTCAAATCTTATACCAAGGAAGAACTTTCCAAAATCGTAGCAGGAGAATCAGCCGACAGGATCGCACTCATCTTCTGCTACGCGGATCCGGATACTTCTGCCAGAGTATTGGAAGAATTCCCGGAAGAGACCCAGGAGGAGATCCTACTTTCCATACGGAATTTGGACCTTTCTTCTGCCGGACTTATGGACTCCTTGGAGAGGTTTTTGCGCTTCAAAAAAGAAGTCCTGAAATCCCCTCAGTCTGGAGTTCCTACCAGGGATAAGGGTGGCAAAAGGGCCGCAGAACTTTTGGGCAAATTGGACCCCCAAGATTCCCAGAAATTATTCTCGAGGATACGCGAAAAGAGCCAGTCGTTTGCCGAAAATATAAATAAGCATTTCTTCCGAATGGAAGACCTGATGGATCTAAGCCGAGAAGCCCTAAACAAGTTCATGGGAGAGATCCATCCGATAGTGACCGCGACCGCTTTTAAAGGAACGGAACCGGAAACGAAGCAGGTTTTATTGGAAAGGTTAGATCCATCTCTTGCCTATTCCATCCGATTGGAAGAAGATTCTATGGGCCCGGTTTCCCTCGCTGAGATTGAAACCGCTCAGAACGGACTACTTGAAATTTTTAAGGAATCCGTAGAATCAGGAAGAATCAAGTTCCGGAGAAAGAACTAATATGGCAAAACTAGTCTTCAAACCTATCCAAATCGCGGACATGCAGGATCAGGTAGAGCTGCAAATTCCGGACAAATATAAAAAATTCCATAGGGACGAAGACGCCGAAGAGTTCGAAGTCGACCAAGAAGGAAATATTATAGAGCAATACCAAGGTCCTTCTATTGAAGAGATCGAGGCAGAGCTAAACCGTTATAAAGAAGAAACGGAAGAAAATATCAAAACAATGCTCGAGGACTCCCGTCGCAAGTCGGAGGAGATCGAGGAAGAAGGCCGTAAAAAAGCCTTCCAAATGATCCAGGATTCCAAAGAGAAGATCAAACTCGAAGAGGATTCAGGTAAGGCCAAAGCAGAACAGATCTTGGAAAGAGCCAAGATGGAAGCCGAAAGAATGATCAAAGAAGCCGAGATGAAAACGGCGGAGATCGAACATGAGGCCTACCTAAAAGGATTCGAAGCAGGACGAGAAGTAGGATTCAGAAAAGGCCAGGGAGAAGTCCGACGCCTAATCGACCGTCTCGGAACTATCGTAGGTAAAGCGATCGATATCCGTGCGGAACTCATCCAGGCATCCGAGAAGCAGATGGTGGAGATGATCCTGATCATCGCTCGTAAAATCATCAAAGATGAGATCATTGAACGTAAAGAAATCGTACTCAATAATATTCGAGAAGCCCTGAAACGTATCAAGGACAGGGACCGTGTGGATATCCGAGTCAACTTTGCAGACTTGGAGATCACCACAGCTCACAAAGATGAACTTATCAAACTTATGGAGTCTCTTCGCAAGGTCAATATCTACGAAGACTCTCGCGTCGACAGAGGTGGGGTCATCATCGAAACAGATGTTGGTGCCATCGATGCAAGGATCTCCACACAGCTCAAAGAAATCGAAGAAGCAATTCGAAATGCGGAGCCGATCTAATCTAACATTCACGTCCAAACTTAGTCTCCTACCCGGCCGCCGAAACCATAGGCGGTCGGGTCAGGGGGGTTTTCTTTGTAGGCACTTCGACTGGATTCGCTCTTCGCTCATATGTGACATAATTCAGTTATATTCTCATTATCACTTGACTCCGGGTAAAATCCCAGGGACAGTATCCGGTATCTAAGAGCTAAGATCATGATAGAGAAGAAGTTTCACGAAAAGGTAGACGTCATCTCCAAGTATTTTCTGATCTTGGACCGCACAGAAACAATCCGCAAATCCGGGCGCGTCGTTCGAGTCTCAGGAAACGTAATCTATTCAGAAGGTCCTCCGGATTCCAAGATCGGAGAGATCATGGAAGTCCAAAAAGCAGGAACTGAAGGTTACCTGCAATGTGAGATCGTTGGTTTCGAAAATCATGTATATACACTAATGCCTCTTGGTCCTGTGGAAGGAGTATATCCTGACGCTTTCGTATTTTCTTCAGGAAGAAGTTTGAATGTTCCTGTTGGAAAAGAATTGCTCGGTCGTGTATTGAATGGCGTAGGACGTCCGATCGACAAAAAAGGACTCATCATCACTTCCGAAGAAAAATCTCCAGAAGGAGAAAGTATCAATCCTTTGGATCGACCTGTGATCCGGGACATTCTACTTACGGGTGTAAGAGCGATAGATGGAATTTTAACAGTAGGCAGAGGACAAAGGTTAGGGATCTTCTCCGGATCGGGCGTTGGAAAATCCAGCTTACTCGGTATGATCGCAAGGTTCACGAATGCGGATGTAAACGTGATCGCACTCGTTGGAGAACGAGGCAGAGAGGTGAACGAATTTTTGGAAAGAGACTTAGGAAAAGAAGGTCTCGCAAAATCCGTAGTATTCGCAGCAACCTCGGATGCACCTAAGATGGAACAGGTAAACTGCGCATTACTCGCCACTTCCGTTGCAGAATATTTCAGGGAACAGGGACTTCATGTAAACTTAATGATGGATTCCCTAACCAGGTTCGCACACGCAAATAGAGAGATCTCTGTTTCTAACCATGAACCTCCCATCACAAGAGGTTTTAGTTCATCTGTTTTTACTAAAATAGCAAAACTAGTTGAACGTTCAGGTACTTCAAAATCAGGAGGAAGTATCACAGGATTTTATACGATCCTAACTGACACAGACGAGATGGAAGACCCTGTCGCGGACGCAGTCCGAGGTTATATAGACGGTCACATTATTCTTTCGCGTAAAATGGCGGAAAGAAATCATTATCCTGCAATCGATATTCCTGCTTCACTTTCCAGGGTAATGCAATCAATAGTTGAAGAAGACCAGTTCATGAGAGCCGGTATGATCAGAGAGCTGATCTCCACTTATAATTCAGTGGAAGAATTGATCTTATTGAATGCTTACGTAAGAGGATCCGATCCAAAAGTGGATCTCGCTATTCGCAAAAAAGATAAAATAGATTCTTATTTAAAACAAAGACTTATGGAAAGAAGTCTTTTCCCACAAACAGTCAGTGGCTTAAGAGATATCTTAAAAGAAGAAAGAGAAGAAGAGGAATTTTAATCGATGAAAAGATTCCAATTCAGGCTCGAACCTGTACTTCGTTTAAAGAAGATCAAAGAGGACCAAAAACTCAAAGAACTTTCAGAATTAGTGGCAGAAGTTAACCAACGACAATCAGAAATAGATTCCAATGATGCAAGAATACAATCTCTATCTTCTACTACGCTGTCGGGAAGTGCAGACTTAAGAGAATATTCTTATTTGCAAACTTATATGAGACAACTTCTAACTCGAAATTCCGAGTTAGAGAATGAAATACGTTCTTTCGATGAACCTGTTGAAAAAAAAAGAACGGAAGTATCAGAAGCAAGAAAAGAGAAGAAGGTACTGGAACTTCTAAAAGAAAACCGTTTTAAGGAGTATATGCACTCCTATAGAAAGGCGGAAAAAATCCAGGCAGAAGAGCAATTTTTAGCAGATCTTTATAGGAAGACTAGGGAGGAAATTTATGGGGATGATAGATCTAAACGGGATCCGAAAGTATTTACCTATGATACGGGAGGCGTCGAGCGCACCGGTACAGAAGATGCGGGACTTTCTGAGCTCAGAAAACTTTACGAGCGTTATAAAAAGTGACCTCCCCTTTTTAGAAGTACGTAAAACTGTAGAATCTTCCGATCCTTTAATCGGGAGCATGGCAAATCTCCAAGATAAAATTTCTCATTTGGAAAATAAGGCAGGAGAATTGGAAAAAAGAATTTCAGGCTCCAGGCTGGACATCCGGGTATAAAAAGTGGCAAGTTTAACTGACAAAGCAAGAGCAGTATATCTAGTACTCCTGATCTTCTTCCTAGTGTTGATCGGATTTTTTGCGTTTCATTATTTTCAGATCATAGACGCTGCTGAAATTTTTCCTTTTTTAAGAACGGAACCAGGACTCGTAAATGCGGACTCCGAATCCCCTTCTGAATTAGAGAAGTTGGAATTCCGTAAAGAAATGGAAAGACTCGCCAAAGATAGAGACGAGATCTCACAAAAAGAAGAAGAACTCAAAAAAGAAAAAGAGCGCCTGGAAGCGGAACTCGAGAAAATCGAGGAACTCAAACGAGGTCTTACTTCCAAGGAAAATGAGCTTAAATCTTCTGAATCTGAAAGGAATAGCAGAGGTAAATTGGTTAAGGTCATGGCGGAGAAGGTGGCAAATATGCCTCCCGACAACGCAGTGCAGATGCTTACCAATTGGTCGGACAAAGATATCATAGATGTATTCATTCAAATGGACAAGGATGCAGAGCAGGACGGTAGACAAACAATTACTACCTATCTTCTCACCTTGTTCCCGGCAGAACGCAGGGCGAATATTACGAATAAATGGTTGTCCAGATCTGATGTGATTAAGGCTCCTGAATCCAATTCTGAGTCGGAAGAACTTTAAAATTTTATGAAAAAGAAAACGATCCTATTTTTTTCTATACTAGTATTATCTGCAGGAACCATTTACTCTAAAAGTAAAAAAGCTTCCGCACCCGCAAAACCGAAATATGTTTCGGGCGAAGAACTGGTCAATAATCCGGGAAAAGCAGTTGGAGAAACTGTTCGAGTCGCAGGAACAGTAACTCATGTATTATACAAAGGAAATTCTATCCGATTCGTAGTTCATTTCTCCGGAAAACCAGTGGTTTTAGATTCGGACGATTATAGTTTAATGAATCGAGTATCTGTCGGTTCTTATGTGGAAGTTTGCGGATTCTATCTAAAAAATAAGAAGTTGGATCTGGACGGCAAAAGAACAGACATGCCTTCTATCGTAATAGAACAGACTTATTGTACGAATTAAAGTTTCGCACGGAAATCACAGAAGGCAGGTCTCACTCGAAGCCGCAAAGTTTAGAAGAGATTTTTAGGATTTGAAAACCTATATCTTCTTTTCTTAGCGCCTTGGGATGAAAAACTCCTTGGTCACCGTGCGAAACAAAATCTAAGACTTACTTCGAGTTTTGATTCTTTAAAAAAGTTTCCGTTCTCTCTTTTGCGTTTTTCCTAATATTCGCATAGAAGAAATGAAAATCTCCAGTATGTAAATTCCCATCTTTTCCTAAGTTTGGAGTCCGAGTGATCTCAGGTTCGTGTATCCATAGAACCCCAGAATTACATTTAGCGTCCGCAACACCTGGAAGCAATTGATCAAAACTTCGGTTCACACTTCCTAAATTTTCAGACTTAGCTGAATATTCCTCGTCTTGTTTCCAACTCAATGGATTCACACAAACGGTGTCTTTTCCGTATCTATCCAATAATCTACCGGGAGAATTTCCCCAAATATAGGAATTCCAACCCACCACACATCCTGTATCTTTCGGCCCTGAGCAAACAGGCAAACCCGCTTCTTCTTTCTTAAAAGGAAAACCGATCGAATAACTCACTACCAGGTTTTTCTTATATTCCAGATTCGTGGAAATCACTTCTTTAAGTAAACGTATCGAATGTCGAGTGCCTTGGCTATGGGAAGCGATGATATAAGGACGACCCTTATTCCAATGTTTCATATAATAAAGAAAGGAAGCTTTCACATCTTGGAATGCAAAATCTAATGCGGCCTCTCCTTCCGAAGCGTCTTTTGTAAAAACAAAAAATGCAGCTTGTCTATATCGAGGAGCATAAACCTTACAACATTCGTTGAATGCACTTGCTTGGGTTTTGATCGGATGTTTATCAGTTCTTTCGTTTAAACTTTCGTCTTTTAGATCTCCGTTCCAATAATTAGGACGAAGAAGTAATGTAGTTGGATGGATATAAAAAGTATCTGCCTCTGCCAAGGATTGATTTTCTTTTAAGCCTGAATTTTCAGGAACAAGATCCGCATTATCTTTTTTATCCGGAAGTGCCGCCCAAAACTCAGGCTTAGAATAATCGGGAGCAGTTAAATTTTTACTCTCTTCAAAATCCTTTCTAGGTTTAATGAGAAACATACATTGAAAACTAAAAATAGAAAGTACAGAAACTAAAAGAGAATTGCATAAGAATTTCATATTACCTGATCCTTGGCTCAGAATAAGACAGTAGAGAACGGTTTAGGTTTCCTAATTTCGCGGAAATTCTAAAATAAAATTTCTTCTAAACGAGAAAGTGTGTGTTCCAGTTTATCATTCACAATGATATGATCGAATTCATCTTTATGAGCTAATTCTTCCTTTCCATTTTTGATCCTTTTTAGGATACTTTCTTCGGAATCGGTCCCTCTGCCGCGTAATCTTTTTTCCCATTCTTCTTCATTGGGGGGAAGAATGAAGATTGTGATCGCTTCTTTTCCCAATTTTTGTTTTACCTGAGCAGCGCCCTGCACATCCAGATCCATGATCACCGACTTGCCGGCAGACATACATTGGTTTACGAATATTGCAGGAGTTCCATAATAATTATCGTGGACCTTGGCCCATTCTAAAAACTCCCCATTATCGATCCCGGATTCAAATTTCTCTTTAGTCAGGAAAAAATACGTTACTCCTTCCTTGTCACCTGGACGAGGAGCCCTCGTAGTACAAGAAACGGAAAAAGCCAAATCAGGATGTTTGGCTCGGATCAGTTGGATAAGTGTGGATTTGCCTCCTCCTGCTACGGAGGACAGAACGATTAGTTTGGGAGATTTCAGTCCTTTTCTTCCTCTTCTTCTGCGATAGAATTATCCCTGCTTTCTATCCTTCTTGTGAGGGCTTCTACTCTTAAGTTGGAAAGGATCAAATGGTTGGAATCGGTGATTATAATGGACCTGGTCTTTTTTCCCTGAGTCGCGTCTACCAAACTGTTATTACTTTTGGCTTCGTTTCGGATCCTTTTAGCGGATGCAGAATCCGAATGAATGATACCTACAATTTTGGAAACCATTACTATATTTCCAAAACCAACGTTCAAGACGCTAAATTGGGACATTAGGTCCTCCTATTTCTCTCCAACCTAAATCTTTCGATAATGTCCACCTCACCGGTGGCGAGATCCAAGGCTTCTGAGATTTCCTCATGGGAGTATCCTTTTTTCAAGAGGAAAACTACCTTCTCAATTTTACTCGCCCCTTCTCCCAGGTCTTTTAGCGCCGTTTCGGATGAAATTTTTACGGAATCCTGTTTTTGAGGAACGTAACCCGTCATTTTTCTTTCTAGGATTTTTCCGAAGTTCTCTTCTGCAGGAATTTTATTATCCGTTCTTTTGGATTTAGAACTCGTTTTTTTAGGATCTAATTCAGGAGTATAGTCGGGCTCTGCTTTTAAAGAGCCTCCGCTGATATCTTCCGGAAATTCGATCTTATTTTCTTCGAATGGATCTCCATCCAAAGAGATATCAAATGTAGAACTTGGATTGTACATCGGCTGAGGAGTTCTAGTTGGAGAAATTTCAGACATCAATTCCTGGGAATCTTTCCAGCCCATTACATTCTTAATAGTCTTGCCGAAGTTTTTCAGGATTCCCAAGGTCCCGGATTCTTCTTCCACAGAAGCAGTTTCTTTTTTGGGATTTTTTCTTTCAGGATCTAAGAACGGTTTTGGATTTTCTGGAGAATAATTTTCTCTCAGATTTTGTTTATATAGTCTACCTACACCCTCTCCCGCTTTTGCAGCAAGTTCCTGTTTTCTATTCTCTAATGATTCTGCCGGAGTAGTTTTAAGTTCTTTTTGTTTTTCTCGAATTAGAGTCAGATATTCGTTCTTAAATTTTTCCTCATCGGAAATTTGGACCGCTTCCCTATGAGTTAAGGTAGAAGGTTCGCCCGTTTCCAATTCTTCTTCTACCGTTTCGAATTCTAATAATGGTTCAGGAGAAACATTCTGTTTTTCTATTTTTTTTCCCTCGTTAGAAAGTATTCTTTCAGGAAGAGATTCCAACTTTTGGAGGATAGATCTGTATTTATCCTCCAAAGAATCGGAACGTTGGACCAAAATTTTATAAGCTTGGATCTTAGAATTTAAAAGTTCGATTTGGCTTTCTGTTTCTGTTTGGATCTCATCCACGAGAGTTCGGATCTCTTCGTTGATACGACGTATCATATGAGAGCGGATCCTCTTCGTCACTTGAGCGGACACACCTACGTACAAGCCAATGGCTATAATAATGTTTAAGAATAGGACTGTGAATAATTCCATCGCACAAGCGTCCTTTTCGAGGATATTTCCAACAACATCCCTCGGAAGCCGACGTGGTTTTATTAAGCTATATAGTCCACTGTGGAACGAGTAGGCGTCCGAATTTCGGTTTTTCTACCGCTCTTATCGTAGGAGAAAATTCTCTCCTTTCCACCCTCGGGTTTTGGCCCTTTAAAAGAACGGATTTCCTTTTCTATTTCTCCGATCCTTTGGGTGTATGAGTTACGAAGTCTTTCTCTATATTCAGGAGATAGCGAAAAAGTCTCGGTGTACATTTGCACCGCGTACTTTTTATCTATAGAATACTCTCGGATTGATTTTTCGTTCTGAGCGATAACGTTCGAAAGAGTATGTGGATTCTCCACCATAGTCCTTCGGACCAGATCGTTCGCAGCACCGTATCCGGAAAGAGGTTCGTTTAGCCTCATATCCTTTATTTTCCTCTAGATCTGTTTTTTCTCCAGTCTTTTTTATCCGGTTCAGGATCTTGGTACGGCAATTGTCGGATAACCCCGTTCTCCTCTACGAAGGTCTTATGTTTAATCTCGTTACGGGTCTTAAAGTCCGCACTTTTGATCTTGATGGTAACCCCACCAAATAGGGTCTTTTCGACACTGATCTTTCCATTTGCGGCTCTTTCTTCTATATAAGACTTGAGATTCTGGATCTCGTTTTCGTATTCTCTGACTCGGGTCTCCAGTTTTTCTGTAGCCTTACTGGTTTTGATTAGCTGCTGCTCATGGTCTTGGGTGAAAGAAGCAGGATCATTCTCCTTTCTTGCCTTAAGAGTCTTAAGACTTTTGGAGATCTGTTCAAACTTATCCTGGTTTTCGGCTAGTTTCTCTTCGTATTCAGAGATCTGTTTTAATACCTTAGGATCTGTTCCTACTATAAGTTCAGTTGCAGGGTTGGCAGAAGATCCGATGACCTTGGCTGCGATCGTATCGGAAGCACGGATCGTACCTCCTACAATTTGTCCCCTCTTACCATTAGAGATTACTTTTCCACCGGCACTCACAAAGCAGTGAAGAATCCCTTCTTGGACCACAACGTCTTTTTCTGTGACTACAGTTGCGTTCTGGATAAATTTCGCGATTACGTTTCCGCCTGTAGACTCGATACGAGCCTCATCTCTTCCGGAAACACCTTGGCGAATGATGATATCTCCGTCTGCTTCCACATTTGCTTTTTGGACAGTTCCGTAGATCTCGATATTTCCTGCGGCCTTAACCGAGTAATTATCTTCTACGTTTCCGGTGATGATCACTGAACCTAAGAATGTAACGTTACCTGTTTTAATACCAACGTCACCGTTGACTCTGTAAACTGTTTCGACAGAGAGCCTTCCGCTTGCATAGACTACTTGTCCGTTCACCTCTGCAGTGAGTTTGGTTCTGTCTTCGGAAAGAATTGTTCCTTTTCCTTGTTTGAGTTCCGTATCTAATCCGTCTTTTGCAGGTAAAAGTTCGTTAAATAATGTGCGACCGTACTTCCCTCTTTCCGCAGGGATTTTTTCTGCGAGAAGTTGTCCTACCACAACGTTCTCGATCAGATCCATATCCTTATAATCAACTTTTCCGGATTCATCTTCTCTGAAAACTACCTTCTTGCTGATACGAACATGGTAGATGACCTGTGCATTCTTTCCGTTAACAGGAGGATCTCCTTCTGCGGCTGTGAAAGGTTGGTTATAAAATTCATCCTCCAACCTTCTTTGGATCTCTTCTTCTTTTACTCCGTATTTGATCCCTGCGTTTTTGAGATAATTGACTACGTCTTTTACCTCTAGATCTCTTCCGCCTGGCTTTGGAGGAATGAAAGTGATCTTTGCTTTCATCTTATCAGGAGCAATATCCAATACCATTTTAGCCTCGGCACCCTGCCTTGGTTTCATATTGGAAATATAGATTGGTTCTCCCTTTGTCTCTTTTACAATCTTACGGATCTGACCATCATCTACTTCGTTTATTCCTCGAACGGAAAGTCTGCGAGAAACTTCTGAAAGTTCGATTGCTTTTCCTTCACCGGAAGGAGGATATATTGTAAGATAAGTTCCGTTCCTGAAAATTTGAACGACTGCTCTTCCATCTCTATCCTTAGGTTGTAGGAACTCCTTCAGATCTTTGGAGACTAATTTTCCGGATCCGCCTGTGAGTTTTTTGTCTAGTTCTGATAGTTCATCTAAGAATGTATCTTCAGGAAGAATGGATGCTCTGATATGCCAAGGTTCTGAACCGAAAAGTTTTTTCTTTCCGCGTTTGATTACTATATAGTCCAGCTCATGTGATTTTCTTTTGAGATGCGCTGCAGCTAACTGAAGACATTTCTCCAATGTAGGAGCTATAACTTCTACCTGCTCGTTTTGGAGCTTGTCTAGTTCTTTAGATTGGTCTTTTAGAAAGGATGTAAGACTCAAGAACCTTTGCCCTCGTGCAGTAGATTACTTTTTGCTAATAACCGATTTCACTTTTCCTAATTTACTACGAAGTCTTGCTACTGCTCTCGTATGAAGTTGTGAAATCCTGGATTCGGTTACTTCCAATACTTCTCCGATCTCTTTTAAAGTTAGATCTTCGTAATAATAAAGAACGATTACTTTTTTCTCTTTGTCCGGAAGTGTTTTGATCGCTTCCACGATCACATTTTTGATCTCTTCTTTTTCGATGATGGTGTCCGGATTCATGTTCATCGGAGATTCTAATGTCTCCATGAAAGAAACCTCGTCGTTCTCATCGCCAAGGAACCAAATATCATTTAAAGATACGAGTGATGTGCCGCTGATCTTAGTAAGAAGTGAGTTGAACTCCTCGACGGAGATCCCCATTTCTTTTGCGATCGCCTCATCTTCTACATGAGCGCCCTCTTTGTTCTCGAGCATTCCGATAATTTGCTCCAACTGTTTCGCTTTTTGGCGAATGGAGCGAGGGATCCAGTCGATGGAACGAAGTTCGTCGAAGATAGAACCTCTGATACGAGTCATCGCATAGGTTTTAAATTTGATCTGTCTATCCGGATCGAATTTTTCGATCGCATCTAGAAGACCAAACACACCGTATGAAACTAGGTCATCGAACTCTACGTTTTGAGGCATACCGATCGCGATACGACCAGCCACATGTTTGACTAGAGGAGAATATTTTTCTACAAGATAACTGCGAATATTCTGGTCTTTGGTGCTTCGGTAAGACTTCCAAAGTTCGGTTTCATCCGTATTATTGTATTTATCGAAAAGTTTGGACATAACTACGGGATGGGCTGGTCCTCTGCTTAAGAGTGTCGTGGACCAAACCGATTTGCAATAGCATTTTTTGACTCAAAAACGGGAAATCAAGCAGTTTTTTGTCTCATTGGGTTTCTGGGCTGATTTCGGCTAAAATCGAGATGTAAACCGAGAGTTGGAGTTCCTACAAACCAAGAATTCGGTCGGAAAGATTTTTACTATTTATCCTGGCTGCCGTCGTCTTTCGCGAGCATGGTTCGGATCGCTTCCGCCATCAACTTAGGTTCATTTTTGATCGCGATATTTTCCACGATAATATGATCTCCGAATTTATCCGCTTTTTTGCGCGGAATTCCACTCGCAGCAGCTCGGATCTCGTCTGCACTACCTGGAGAATCAAAATGAGGGGTAGAAGTATCCATATCCGCATGTCCCGCATGAGAATGGCGGTCTCCACCTTCGAGACCATCTTCATCTCCCCCAGAATAAGCTCCGGTAAAATTACCTATGAGTTCTAAAAACTCAGGAACCTTAGAAGCTATAACGGAATAAACCCCGAATCCGAATACAGCCATACCGACCGTGGATAAAAATGTGATAAAGATAATATGGCCGAGGTAATTTCCGACCATGATGCCGCAGACCAGACTTATGATGAGTCCTAAAAAGGAGAAAAAAGCGAGGAAACCAATTTGTAGGTTCACTCTTCCTCGCTCTGTTGTTTTTCCCTAACGTCTACGAAATTGAAAAACTTACGGAAGAATCCGGTGATTCCGGAATCGTCTAAATTATCCATTTCTTGGTTGAGTAGAGAATATGTGATCCGATTCAAACAAGCTGCTGCCTTGCTCTTAGGTGAATGGATGATATACGGTTTTTGTTCCCGGATACTTTTTTCCACCTCGTCGTCTTGGAAGATGAATCCTAAATTTTCGACCCTTACTTCTAAGAACTGACCTGAGATATCGATCACACGGTCAGCAACCTTCTTCCCTTCGATAGCGGAACGTACACGGTTTACGACCATCTTAAGATTTTTATCTCTACTTTGGGAAACGATCGCTTTGATGAGTCCATAAGAGTCAGTGATTGCAGTAGGTTCTGGTGTAGTAACTACGATCACATCGTCCGCAGGAAGTGTGAGTCCGATCACATTCGAACTGATCCCTGCTCCGGTGTCTATGATCATATAATCATAGGAATCCAGATCAGCAAATCCTTTGATCAAATTATTTCTTTGGGTATCGTTTAGGTTAGCAAGTTGAGAATAACCGCTAGCGCCTGCGATGATATCCACTCCTTCCGGAGCTTGGATGATAATATCCTTTAAACTTTTATGTCCCTTGACTACGTGATATAAATTGTATTTAGGGATGATCCCTAAGATCACATTCACGTTAGCTAGTCCTAGATCTCCATCAAATACTAGGACCTTCTGTCCTGCCTTAGCCATAGAGATGGCAAGGTTTACGGAGATAGTACTTTTACCGACCCCACCCTTTCCGGAAGCGATCGCTATAATCTTAGTCATAGGTTTGGTTGAAGACACGAGTTTCAAACTCGTATTACCCTCGGTAAGTTTCCGCAACTGAGTCGCTTGGTCCATCCTAACCTCTTTCTCTGGGACTTAGGTTTTCTACCGAAACCTTAAGCGGAGAATACTTCTCCACGGATCTCGATGATTTTTTCCGGATTTACTGCGCATTCAGCGAGTTGGTGTTTTTCCGCTGGGATCATATCGAAGGGAACTTCTTGGCCAACACTTAAATGGGTAAAACCCTTATTAAGTGTATCGGCTAGTTCCAGAAATCCACCCAAAAATTCCGCTTCGTCCAGTTTAGTTAATAAAATTCTACGGAAACCAAGGGGCTCGTAGGCTTTCATTACGGAGTGGGTGTGATGATACGAAGATGTAGCGGATAATACAAGGATATTTTCAACGTTGTCCCTTTCTCCGAAAGCGGAAAGGTATCCGTACATTTTACTAAGCTGGTCCACATTGCGATGGCTATAACCCGCAGTATCTATTAAGATCAGCTCAGATCCATCCCTTGCCAGGGTCTCCTGAAAACGTTTCAGATCTTTTACAGCATAAAAAGGCATTTCCATGGTATCCGCGTAGCGTTTTAACTGCTCGATTGCCGCGATCCTGTAGTTATCAGTTGTGTACAGAGACACTGATTTTCCCATATGAAGATGGTACTTAGCGGCTAGTTTTGCGATGCTAGTTGTTTTTCCGCTACCTGTAGGTCCCACGAAGAAGATAACTTTTCTTTGTCCTCTTCTAGTTCCTTTAAAAATATCAGGCTCCACCTGCACCCTTTCAGAAAGAACTTCTACAATTTTTTCCTGAACTGCAACAGTGCGAGAACGATCGAGAGGAGAAAGTCTCTGCTCTACCTGGGAAATAATTTCTTCCGCATAAGCCTCGCTCATTCCTTCTTTTACAAGTTTATCCCTCATTTTAAGGATATTGGAATCCTGTTCCTTACGAACAGGCCTTGCAAACTTAGGCTCGAATTCTTTCGAAAAAGAAAGTCCTAGATTTTCTTCAGACTCAATCGCTTCGGAAGTGACTTCTATCAGTTCTTTTGGCAAAGAAGAAGTTCTATTTGGGCGAGAAGTTCTTTCTTCCCAGCTAGGCAATTCTTCCAGACTCCTTCTTTTCTCAGAGCCAAGAGTGGACTTTTGTTTGAGAAGTTCTTTTAGATCTTGGAGTTTTTTCTCCACCTTCTCTCTGGAACTTGCCTTTTCAGGGATACCAACTTGGATCTCCACGACCTTGCGGGCCATAAGTCCTGTTCCGAAAACGCCACCTTCGGTTAAAATTCTATGTTCGATGACATGGGCTTCTGGGCCGTATTTCATCTTCATTTGCATTAGGCAGTCCTGTAGATCCTTGCCCCTAATCTTTGCGAAATCCATGTTATCCTCCTGTTTTTTCGATTCTAATATTACGTTTTACTAAACCACTTCTGCGGGTTCCGCCGCTTGGGCTTGAGCAATTCTGAGTTCGCCTGCGATTACTGTCGGAACGGAAGAATGTACTTCTTCTAAAGCGAGCACCGCAAAATTCCTAGGTGGGAATTCTTTTGCTAAGAAATAAGCAAAAGGCATCCTCACTTCTCTATTTACCACATAGATCGGGAATCCTCTTCCCTCTTGGACCCTTCGATTCATATCCGCTACGGATTCCAAAAGTCTTCTCTGGAAATCTGGAGGAAGGACTAAAATATCCCGTCCTTCCAAACGATCTTGTGCGAGAGATTTGTTCAATCTGTCGAGCACCCGACCTTCCACCACGATAACTTGTAGTTTTCCATCCACCATATAATCTTTTACGATCGTATTGGAGATGGATTGCCTTACGAATTCCGTAAGAACATAAGGGTTCGGGTATTTGCCCATTTTGTTTGCAACTGTTTCTAAGATTGGAACAAGATTGCGAATTCCCAAACCTTCTCTGAGAAGATTCTGAAGAACTTGCTGCAACATTCCCAAATTTCCAGGTTTGTCCGCTTCCAATTCTTGGATAAGTGTTGGGTATTGAGATCTGTAATGATCCAGAAGTTTTTTGACTTCTTCTCTTCCGAGCAAACTGGAAGCATGAGTCGCGAGTAATTCTCTCAAATATGTGATGATTACGGTAGAAGAATCCACCACGATAAAACCTTTGGACTCCGCATCTCCTTTCGAATCCGCAGAGATCCATTTTGCAGTTCTTCCATATGCAGGTTCCATGAAGGATTCTCCTTCGATAGAAGAAAGGTCCTGGCTTTCTGCTGAAGGCATTGCCATTAGTTTTTCAGGACGAATCGTACTCGAACCGACTTCCACCCCATTGATCTTGATGGTAAATTGATCAGGAGGTATTTCCAAATTATCTAATATACGGATCGGAGGAATAACGATCCCACTTTCACGTGCGAACTTTCCTCTTAAGTTGGAAATTTGGTCCATCAATGTTCCGCCTTGGGAAGCATCCACCAATGGAACCAGATGATAACCGAATTCGATCTCGATTGGCTCGATTCTAAGTTCGTCGTAATAGTCTCGAGGTTTGCGATCCCCAACCGCTTCTTTTTCCTTTTTCTCCAAAACCTCGAGCTGTTCTTGTACTGTTCTCTCAAGAGAGTATGCGAGATATGCAAGCCCACCTGAGAGAAGTACCATTGGAATAAAAGGTAAACCTGGAATGAATGCGCCGAGTCCCATGGAAGCTGCTACCACATACAATACCTTAGAGTTTGCAAATAGCTGGGTCTTAAATTGTTTCGCAAGATCGGATTCGGATCCGGAACGAGTAACAATGATACCTGTAGCAACAGTAGTGAGAAGTGCTGGGATCTGAGAAACAAGTCCATCACCAATAGTGAACTTTCCGTAAGTTTCGACTGCAGCTATGAAGGATTCACCGCGGATACTTGCACCGATAACGACTCCTCCGATCAGGTTGATCGCAGTGATGATCAGTCCTGCTCTTACATCCCCTTGAACAAACTTACTCGCTCCATCCATGGAACCGTAGAAGTCCACTTCCGCTTCGATCTTCTTTCTTCTTTTACGAGCCTCTGCCTCATTTATATTCCCAGTGGAAAGTTCCATATCGATTGCCATCTGTTTACCAGGCAATGCATCCAATGTGAACCTTGCTGCCACTTCGGAGATACGGGTCGCACCTTTAGTGATCACGAGAACCTGAACAAGCACTAAGATTATGAAAATAATAAATCCAACTACATACTTACTTAAACCGGATTCACTTCCTACTATAAAGGAACCAAATGCATCTATGATCGCACTATTTACACCAGGGCCCTTGGACAAAATTTGTCTAGTGGTAGAAACGTTCAGCGCCAATCGATAGATCGTTGTTATAAGTAATAAACTAGGAAAAACAGAAAACTCAGAAGGTTCCTTGATAGACAAAGAAGTCATAACAATGAGTAAACTTAAAGCCAAACTGAATAAGATCAGAATGTCTAAAATAAATCCTGGCAAAGGAACAACGAGCATTCCAACGATAGCAACTGCTCCCGCACCCAGGATGAAGTCGGATTGTGTATACCATTTCTTATCCATAATATTCTCCTAGGTTTAAGAAGCGTTTCGGAACGCTCTCCGGAAAGATTCGAGTTTCGTAAAGATCACACTGAGTGCGGTATAGAATTTAGCGGGAACTTCCTGTCCAATTTCCACCTCGTCATAAAGTGTCCTTGCCATTGGGCGGTCTTCTACTGTTGCGATATCATTCGCCTTTGCCACCCGGATAATACGTAATGCGAAATCGTCTACGCCCTTTGCGATCACAATCGGGGCTCTGTGTTTGTTAGGTTTATACTCTAACGCAACTGCAAAGTGGGTCGGATTCGTAATAACAACGTCTGCTTTCGGAACTTCTGCCAGCATCTTGCTTTTTTTGATCTGATCTCTGGCCATTTGCCTTCTTCTGGCTTGTAAAGAAGGGTCCCCGTCCTGTTCCTTCATCTCTCTTTTGGATTCGGAAGGAGTCATTTTGAGAGCTTCTTCATATTCATATCTTTGGAAGAAGTAATCCCCTACGCTGATCGCGAGCAGTAGTATCCCCACTACTATAAAAATTTTAAACGCAGTAAAAGTGATTAATGCTACAGATTCTTCGAGGCCCATGTTTCCGAGCATTAGGATCCTGAAAAAGTCCTTCTCTATTACAAAATAAGAGACCCAAGCAATCACAGCCACTTTGACTAAAGATTTTGCCAAACCGAATAATGTCTGACGATTCGGAAGCACCTTTTTAAAATTAGGACGTATCCTTCCGAAATTGAACGCGAGCGCTCTAGGTGCGAATAAAAATCCTGTCTGAACAACGTTACCAACAATTGCAGCGACTACCGTAATCCCCATCAAAGGAAGAAGCAGCTGAGTGATATCCACAAGAGCGTTATTCAAAAGTTCACTGATTGCTTCAGAACTAATCACATTCGCGGAACGTATCCCGAAGAAATATTTTCTCAAAAGATAATAGGATCTCATGAAAAAATATTCTCCCATGAGATACATTAGAACAATACCAGCCAACAAAACGATCGCAGAAGCAACTTCAGGGCTTTTAGGAACATTCCCTTTTTCCCTTTCTTCCCTTCTTCTTCTTTCGCTGGCCGGCTGTGTACGTCCCTCGTCTTCCGCTGCAAATAGCTGAAGGTCAATACGAAAAGGAGCAGGGATTGGCTGCGAATGCGCAGTCACAGGTTGGAACTCCAACATATTATTAGAACGCAACACTTGGAGTGTTTGTAGGAACTCCAACATGCGGATATACAGCGGATGTAGGAATTCCAACAGAGCGAGCTTAGAGAAAAATCCAGTTATTTTCTTCCAAAAGGATCCCATTAGTTTGGCCATCCTTTCAGCATCAGATTCATCTTCTCGAAAGAAAGTTGAAATGCATTGTCCATTTGAGTGATCAAAAAAGGAACGATTAGGATCATAACTACTAGACCAATCGCAATCTTGATCGGAAAGCTTAGCTGTAGAATATTCAACTGAGGAGCAGCTTTTCCCATCAATGCTTCTGAAACAGTGACTAAGAATAAAACCCCAAGTATAGGAAGAGAAATTTTGAAAGCGACTAGGAACATCGCACCAATCGCTTCTTCCATTGCCTTATAAAGACCGTCTTGGATCTCAGGCACAAGTTTCAAAACTTGAACCTTCTCAAATGAATATACTAAACTTTCGAACAGAAAACGGTACGCTCCTAAAGATAAGAATAGAAGCATACCTAACATATTTTTAAGAGTACTGATCACAGGAAGACTTGTTTGAGAGATCGGATCCAAGATCTCAGCATAACCGAAGCCGAGTTGAACGTTAAAAAATTCCCCAGCCATTTGGAAAGAAGAGAATACCAAGCTGACTAGAAAGCCCATAAGGATACCGATTAGCACCTCCGCCATCACAACTAGACCATAATCAGCCATATTACCCGGGATCGGAGGAACGAAGGATGCACTTACGGGAAATAAAATTACAGCAATTAGAAAACCAAGGGTCATTCTTTGAGGAAAACTGATAGAGGCAAAAGAGAACACAGGAGCCACTGATAGAAGCCCCACGATCCTTGCCAGGATCAGAAGAAACACTTGGAAATTTCCGATAAAGTATTCCATTTTTCTAATCTAAAACTTCTCTATCATCAGGAAAAGATCCCTGGTATAATCCGTCATTGTTTGGAGCATCCACCCGGCAAAGATCACGATCACCGCAAAAATGGATAATAACTTAGGAACAAAAGCTATCGTTGGCTCTTGGATAGAAGTTGTGGTCTGTAAAATACCAATAACAAGTCCCACCACCATTGCAGTCAGCAAAATGGGAGCAGAAAGTTTAAGAGTCACAAAAAGTGCATCTCTGATCAGAGTAATTGCATCTACTTCCGTCATTTATAACTCCTTACGAGCTCGTAGACGATTAAATTCCAACCATCCACAAGAACGAATAAGATCAATTTAAACGGCAAACTCACCATCACAGGCGGAAGCATATTCAAACCCATAGAAAGAAGTGCGGAGGCAACCACAAGATCCACCACGATAAAAGGAATAAATATAATGATCCCGATCCAAAAGGCTTTCTTGATCTCAGAAAGCATAAATGCGGGAATAAGAACGTAATTCGGAACATCGTCGAATGATTCTACATTCTCCACTTTTCCGATCTTCAAAAATAAAGCCACGTCCTTGGCGCCGCTTGTCCCGATCTGCCTCATCATAAATTCCCGGAGAGGGACCATGGACTTATCAAAAAATTCGTTGGTGTCAATCTTACCTTCCATGTACGGGTTTAAACCTTTCTCGTACACGATATTCAAGGTAGGGGCCATGATAAAGAATGTCATGAATAATGCGAGTCCCACCATTACCTGGTTAGGCGGAAGGTTTTGGATAGAAAGTGCCCTTCTCACAAAATCCAAGACGATTACTATCTTAGTAAAGGAAGTCAGGGACATCACAATGGCAGGAGCCAAAGAAAGAATTGTAACTAAGAACAAGATCATCAAAGAAAGACTTGTCTCTCTCGGACCTTTCGCTTCGTTCACATTGATATTCAGATTTGGGATAGGGATCCTAGGTGTGTTTGCTTGGGCAAAAGTTTCCTCTGGGATCGCAATGATCAAAACGGCAAAGAGAAGAATGCCAGAAAGTATCTTCCACATAACTGATTTATGTCTCATACCTTCAGAAACCTTTTTACCGACCTTTGTAGCGAACCCCTCTCCCACTTTTCCCCCTAGTTCAAATCGAATAATCCGTTCTCCAGATTATTCCTTTCCTTCTTAATTTCGTCTAACTTCTCTTTGAGCTTTCTCTGTTTCTCTTTTCTTTCACCCGGAGTTTGCCGAAGGGTTTGTTCTTCATCTTCCGACTTTCCGGTCAGACGAATATTCAAATCCTTTAATTGTTCCAGAGCAGTGACCAAGAAGCCACCTTCAGGCGGCTTAAATTCGTCTCTCATCCTCTGGAGTCTCGCCTTAGTCTCCGTATCCGTAATCTCGGAGATTAAATTAATACCGTTATCCGCCACACCCAGCACGAAAATTTGCCCAGTCACTTCTACGATCTGAAGCTGCTTATTCGTGCCCAAATTCAAACTTCCCAGAAGATTCATTTCTCCTCTAACAGGAAGAGAACCTTCTCTGGATTTTGCGAGAGTCCTTAAGACCCAATACGCAGCTCCACAAAGAATTCCGAGTACTAGAACGATCCTAAATAAGATACCTGCAAGACTCGGCCCATCTGAAACAGGCTTATATCTTTCTTCCACAGGATTCGGAACTGACTCAGCAGTTGTTTCCTTCTTCTCTTCTTGTTTAGGAGCAGAAGTTGTAGGAGATTCCGAAGTCTTTTTGTCAGAAGTACCCAATTCTCTCTTGAGAACTTCGTCCATTTGTTCTCGTTCGGAACCTTGGGAATATAATCCTCCGGCGATACCCGATAAAATACAAAAGACTCCGAACGCCAAAGCGAGGGAGCCGAATCCTGAAAAAAACGAATGGATCGTTTGAAAAATTCGGCTCATCCGCCTCCCGACTCCGGCTTGATCCTATCGGCCGGACTTACGATATCCGTTACACGCACACCGAAGTTTTCGTCGATGACCACGACCTCTCCCTTCGCAATCAACTTACCGTTCACTAAAAGGTCCACAGGCTCACCTGCCAACTTATCCAACTCGATAATGGAACCTTCTCCCAAACCTAAGATATCTTTAATATACATCTTAGTTCTTCCGAGTTCCACGGTCACGGACATCTGAACGTCCATAAGAAGGTTTAAGTTCGGAGTTCCTTGGGCGCCGCTTGCAGTTGCAAGGTTCGGGAAGGAAACTCCCTTCATTCCTACTTGGGAAATTCCACCGCCTCCCATTCCGCCTTGGTAGCCACCGCCACCATAATCTCCTCCCCCTCCTCCTCCGGACCTTTTAGAAAGAGAGAGAATATCATTCGCCATAGATAAAGAAAGAAGGAACTGAACTCTGAAGGATGGAAGTCCCTCTATCGCTAAGTTGAAGAAGGTCCGCACCAGCGGATCACCTTCTGGAAGTACCAATGCAGCGGGAGAAGTTACATGTCTGGTTTCCGCAGGAGAGCCATTCACTCCACCGCCAGTCTTAGCAGCGATCTGAGATTGAAGAGCTCCCATAATAGGAGTTAAACTATCTCTAAGAGTTTGGAGTTGGCCTTCGTCCAGACCACCTGAATCGAAGCCTCCCATCATCATGTTCGCAATACGAGCCGCATTATCTGCGGCCATCGCAAGCACAACTCTTCCGTTCAGATTTCCCGAATAGGTAGAATATAATAAAAACGTGTTGGACTTAAGCTCTGCTTCCACATCCTTCCGGGATTTTGCCTCGGAGGTAGGATTCATGAAGTTAGAAGTTTTCGAAAGGATGGCTGCTAAAGTATTCCCTGCAGTCATAAAACAATGAGAGAGAAAATCGGACAGAAGGTCCCTATCTACCGGAGAAAGACCGGCAGCTTCCTTGGACCCGCCTCCGGCAGCCATGCTGCTGCCTGGATCGAATGTATCATTTGCACCCGCTAAAAGGGCGTCTATTTCTTCCTGGGAAAGGGATCCTTCACCCATCTGGGGCACTCTCTCTTAGTTTTGGATTAGGAGACATAATAAAAAGAAATTTGTCGACCCTTTTTTTTCTTGCTCAGAAAATCGGTGGGAAAAGGCCGGGGGAACACCTAGATAAGACCCCACTTTAGAAGCAAAAACAAGTATATTTTAGGAAGAAGATCCTTAGGTCTCTAATGTTTCGATCTGAAAGGAAGAAAGATCTACGTATTGAGAAGCATTTCCGTGGATATCGATCCCAACAAGTCTACCGCTTGCATCTAGATCAATGTTCACATCCTCTACAACTTCGCGCCTCTGCGTGAAAATTCCTTTGCGCCTTTCCCTGCCGGCCCCCGGTCTCCAATGCCAGATTTTTTTTCCATTTTTTACGTATATCGGGCTTGACTGGCGATTTGAAGTCTTGTATTTTACCAAACGGTAAATTAACTATATGGTTAAATACGACACAGAATCCGATCGACTGAGCAATACTTTCGCAGCTCTGGCAGACCCTACGAGAAGGGAGATCCTTCTCTATTTGGTCTCAGGAGAGGCAACCGTTAAGGAACTTGCAGAACCTTTTAATATGAGCCTGCCTGGAATCTCCAAACATCTAAAGGTTTTGGAAAAGGCTGGGCTGATTGAAAGAGGAAGAGAGGCTCAATGGAGACCCTGCAAGATACGACCGGATGGTCTAAAGGAAGCTTCGGGTTGGCTCGATCATTACAAACATTTCTGGGAAGAAAGTTTGGATCGTTTAGATGCATATCTACAACAACTCCAATCGCAAAAGGAAAACCAGGAAAGACCTGAAACAAAAGCGTAACTTTTCTCAATTCCAAAAGAAATATTAGAAATATATAAAATAAGGGACTTAGAATGTCTGAAAAGATAGAAAACATACAAAAAGCCACTAAAAAAGAGTGGATTGGGTTGGCGGTAATCGCCCTTCCCTGCTTGCTATACGCGATGGATTTGACCGTTCTTTATTTGGCGGCCCCACAACTTACAGCGGATCTAAACCCAACTCCTTCTCAACAATTATGGATCATGGATATCTATGGTTTCTTGGTCGCAGGTTTTCTTGTGATCATGGGAAATCTGGGAGATAGAATTGGTCGTCGCAAACTTCTTCTCTATGGAGCGGCGGCATTCGGAGTAGCATCCGTTCTTGCGGCATTCTCCCCTAGTTCCGAAATTTTGATCTTGACTCGTGCAATCTTAGGGATTACGGCGGCAACTTTAGCTCCTTCTACTCTATCATTAATTCGTAATATGTTTTTGGATCCGGAAGAAAGGACTTTTGCAATCGGTATCTGGGGGATGAGTTTCTCTTTAGGTGGAGCGATCGGTCCTCTTGCAGGTGGGGTTCTATTGGAATATTTCTGGTGGGGTTCCGTTTTCTTGATGAGTGTTCCGGTTATGATTCTTCTTCTAATCGTTGGGCCTAAACTTCTTCCTGAATTCAAAGATCCGAATGCTGGCAAAATGGATATCCCGAGTGCGATCCTATCCTTAGTATCAGTTCTTTCTATCATCTATGGTTTGAAGCAGATCGCAGAGAATGGCTGGGGAACAGTCCCAATTCTTACTATACTTGCAGGATTAGTAGTCGGAGCGGTCTTTATTAAAAGGCAAACCACTTTACAAGATCCAATGATAGATCTTGAGCTGTTCAAACTTCCCGCATTCACTGCTGCAGTCGTCGGAAATACGATGACCATCTTCGTAGGCTTGGGAGCTTTCTTATTTATTTCCCAATACTTACAATTGGTCTTAGGACTTTCTCCCTTGGAAGCCGGGCTTTGGACTCTTCCTGGAGCATTAGGCAATATTATAGGATCTCTTACGATCCATATGATCGTTCGTATTATGCGCCCATTATATGTGATGTTAAGCGGACTTGTATTGCTCGCGATCGGTATGTATTTATATACTCTGATTAATACTGAAAACGGGATCTGGATGATTATCGCAGGATCTCTCATCATGTCTTTTGGGATCTGCGCAGTTGTGATCTTAGGAACGGATATCATCGTTGGCTCCGCGCCGCCAGAAAGAGCAGGAGCGGCGGCCTCTATTTCAGAAACTGCGGCTGAATTTGGCGGGGTTCTAGGAATTGCAGTACTTGGAAGTATAGGTGTTGCGATTTTCAAATCCAGGATCAATTCGATCGAACTCCCAGGACTCACTCCTGAACAATGGCAAAGTTCTCATAATACTTTAGCTTCTGCGGTAGCTATAGCAAAAGAACTTCCGGAGCCGAGTAGGCAGATACTACTCAGCACTGCCCAGGGAGCATTCACCGATTCTTTACATTTTGTTTCTTTCTTGAGTGTAGGGATCTCTATCGCTTTGGCATTTGCGATCTTCTTCATTTTGAAAGATAAAAAAGAACCAGAAGGATCTGCTGCAGAACTAGAAAAAGCAGCCAGATAATATTAACAGAATATAAATAAGGAAAATAGAATGAAAGCAGAAGTTTCAGTTGTTGGAAAAGAAATTATAGGGATTAAAACTTTCGATGCTCCGAGAGAATTAGTTTGGAGTGCTTGGACTGACCCGAAACAAGTAGCAATCTGGTGGGGACCAAACGGTTTTACGAATACCATTCATGAAATGAGTGTGAAACCCGGAGGGATCTGGAGATTTACAATGCATGGTCCGGATGGAGTAGATTACCCGAACCGTGTCGAGTTCATCGAAGTGGTTAAACCTGAAAAGCTGGTCTATGATCATGGAGACGATTCCAATCCGAAACAATTCCATGTGATCGTTCGTTTCGAGGAAGAAGGTTCCAAAACCAAACTTACCATGAGAACCATCTTCTCTAGCGAAGATGATGTCAAAAAAGTCGCCGATTACGCATTGGATGGACTTAGAGAAACTCTGGGACGTCTACGAGAATTCCTGGAAAAGAAATAAGAAGATCCGGACTTATTCCGAAGTATTTTCGAATATAATAATTTTTTAAAAAGCGGAGAAGAAGTTTGTGAACGAGATCAAACAACCTGAATTTAAGGAAATGATACTGACTAGGACCCTGAATGCGCCAAGAGATCTAGTTTGGAAGGCTTGGATAGATCCAAATATGGTCTCTCAATGGTGGGGTCCGCATGGATTTACGGCTCCTCTCTGCCAATTGGATCTTCGTCCCGGCGGAGAGATCCTAATCCATATGAAAGATCCGGATGGCGGGATCAATCCGATGAACGGTACTTATAAGGAGATCGTTACATTAGAAAAGATCGTTTTCTCCTCATATATCGCCTTCGAAATGGACGGGAAAAAACCGGCGGCTGAGATCCAGATTACTATTCTATTTGCGGATAAAGGTTCTCAAACAGAACTCCAAGTGCGTGCACTCCCAATCAAAGTGGATCCGGAACTTTATCCTGCAGTGGAAGGAATGGAAGAAGGTTGGACCCAAACCCTGGATAAACTTACGGCTATTTTTGCTTAGTTATTCCGGGTCGGATGCAATAAAAAAATAAATATTAAGGAAACAGAATATGAAAACAAATCCGTTGCAAATACTGAGCTTTTGGATCATCATCTTTCCTTTCCAAAAAAGGAAAAGAGCCGGCGCTTAAGATGGACTCAAAAGTGGGAGGTTACTCCCACTATTTTCATAAATCTTCCGACAAGGAAGAGATCCGAACCAAGGAAACTCAGAATGATATTTTTCGTAAGAAAAAGATCTTTTTTACGGCTTTATTCTCCGTTCCGGAAGAAAAGAAAGATATAAGCCGATTCTGGGAGGAAGCTTTGGAAAGGTTAGCGGAACTTCTTCGCAGGATCCAAGGATCCTGATATTAGAATATTATTAAAATTTAAAGGAATATATTGGATGAATTTAGATATTTTTAAAAACGAAACTTTGAATATCAAAGCGGATGTAGCGATCTTAGTCGCAAGAGTTGTCTGTGGATACGCGTTTATACTACATGGTTGGGGAAAAATTCAGGACCCGTTTCATTGGATGGGGCCTGATTCCTCTATGCCTGCTATTTTCCAATTTTTGGCTGCGCTTTCCGAATTCGGAGGAGGGATCGCTTGGGTAATCGGCCTTCTGACAAGGCTTGCCTCTTTCGGGATCGTATGCACAATGATCGTGGCGGCATATTTCCATTCGGTGATCTTAGGGGATTCCTTTATTAATCTGACTGGTGGGAGATCCTACGAATTGGCAGGAGTATTTTTTACCATCTCCTTGGTATTTTTAACCGTAGGTGCAGGAAGATTTTCATTAGATCAAAAAATCTTTGGAAGTAAATAGAGTAGATTAAATTCTATCCCTGAGAGCGGTTTGCTCTTGGGGATTTCCTTAGTGATAGATTATATCCGCAAAATTTTAGACGCGAGAGTATACGACGTCGCGGTCCATACTCCCTTGGACCAAATGATCCGAATGAGCCAAAGATTAAATTCTTCGGTTCTATTAAAAAGGGAGGACCTACAACCAATCTTCTCCTTTAAAATTAGAGGAGCTTATAATTTAATTTCAAGACTTTCACCTGAGGAAAAAAGATCCGGAGTGATTTGCGCTTCCGCAGGAAATCATGCGCAAGGAGTTGCACTCTCTTCTCAGAAATTAGGGATCAAGGCAATCATCGTTATGCCTATCACTACCCCATCCATCAAAATAGAAGCAGTTCAATATTTCGGAGCAGAGATCGTTCTTCATGGAGATACCTTCGATGAGGCTTATTCTTACGCTAGACAATTAGAAAAGGAGAAGGGACTAAAATTTATACATCCTTATGATGATCCGGATGTGATCGCTGGACAAGGAACAGTTGGTCTCGAAATTTTACAACAATACCCAGATCCGATCGAAGCAGTCTTCATTCCAATTGGAGGCGGGGGTTTAGCTGCAGGAGTTGCTTCTTATATAAAATTTTTACGACCTGAGATCAAAGTTATAGGAGTAGAACCTTCCGACGCGGCTTCTATGAAAGAAGCGATCCTTGCCGGTAAAAGAGTCATCTTAGATAGAGTTGGATTATTTGCGGACGGTGTCGCAGTCAGACAAGCAGGAGAAGAAACATTCAATATTTGTAAAGAACTCTTGGATGAAGTATTAGTGGCAAACACAGATGAGATCTGTGCCGCAGTCAAAGATATATTCGAGGATATGAGAGTAATCGCAGAACCTGCTGGTGCATTGTCCCTTGCAGGATTAAAATCTTACGCACATCAAAACCCGAATCGAAAAGGTGCTCTTATCGCGATCAATAGTGGTGCGAATATGAATTTTGATAGGCTCAGACATGTTGCAGAAAGAGCAGAAATAGGAGAATCCAGAGAAATTTTACTCGGAGTCACCATTCCTGAAAAACCTGGAAGTTATTTAAAATTCGTTCAGACTTTAGGAAATAAGATCATCACCGAATTCAATTATAGATATGCTACTGACAAACAAGCACATGTTTTTGTAGGTTTAAAACTAAAAGGAACACATTCTGAAAAAGAAAAGGTAATTTCTGAATTGGAATCACTGGGTTATGAAGTTTTGGATATAAGCGCAAATGAAACGGCTAAGATCCATATTCGTTATATGGTGGGTGGAAGAGTTTCCGAACTAAAAGATGAGATTATCCTTAGATGTGAATTCCCAGAACGTCCAGGAGCCTTACTTAGATTTTTGGAATCAGTAGGAACCTTCTGGAATATTACTTTATTCCATTATAGGAATCACGGGGCGGATTATGGAAGAGTACTAGTCGGATTTCAGGTCCCTTCTTCCGAGAGAGAAGGTTTCAGAGAAAGACTTAAAAGTTTGGGTTATCCTTATGAAGAAGAAACGGATAACCCGGCGTACAAAATGTTTTTACACAACGTTTGATCAAAAGTAGTGAATTGGATTCTGTGAGAAATTCTTAGGTATCTATCCTAAAATAAGCCTTTTTAAGCATTTTTTGGACGTCGTATCTTTGGCCCGGATTTTCCCCCAAGCAGAAAAACATGATCCCATACATTACGTTTTCCTTAAATAAGGTAATATGTAGGATATGAAGATTACTTCCCTTGTCCTTATAATAAACTCTAAATGCTGGACGACTTGCTACTTCTAATTCTCCGAATTCGATAATCCTGCCGTTACCTTTTTTAATAGAATCTATGACTCCCATCTGGAAATCCCTATTTAAGGCACCATGGTCCACGGTTTCAGTTAATTCTTTTCGAGTGATCAAAACACTCGCAGATTCATTGTAATCTTTTGCCGCAAAAATACCTCCCGCAAACGGTTCCATAGGAAACCAATCGAAAGGAATGGTCAGGTTAAGAGGGGAATTCGGCTCCTTCTTCTTTTCAGGAGAGAGGGATGCAAATACGGAAAATATCAGAAAAACAAAAAGGACCCGATTCAAAAATTTTAAGATCACCTTTTGTCTCCCTCCGTTAGGCCTTTTATTAATTTCGGCTTTGGAAAGGGCATATTTTAGTTAGAAAGAGTAGTTCGGGACAGAATCAAGGAATTCCCAGATCCCCAGGTTCTCCCTGTGCGTACAATCTGAGAGAATCAAAGCTATAAATGCCTGTATTATGATAATCTCCCCAGACCAAATTGATCGCGTATCTTCCCACCTTGGAAAAAGACAATAATTTGGCCTCTTTGATACCGCCGGTTGTCGCTCCTATTTTCCCCCCATGACCGCCCTTGCAAACGACGCAAGGACATCTTTTTCTGAGTTCTAATAGAGGAAATTCGGAGATAACTCCGTCCTTCCATTCTATTTTCAGAATATTCTCATCGAATTCTATGGTTTCAGGTGTAGTCGCTTTTAAACTAAGGCTCATATTATCTTGGAAGTTTTAAGAACTGCTTTCTGAAAGTCCCTATCGTAGTTCCGTAAGTCACCTTCTCGTTTAGAGGAAGATCAGCAAAATCGAAAGTATCCCTTTCTAAAATAAGGATAACTGTGGAACCCATTTCGAATCTGCCTAGCTCTGCACCTTTTTCGATCATGATAGAAACATCTTTATAATCTTCTTCTTTGGTGGTTCGGATCAAAGTATTTGTGATGATCTTTTTATCGTAAGTAACACGTATGCGACCCACGTTAGAAGCTCCCACTTTTATCACTGCAACAAGTCCGAACTCGGTCTGTAAGAATGTGATCAATCTTTCGTTTTTAGGAAAAAGTCCTCTGATCCCGAAAACGGCTAATTCATTTACAGGGAAAAGTTTTCCAGGTTCATAATAATATCCTAATATTCTTCCGTAGGCAGGAGAATGGATCCTATGATAGTCCTGAGGAGAAAGATAAAATGTGATATACTTCCCATTTTGGAATTTGGAAAGATATTTATCTCCACCCAACAATTCTTTTAGATTAAAATCCACACCTTTTGCTTGTAGGATTACCTGATCGTTGATATCTCCAAAACCTGTGATCCTTGCATCTACAGGAGAAACAAGAGCGTTTTCCGCAGAATCTATGATCCTAGCTCCGGCTTTTAATGCTCTGGTGAAAAATTGGTTTAAAGAGTTATACTCTTGGATCTCCAACTCCGCTTCGTTCAAATTGATCTTATAAGCTTTTGCAAATGCCTTTAAGATCGGGATCATGATAAATCTTGGCAATCTTAGAGAAGCCAAGATCCCGAATAATAAAGAGACCAAGTTTTTAGGTAGGATAGAAAGAAGAAGAAGGTAGAAGTCCTTAAAGATCTCGTAATGTGCCCCACCCTCCAGGAATTTCCGGAGTTCTCCTTGTGCGACCTTAGCTAAAAGAACTAAACTGATAAGGACCGGGACAGCGGTAATTAAAGCGAGCCCATAACCTATACCGAATATTTGTAATAGGAAATCTTCTCCATATTGAACATAAGCGTATGCAGAACCAAGTAGAGAAGCTACGAATAAAATCCGATATACATTCGCAAATTTTTCTCCAAAGATGTATCTCGCATTCTGTTCTCCTGTATAGAACCATCCGGAAATAGCAACTATAGAGAATAGCAAGAAGGACGCGATCAATGCAAGTCTTGCAGGATCTGTAGGACCGTTTATCAATACATATAAGAAGTTTTTGACAGATTCAAGATCCTTTACCCCAAAAGAGAATAATGCATAGATCACAAGAGTGGAAATCACAAAACCTTCAAAGAATGTAGCAAGCATGCTCACGATCCCCTGTTTTGCGGCAGAATCGGTACGAACCACCCCTGCTACTCCAGCACTTTTTCCGATCCCTGTTTCAGTGGATAAGAAGAACATTCCTGTTCCAGTGCTGAAAATCCTTGCGAGAGAAAATCCTCCTCCAAGTAAAAGAGAGAAAGGTTGCATTGCTTCTTTAAATACAGATTCTAAGAAGAAGTAAAAATTCCCTAAATGATCCCTAAACAATAGAACATAACTTAAGAAAAATAGGATTAAACCTATTGGAGCAACATAAGAAGAAACTTTTCCGATCCTTCTGATCCCACCTAACACCACGAATACTACCATGATGGAAACTAAGAAAGGAACAGTCATCCCTTGGATATCCAATCCATTCTGAGCCAAAAAGGAAGCTCCTAAAATTGGGATCGCACTTCCCATAGAAAGTACTGTTAATAAACAAGCCAAAGAAAAAGCGATAGCAAGCCATCTAGCCCTAAGCGCTTTTTCTATAAAATACATTGGGCCGGAAAGATATCTTCCACTTTCCAGTTTGATCCTGAATCGGATCGCAAGTGTAGAAGAAACGAAACGAAGTGGCATGATCAGAAAACTAGAAAGCCAAATCCAAACTAAAACTCCTGGACCTGCTAATACCAATGCAAGAGCGGAACCGATTACTGCTCCAGGAAGTAAGGAGGAACCTGTTCCGGCATAGAATGCCTGAGAATGTACCAAACGTCCTCGGGAACCTTTGTAGTCCATATTCCCGGAAAAAATTTTAATCGCTAAAAATAAAAAACGGATTTGTGGAAACTTTAAGCGGAATGTTAGGTATAACCCGATGAAAAGTAAAAAATAAAAATATGGTTTTAAAAGATCCAAATCCAAGAACGGAAATAGTTTAGTTGTTAGCATTCCAATCCATCTTTTCCTTTAAAATAAAGGCTTTTAGAATTATTGGCCCAGAATTTCCTACTCGTATGCCGGGCTCCTACACAGTTTTTACGCATCCAATCCCAAAACCACTCCTTTTTAAAAAGCCGTCGGGGCTCAAAGGAAGAAGAGTGAGTTTCTTTTCTATCATCCTGATTGGGATCCTGTTCGGAATGATTTCCTTGGGTGCAGAAGAAAGTGTTACAACCACGCCTAAACTAAAGGAAATGCCTGAAAACAAGGCTTCTGAAACTCCAGATGGATGGGAATTCGGAGCCAGATTCGGTTTTGGAATGAGAGGACCGAACAGATTCGATCAAAATTTGAACGGATTTAGCTCTAACTTGAATCCTTTAGTGGCAAGCCAAACAAAACAGGAAAACACCAGAGGAAGTATCCAAGGTGAATTTTTAGCCAGGACCAGACTGAGCGAAAATTTTAAGGTAGGGATGATCGGTGGATACAGATACTTCGATCCTTTTTATCTCACAAACCTAACTTCTGAACCTTTTTATACGAATCTGAATTTCCAAATGGAAAGTTTTTATATTTTAGGAATGGTCTGGCAAGAAGGTAGACTGAACAGATACTTCCGCTGGGAAACAGGTATAGGACTCGGGATTACAAGAGCATTATGGATAACAAAAGGTTACGCCACTGACGGAAAAGAATACTACCAACAAAATGGTAACATGAGAGGGAGTGGGCTCGAATTCAGATTAGAAGGTTCCTTGATCCATCCAATCAATGAAAGAGTCAGTTTAAGTTTCGGAACGTATCTGGCCTGGATTAATATCACTTCTTTTGACGGTTCCTTTAATGGAGATACTGCTTCTTTCTATATAAGACAGGATGGAAGACTTTCTCCTCTCACAGAATCTTCAAACCAAGACAATATTCTATTATCGAACCAATATTCCAGAAAACTGGACATGCAATCCGCATACGGCGGATTGTTTTTCGGTGTGAACTATAAATTATAAAATTCTAATACTTACTTGGAGACCGGAAGGACCAGGTCTGGGTGTTTGGCAGAATTGATATACTTAGATTCAGTTATCTTTTCTTTCATTTTCTTTAATGTTTCGTAAGGAATATCTACCACAACAAAATTAGCGATAGAGGTAGGGACACTTCCGCCCGGATCACTTAGGATCTGGTAGGTAACTTCTATCTCATCCCCAACAGGGACGAATTTCCAAAAACCTTTGAGCGAGCCTCTTACGAACCCCTTCTTCTCACCTACTATATTTTCAACAGGTCGAATTGTATAAGTTACTGCCCCGGTATTTTTGTCCTGACTGAAAACCGTATGGATCACGAAATCCCTATCATTTACCGGCCAAGGAGCTCCATTCTGTAGGTAAATATACTTTTCTTTTGTATTTAATACTTTCACTGCTTCCGCATGTTTGCAATTTTTAAACCAAGTTACGTAATTCGGATTGTCTTCCATTAAAGAGATCACTGTATTTAGATCCGCTTTCAGTTTTGTTTTACCTCTGAATTCTTTTAATTCAGAACCTTCCACAGCTCTGGTATGGACAGTGATCCCGTTTTTCTCCTTCTCTAAATCCCAAGAAAATAACTGCATAGGGATTAAAAGAAATACAATCAGATATACATGTTTCATAAGAATACTTAAACCTCTAGGCTATGGATCCGGATCGAACCAATGATCCAACTGAATTGAAGATCAGATCAACCGTAAAATTGGATTACATCGAATAAGTTCGGGAATATTAATCGATATCCAAAGAGCTTGGTTCTCTTTTGTATTTAAGAGGTTTTTGTAGGTATTTGATCAGAAGGACTTTATTTCCTTTTTCGTTAAACTTCACTACGTCGAAAACTTTTCGGGTCATCATTATCCCGCGCCCATGGGTATAACTTTCCTCGTTTAGTTTTTCTCCGTCCAAATTTAACATTTTCTTAAAATCAAAACCGTCTCCCTCGTCTTCTATCTCGAAACCGATCCGTTTAGAATTCAGGGAATAAGCCACTTTTACGTTCCTTGCACCGTAAAAAGCCTCTCTTTGTCTTTTTTGGATGAATTCCATATAATTTCCTGATCTCATCGCATCCGTTTTTTCATCAAAACTTATTCCCAGGTTTCCATGTTCGATTGCGTTGATCAGAACTTCCCTAAGACATGTTCGGATCGCAGTGATCACTTCAGAACCTGCAAATTGACTCAGGTTAGAAGTGAGCTGTCTACTCAAGATATCCGCATTTCTAAGATAATTATTCACAGTGAAATGCATACTTTCAGAGATCAAGAAACGAGACAGAATGTCCTCTGAGATCTCTGAAACTTTACCCAATACCTTTCTTCCCGCCTCACTTTCAAATGATTGGAGACGTATCTTTACAGGTTTAGGCTCCATTACATATTTCTGTTTAAACTCAGAATGGAACTCGACCGTCTTTCTGGTCCTTAAATGTTCTTCCAATTTTTCTTTTGCAAGAAGAAGTACGATAGAACCTTCTTGTGTATCAATTGTATAGATCAGATCTAAGAAATTTTTTCCTTCGACTTCTGCAGGCTTATAACCGGTGAGCCTTGAGAGTGTGCGGTTTGCATCCTTGATATTTCCCTCTTGGTCCAATGTAAGAAGAAGTTCTTCTGCGCCTTCGAACAAATTCCTGAATCTAAGCTCGGATTGTTCTATCGCTTGTTTTGCCTCATTTAGATCTTCTACCTTAGAAGAAAGATCTTTAGAAAGATCATTCACTCTATCTGCTAAAGCTAATGCCAAAAGAAGAATATGTAGTGCGGTTCCAATCTCTACTCCCCAGTAAGCCAAGGAGATTGTATGAGGGATGATCCCGGAAAAACGTAAAATAAATACAAACGCCCCCGCAACCAACGCAAGCCAAGCACCCAAAAAGAAAAGTGCAGGTCTTAAATTCCTGGAAAATCCTTGGAATCCCAAAAACAAGATCGCAGCCAAAGTAATCGTGGATAAAAACACATAAAGTGCCAATGCAAAACCGAATGGAAAAAAATATCCGACTATTACAAGTACATAAGATAAAATTGATATTCCTTTCAGGACTTTATTAGAATTAGGATAATTATTAGGAGCATCGAAATAAAACCGGATAAAATCGGCGGTAGTTGCAGAAACTAAAAATGTAAAAGAAGTGATGACATGACTCGCCCAAACGATCGAGTTCGGCCAGAAAAATTGGAAAGAATATCCATGAAGTGACCATTGGGCGAGCACTCCAGCGCCAACATATCCGAAAAATGCTAAGTAAGTTTTTTCCTTTGTGGATAAGAACAAAAACAGATTATATAAAGCCATTACCAGAAGAGATCCGAAATAGATCCCAAGTAATATCTGCTCATTACTTATATTAGAGAAAAAATCCTCTGATTTATATCCAAACGCAGCAAAGTTCACGGAACTTTTAGTTTGGATCTTTAGATAAACTGTGTCCTTCTCTCCTGCTTTTAACTCTAAAGGAAAACTTGGGAATCTGTATTGGATAGGCCTTTCACCGAAAGGAACTCTGTCTCCACCACGAAACAAAACCTTATCCCCTTTGGAAGCCAGGTATAATTCTGCCTTGTCTAATTGACTGTAATGGATTTCCAAAATCCAGGAAACAGAATGAGAAGATTTATTTTCAAGAGGGATCTTGAACCAATGAGCCTGGTCGGAATATCCTAAACTCGCGGAAGAAAGAGGATAAAACTCCTTCTTTTGCATTTTTTCGAAGCTTGTATCCCCTTCTTCATCTGCCCAAACCTCCGCGTAAGAAACCAAAGAAATCCCGTCATACGGAAGAGAAGAAGGATCGAATGCAAAAACGGGACTAAAAAAGGAAAAGGTTAAAAAAGTGAACGAGAGTTTACAAAAAACTCTCCAAGGTAAAAAATTCTGGATGTCCAAAAACCCTTTCACTCTTTCTAAAAAACCGGAGGGAAAAGTTTGACTTCTGGCGGATCGGCAAGCAAGTCAAAATTCTCCCCTCGGAGACTAAAAGAGGATTTTAGCCTTTTTTGTTTTTGGACGCCGCATCTTTTATCAGTCCTGCGGCAATTTCGTTCCTCTGGATCTGGCTTGTGCCTTCATAGATCTGCAGGATTTTAGCGTCCCTGTAAAATTTTTCCACAGGGTATTCTTTGGTGTATCCGTATCCGCCGAAAATTTGCACCGCATCGGATGCAACTTGGACAGAAGAATCGGATGCATAACATTTTGCCATTGCGGAAAATTTCGCAGCGTCTTTATGGAAAGTTTCTGCGTAAACTCCAGCCTTATAAGTAAGAAGTCTAGAACCTTCTATCTTAATAGCCATATCCGCAAGCATATGTTGGATTGCTTGGAAAGAAGCGATTGTAGTTCCAAACTGCTCTCTTTCTCTTGCATATTCAATCGCGGCATCAAATGCACCTTGCATTAAACCAACTGCTCCGGCCGCAACTGCCGGTCTAGAAAGTATAAGGGTCTTGAACGCGTGTAAGAATCCCATATTTTCTTTTCCACCCAAAAGATTTTCCTCAGGGATTTCGCAGTCTTCCATGATAAGCTGTCTTGTTTCAGAACATCTGATCCCTAACTTGTCTTCCTTCTTTCCGAAAGAAAATCCTTTGGTGCCTTTCTCTATAATAAAACAAGAAATCCCTCTTGGGCCTCTGTCTTTATCAGTCATAGCAAACACAGTATAAATATCAGCCTGGCCAGCACTGCTGATCCATTGTTTGGTTCCGTTCAAAACATAACGGTCCCCTTTTTTCACTGCAGTAGTCGCCATTGCAGGAACATCCGAACCTGCTCCCGGTTCTGATAGACCGAATGCTGCGGTTTTTTCTCCAGAAGCAAGAAGAGGAAGCCATTTATCTTTTTGAGCCTTGGTCCCTCCCACATCTATCGGAAGAGCGCCTAGTTTTGTAGAAGTGAATGCAGTGTTTACTCCCAAACATCCCCAGGAAACTTCTTCTGCGAGAACGATCCCTCCCATCATTCCGTAACCTAGTCCACCATGTTCTTCGTCGAACAATGCCTGGTATAATCCTGCTTCTTTAAATTTTTGTAAAATAGCTTTCGGATACTCGTTATTTTCGTCGTAATGCATTCTGTTCGGAACGACTTCTTTTCTGACTACGTCCCTGACCAGTTCTCTGAGTTGTTGTAATTCCTCTGGTAATTCGAATTGAAGCGGTGAATTCAAGCTTGCCTCCCAATGATATTCTTTTTCAAATTCGGATTTTGATTCCTAGGCAATCTTTAGAAGAAGGTATAGAATGATCAAGCGAAGCTTTTCACTTCGCTCGCGAGAATATGGATTGTTTGTTACACGAACTAAAGAGAAAGTTCTAGGATATTATTTTAGATTCCAAACTAGGGCGCCTAATAATACAAACTTCAGGACTTCCCATTTTTCCATCTTAGTTCTTCCATTCCAAACAAGACCTAAACTTAAAAATGCAAAGAAGAACCAGACACCAAAGCCCGAATACAAAAGTAGCGACATCTTTCCTAATTTTATAAGTTTCAATAGATACACAGAAAGCCCGGCAAGGACCATAAACTGCAATACTCCATATACTTTTCTAGAATTAGAAATGGTCGGGTCGAATTTTGTATAAGTAGACCTGTTTATTTCAGGGACCTTCTTCTCTCCCCCTAATGACTCGGGTCTCCAGTCCGGTTTTTTGATAAGTAGAAGAAGTTTATCTTTCCAACTAGGGGTGGCCTTCACTAAATTCCAAAGGGAAATATATACATGCAAATTTGCCCAGATAGGATTGAATGTAGGAAGAGGTTCCGTCAGTCCGTAGATCGGCTCCTTCTTCTCTTCCGCGTATGTTCCAAACCAACGATCCCAAAGAATTAGTATACCTCCATGATTCTTATCCAAATATTCGGGATCTCTTCCATGATGGACCCGATGATGAGAAGGGGTCAGAAGCACTTTTTCCATCCAGCCTAATTTTCCGATCAATCTAGTATGGACCCAGAATTGGTAGATCTTCAATATCCCATGGCAAATAAAGAACATCCACCAAGGAATGCCGAGAAGAGCCAAAGGTAGATTAAAAGTATATTCGAAAATCCTTTGGAACATGGATTGTCTAAGCGCAACAGTTAGATTAAATTCCTCGCTGGAATGATGGGTTACATGACAGGCCCATAAAAAGTGGATCTCATGAGTGGCTCTATGGAACCAATAATAAATAAAATCCACAGCAAGCAGGACAAATGTCCATGCAAGAAAAGATTCTAGGTTAAATTGCCAACCCTCAGCGGTTTTCAGCAAAGGAGAAGAAGACGGAAATTCCCCCAAATGAAAAAGACTTTGGACAGAATAATATATTCTAATTTTATCATATAGAAGAATGGCTCCTAAGGTAATTATAACTCCGGTAAAAGAGTATAAAATCCCGGTTGCCAGATCGGAAACAGAATCATTCCATCTATAAACTGATTTCCTTCTTCCCCATATAAATTCTATTAAGGCAAGTCCTAGAAAAAAAGGAACCGCCTTGTCCAAAATCGTTTCTTGCATATCCCACACTCTTATGTTCTAGTTTACTGTATTTAGAAATTTTGCCAATTTACGGACCAAAAACCTAGGAGAGATCCTAACGGATTGTGCCATTACTTTATTTGCCACCCCTGAGATCACTACAGCCTTACCTGCTTTCACTCCTTGGTAGCCTACTTTTGCAACGTAAGCCGCATCTGCCTTAGGAACAAGACCACTATTCAAGATCGCAGACTTATCCATTTCCGCTCTTTTGAAAAATTCCGTTTTAGTCGGCCCAGGGCAAAGACAGGTAACATTTACACCGTCTTTACGAACTTCTTCTGCAAGACCTTCGGAGAAGAATAAAACATAGGCCTTGGAAGCATAATAGTTCGTCATCATTGGACCCGGTTGGAAAGCGGCGGTCGAAGCCACATTTAAAATTTTTCCAGAATGTCTCTCTCTCATATCCTTCAAGAATAAATGAGTTAATTCTACAAGTGAAGTTACATTGACTTGGATAAGATCCAATTCTTCTTTCAGATCTAAAGAATGGAATTTTCCGTTTGTTCCAAAGCCCGCATTATTCACGAGAAGATCCACGATCGCTTTTTTCTTCTTTGCAAAGTCGTAAATTTTTTTAGGAGTTTTTGGATCGGATAGATCTGCAGAAAGGACTTCTACATTCGCTCCTAAACTTTCCATTTCCTTTTTTACTGAGTTTAATGTTTTCAGATTTCTTGCTACGAGTATCAGATCGTAACCATCTTTTGCGGCCAATTTTGAAATTTCGTAACCGATGCCTACGCTTGCTCCGGTAATTAATGCTGTTTTTTTCATGCTTGATAAGATTCCTTTTCGAAAGAGTATAATCGCTTTTTTCGCAGCCAATTTTAGATTTAGATTTCCTTTCAGGAAAGTAGAAATTGAAAATTCGTACAAGTTCCCTTTCTTTCTTATCTAATACTTGAAAAAGACTTTACCATCCCGCTTCCGATTGAATGATCCTAGGCTCTTATGATAAAACTACACGGTTATCCGATCAGCAATTATACAAATAAGGTCAAATTGGCACTTTTAGAAAAAGGTTTGGAGTTCGAAGAAATTCGCACCCCATTCTCCCAGGACGAGGAGTTCCTACAAAAAAGTCCGATGGGAAAAATTCCTTACCTGGAAGTGGATGGGAAGTACTTGGTTGAGTCCCAAGCAATTCTAGAATTTTTAGAAGACGCTTATCCCGATACAAAACGTTTGATCCCAGCAGATCCATTCGAAGCAGCTCAAGTTAGAACGATTATATCCTTCATAGAAAATTATATAGATATTCCTGCGCGTAGATTATACGAATCGATCGTAGAAGGAAAAACGATCTCACCTGAAACCGTGGAGCTTACAAAACTCTCCATCCAAAAAGGAGCGAGAGCTCTTTCCAGAATGGTGAAATTTTCTCCATATATCGCAGGAAAAGAATTCACTGCGGCCGATTGTTCTGCGTTTGCCACCTTTCAGATCATAAACGATCATATCGCGGATTGGATCTCTCCAAATCCACTTTTCGAAATTCCAGGATTACAAGCATATCTGGATATGATGATGCAAAATCCGAACGCAGCGAAAGTCGATAAACCGAAGTCAGTCGTTATGAAGGCTTTAAAAAGACTCCGCAAATAGAGCTGATCTAAACTAGATTTTGTGCGCTGCGTTTTTCTATGAGAAAAATTCGGATCAAACCTAGTTGCAAAAAATCTGGTTGACTGGTTCGGTTCGCAAATTAACCTGCTGGTGTCTTTATGGAAGCAGAGAAAGTCATTTCGGTCCCTATCAAAGAACTTCCTCACTTAAAAGTGATCCTAGCCGGATGGTACAATTTTTTAAAGGATAGTTACGATCAGAAAACTATAGACGCAAACGCCTTTAAAGATTCTTTAAAGACGAATGTGGTCTATAATATTGATTCCGACCAGGTAGAGTTACTACTTTCGGGCACGGAACAATTACTCCAAAGCTTCCGCAAAAAACTTTCTTAGTTTCGCTAGGCAACTAAATCATAGAGTTTTAATAGAGCATCAGGCTCAGGATCTCTTCCTAAAAAACGTTTGAAGAGCACCATTGCGTTTTCAGAGCCTCCTTTTTCTAAAACCTCAGTTCTGTATTTTACTGCCAGATCCTCGTCAAAAATTCCCTTGGATCTAAACGCGAAAAATGCATCTGCCGCTAAAAGTTCAGCCCATTTATAACTATAATAACCGGCAGCGTATCCTCCAGAGAAAATATGCCCGAATCCGTTCTGGAACTTGTTATACCCAGGCGGGAAAAGAACGCTCACTTCCTTTCGAACCGTATCCAGAATATTTTGCACTTCGGTTTCCGAATATTTTTGGAGGTGGATCCTTATATCAAAAATTCCGAATTCTAGCTGCCTCACCACTCCCATTGCAGCCAAAAAGTTTTTAGTATCCTTTAATTTTTGCGCAAGTTCCTTAGGAATTGCTTTTCCTGTTTCATAATGAAATGCGAAGAAGTCTAGGACCTCAGGCTCGTAGGCAAAATTTTCCAAAAATTGAGAAGGGAATTCCACTGCGTCCCATTCTACTCCATTGATACCGCTCACAGGAGGTTCTTCTATTTTTGCACAAAGGTGATGGAGTGCATGCCCCATTTCATGAAAAAATGTGACTACATCCGAGTGATTTAAAAGAGAAGGAGCAGAATCCTTAGAAGGTGGAAAATTACAGACCACGAATGCAGAAGGCAGGATCATCTTACCAGAAAGCCTATTTCTAGTCTCCCAATGATTCATCCAGGCTCCGCCCTGTTTGTCTTTCCTAGCTTCCAGATCTAAGTAGAGTCTTGCAATAATTTCGGAGCCGTTCTTTACATGATAAACTTCTGTTTTGGGATCCCAGATCGGAGCATTCGTCTTTTCGAATTTTAATCCTAAAAGTTTTTCCAAAAATGAGAAGGTCCCTTTTACTACGGTATTCTTCTCGAAATAAGGACGTGTAAGCTCTTCATCAAAATCATAATCCTTCTTCTTTAATTTTTCCGAAACGTAAGCACTGTCAAATGCTTGGAAGTCAGGGATTCCTAAGGAAGCAGCAAATTTTTTGAGTTCGCCAATTTCCTTCTCCGCAACCGGCTTAGCTAATTTCCCAATTTTTTCTAGGAAATCCAATACCTGTTCTGGAGAATCAGCAACCTTAGTCGCAAGAGAAGATTCTGCATAATTTTTATATCCGAGTAATTTAGCGGATTCATCTCTCAATGCTAAAATCTCTTCTAAAATTTTTCCATTTCCTGGTGCGCGAGTTACATACGCTTTATATAATTCTTCTCTTTTAGAACGATTGTTTCCGTAAGTCATATAACAATTATAACTTGGGAATTGAAGAGTAAACGTGTAAGTCCCATCTTCGTTTTTGTATAATGCCTTGTCTGATTCCGGGATCTCTTTTACATCTTCTTCTGATTCGATCTTCATTTCGAAAGAATTTGTAGAATCTAAAAGATTTTGGGAGAATTGGTTGGAAAGATCGGAAAGTTTCAGTTGGATTTCCTGGAGACGATTTTTTTTATCTTTCGGAAGACCTACTCCACCAAGTTTGAACTGAAGGATTGCGTCTTCTAAGACCTTGTTCTTAGGCCTGTCTAAATTAGATTTTTCTTCCTCATAAATTTGAGAGTATAATTTGAATAATTCTTCGTTCTGTCCTAGTTCAGTATAAAATTCAGTGATCTCAGGCAGGATCTCGGTATAATGCTCTTGGGTTTCTTCACTATTCTTAACACTATTTAGGTGGGAAAGTACAGTGAACTCTTCCTGTAAATCCTCCATAGAATCGTTCAGAGGTCGTATTATAGACTCGTAATTTACATCCTTCTTCTGTAAAACCTCTTCCAAAACCTTTTTAGTGTTTTGGATCTTTTCTCTCACCTTCTCCTTTTGGGCAGAAAGTGCAATTTGGGGAAATTCTCTGAATAGAACTGTTGAACTCATCGATTCCAGACTTTCCCTTCCCGAATGGAAAAGCACCTATTTTCCATCTTGACAAGATTGAAAAACTGATTCGAATTCCCCCATTCCGGCCCTATGAAATCTTATCTTCTCATCCCACTATTCTTTCTTTATTTGGGCTGCACGAGTCCTCCGTTGCCTGTATTCCCAACCACGGAAGGTATCTGTCCTAAGTCGGATCTATTCGTTTTATCCCAACCAGAGATAGATGTGCAAACTGGAAACGATCTGGTAGGGATCTATTGTAAGGCGAATATTACACCAATCGGATTTGAATGGGAGATCAGTCTTGTGTTTCGAGATGAGATACATCCAAGTACCTGGAAGGATTTTTTCTATAGGATCTACAGAAGGATCCGTTATGGTAGGAACTACGACATTGAATCCTTTTTAGTCCGACTGGAACCTGATGGCAAAACATTCCAATTGGATCTGAAGAATGTTTACTCTGGGGATCAAATTTTCCAAGAGGACCCGGTCGTTCATAAGGACAGGATACTTTCCTCTTCTCTTTTGGAAAATCGGAACTCACTCCCTATTCTTTATGTGAATACTTGGAATCATATGTTTGGAGAGAAGGACAATAATCCTGAACTTTCTAAACAAGAGATCCAAATTTCCGAATTTCGTTTCGGTTCGAGAAGCCAACTGGACGGGTATTTCGGGACTTATTGATAGGAAAAAGCCTTTTCCGACCGGAGGATCTCAAAATCCTGGAAGAAACTAAAAACGAAGCAGGAGTTCTCACTATGGCTAAAATCCCTACTTCCCCCTTCGCGGAACTAGGTCCCAAAACTCCGGTGGAAACCGGAACCGTAAAACGGGGCATTTACGGTAGATATCTGGAAGAATTTACAGAAGGTGCAATTTTCGAACACCCAAGAGAACTGACAATCGATCGTTCTTTTGCACAAGAGTTTGCTACCACTTTTATGGAAGCAAATCCACTTTATCTTTCCGCTCCTTATGCACAAGCTCACGGATTTAAGGATCTATTAGTTTCTCCTTTGATGGTGTTCAACGTGGCACTTTCTTTAGGAGTTCAAAACGATTCAGAAAAAGCATTAGCGAATCTCGGATATTATGATGTTCAATTCCTAAAACCGGTGTATCCGGGAGATACACTTTCGGCTAAAACCAAAATTATCAAAATAGATGATAAGGGCGCGGATAAACCGGGGATCGTTCATGTTCGTACGATCTGTTTGAACCAGAACAAGGAATTAGTTCTTCAATACGAAAGAAAGATCATGATCTATCACTCTAATGGAAAGCCGAAAGGAACTCCAAAACCGGTGATCAAGGATGCTTTTTTCCCTGAGACTGATAGCCCAGTGATCGAACTTCCTGAGTTAAAATTCCCGAAAGGTTTTGAGACTGCTACTTGGACAGATACTTATTTCGAAAATTTCGCAGCTGGTCAGATCTATATCCACCAAAATGGAAGAACAATCACTGACGAACATTTCCCTTGGACTTACAGGGTTGGGAACACTCACCCGCTTCATTACGATAAACTTTACTCTTCCGGAATTTCCGGACCTATGGGTGGAGAACCGGTCGTTTACGGAGGACTCGTATTCGCATGGTTATGCGGACTTTCTTCCAGAGATGTGACTGAGAATGTTATCTGGGATCTTGGATTCACGGAAGGATATCATACTCAACCTTCTTTCAGCGGAGACACTGTAACCGCTATCACAAGAGTTCTTTCCGTAAAAGATAGAGGAACAGAGTTCGGAATCCCTGCGGGAGAAGTCCATCTTCAGTTCATCGGTCTGAAAAACATCAAGGCAAACGATGCCTTCGAAAAATTCGGAGCGGATCTATTCTTAAAAGAAAACGATAAGAAAAAACATGGTAAGGAAAAACTTCCTGAGAAAATTTTCGAGATCGAAAGAAAGATCTTAATCAAGAAAAAATAAGAGACTCAGAGTTTCGCAGAGACACTAAGTTTTTTTCACACAGAGGCGCAAAGCCGCAGAGGTTTTTATAAAGAACTTCTGCTCCACGTTAAAGCCCGGGGTCTTCCCTGGGCTTTTTTATTTCGCACGGAGCACACAGAGGACACGGAGGAGTTAGCACGCGAAGAAAAGAAGGTATAAAAATAAAACCAATAAATCTCGCAGATCCTAAACTTCGCGCTCTTGGCGGCTTCGCGTGAAAACCGCAGCTAAAAAATTAACCTTCGAGCGTTGCGCTCATCGAACCTTTGGAGGCAGGCAAAAGTGGGTCCGGTCCGTAATTTAAAATTAGATCCTGGATATGTTCTGCGTGTTCTAATTCGCCTGCAAACACTACTGTCTTTTTCTGAGCATCTACTTCTACAGCATGACTAAACGCTTGCTCCGGAGTCATCTTGCAAACATCCATAAGCATCATAATCACATATTCGTAAGTATGTTCATTATCATCCCATAAAACCACTCTCCAAGGTCCTCCGATTTGCACCGGATCTTCTGTGGTGGTTTCTTCTATTGAGGGAGAGTTAGGCATGGCACGAAAAACTTATACCCGGCAAAATACCGGGTTGTTTGTTATTTGGATTGGACTGCTTTTTTTGCAAGTTCCACTATGTTTTTAGATCTGAGCCCGAAATAATCCAAAAGTCCGGACCAAGTACCGGATTTACCGAAACTATCCTTCATTCCGAGTTTCAAAACTCTCACTGGGTGTTCTTCAGATAAAAATTCGCTAACTGCAGAACCTAATCCACCGATCACATTATGCTCTTCGCAAGTGACAACTGCACCGCAAAGTTTAGCATATTTTAATATAGCATCTTTATCGATCGGTTTGATAGTAGCCATGTTCAAAAGAGTAGCCTGGATACCTTCCGCTTCGAGTTCTTTTACAGCTATCATTGCTTCGTTTACCAGAACTCCGTTTGCGATGATAAGAACGTCTTTACCTTCTCTCATCACTTCCGCTTTTCCGATCTCGAATTTATAATTTTCTCTTTCGATCAAAGGAAGATTAGGACGGCCAACTCTTACATAAACCGGTCCTTTATAATCTGCAATTGCATGAATGATCTGTTTAGTTTCGTTATAATCGGAAGGACAGATCACTACCATTTCAGGAATGGCTCTCATAGTGGCAAAATCTTCGATACATTGGTGAGAAGCTCCGTCCTCACCCACTGTAATTCCTCCGTGAGAAGCTACCAGTTTTACATTTAAGAAAGGATAAACTATACTATTACGCACCACTTCCCAAGCTCTTCCGGATAAGAACATCGCGAAAGAAGAAGCAAATGGAACGTAACCTGCAAGAGCAAGTCCGGCTGCATGTCCCACTAAATTCTGCTCGGCAACTCCTACGTTAAAAAAGCGATCAGGAAATGCTTTTGAGAATTTATTGGTTTTAGTAGAACCGGAAAGATCCGCGTCTAGTACTACGATATCGGAACGTTTTGCACCTAATTCGTGCAATGCGTCTCCATAACCGTCTCTGGTTGCTTTTTGGTCTGCGCTAGATGCGGATACTGCTCCCATTAACCTTTCAATGCTCCTGCTTTATCAGTTCTTTCCCAGGTAAATGTTTCTCCACTTCTTCCGAAATGTCCGTAAGCAGCGGTTTCCCTGTATTTTCTTCCTTTCTCCAATAATTGTAAGGACTCGGTGATCCCTCTTGGAGTCAGTCGGAAGTTTGCCTTAATTCTTTTTACGATCTCTTCTTCGGAAAGTTTACCTGTTCCGAAAGTATCAACGTGAACCGAAACAGGCTCAGCCACGCCGATCGCGTATGCCAACTGCACCTCACACTGAGAAGCAAGTCCTGCCGCTACCACGTTTTTCGCGATATATCTACCCATATATGCTGCGGAACGGTCCACTTTGGATGGATCTTTTCCGGAGAATGCTCCACCACCATGTCTTCCATAACCACCGTATGTATCGACAATGATCTTACGTCCCGTAAGACCAGTATCTCCGTGTGGTCCACCGATGATGAACTGTCCTGTCGGGTTGATAAAATATTTCGTGTCTTTTAAGAAGTTCGCAGGGATAACCTTCTTAATACATTCTTCAATTACGGATTCTTCAATTTGTTTATGAGAAACATCAGGAGAATGTTGGGTAGAAATTACAACGGTATCTACACGAGTAGGTTTTCCGTTTTTATATTCTACAGTTACTTGGGATTTTGCATCCGGACGTAACCATTTCAATTTACCGTTATGACGTAATCCAGACAAATGTCTGACCAACTCGTGAGAGTAATAGATCGGCATAGGCATAAGTTCAGGAGTTTCGTCGATAGCAAACCCGAACATCAAACCTTGGTCACCTGCTCCCTGCTCTTTAAAAAGACCTTCTCCCTCGGTAACACCTTGAGAAATGTCAGGACTTTGGGCATGAATATGAGAAGAAACTACAGCGAACTCAGCGTCAAAACCTAAGGAAACGTCGTTGTATCCGATATCCTTGATCACATTTCTTGCGATCTCAACCGCGTCGATTTTTCCCTTGCTAGTTACTTCTCCGGCGACTACCACTAGGTTCGTAGTCACTAAAGTTTCGCAAGCTACCCTGGATTTAGGATCCTGAGCTAAATAAGCGTCCAGAATTGCGTCGGAAATTTGGTCGCAAACCTTGTCCGGATGTCCTTCCGATACGGATTCCGAGGTAAAGATGAAGTCTTGAAGGGACATTCGATTGTAATTCCTGTTAAAATTAATTCGAAGGGGAGAATCTTCCCCGCCTAAAACTATAAACCTATGCAAGTCGTCACTGTCAAGTGAATCCGACCCAACCTTTTCCAATCCCAGAAGGGTTCTGTAGGAAATTTAGTCAAAACTTCTGAAATTGATTTGTAGGATTTATACGGTGAAAAAAGCATTTCTTAGATGAAAATTCGGGTCTCCGATATTAAGGTAAAGAACCGCATTCGTAAAGATTTAGGCGACTTACATGGTCTCAAATCTTCCATACAAAACTTAGGGCTTTTGCATCCGATCATTATCGACCTGGACAATAAATTAGTCTCTGGCGAAAGACGCCTGGAATGTGTAAAACTTCTGGGCTGGGAATATGTTGATGTTCGAATCGTAGATGTACGAAGTAAAAAAGAAAGAGTTTTGATCGAAGCCGAAGAAAACAATGTACGGCTACCGTTTACCCCGGAAGAACAAGAAAGGGCTCAAAAACTATTAAGAAGATACTCCCATACCGGGATCCTTGGTAGATTGTTTGCCTGGTTATTGGATCTTTGGGAATGGTTTTGGTCCTGGCTTTTCAAAAACTAAACTAAACACCCATCCATCATCCCCTCATTCAAAACGTTTCTGTTAAGAGACCTGGAAATTTTTTTACTCATCAAATGGAACTTGTTATATGGTTCCGGGGTAGGACGTAAATTACCGGTTGATAAAAATTTTGCACCGCAAAAGAAGTGCAGGAAACAAAAATTTATTAATTAGATTTACAAAAAGGAATCTCTTCTCTATCTTGAGCAATCCATACCAAGGAGATCTCTCGAATGAAAAAATCTTCGATCCTTATAATCTCCACCGCTATACTGGTCAGCTTTGCTGCATGTATCGGTGGACTTCCCGGCCTACAAAGTAATTTCTCGGTCGGAGAACAAGACATTCCAGGAGTAGGAGTTAAGAAGCTTTTCGCACCTTATTCTGAAACTGTGAACTATTGGGGATACATCAAACCAGGACAAGCCGCTGACGCAGTAGTAAACGGAAAGAAATCATATTTCCTTTATATTTGGGTTCCAGCAGCTATCGTTGAACTAGGCGTTCGTCTAATTTCCCCTACCGGAGAAATTGGTGAGCCATCTAGCGGCGACTTCGTGAGTGAGGCTTTCAAAGCTGCAACTCCTGAAGAAAAAAGCATGCCGAACTGGTTCGATACTTGGATTCGCGTAGAGCGCTTAGCAGCTATTATGCCGAACCAAATCGAAGGAGCAGCTAAAGGAAAAGCTCTTCAAAATCTTGGCGACAATGATGATGGAGACGATACTTACAATGAAGAGCGTCACAACAAGTACAACTCTTTACTTCGTATCCAAATTCCTAACATTCCAAAAAGCTTAGATGAACTTAAAAACATCGACACTAAAAAACTTTTAGTTCGCGGTTTATACAGAATTACCTTCACTACTTACAAAGTAGGTGAAGTTAAAGGTTCTTTCGTAGCTACTGTTGGAGTTCTTGGCCCTCCAGGTGTTCCAGGTCTTTCTCCTATTCTTCACGCAAACCCAGCTGAATTGCAAAAATTGGCTGTTGATGCAGAAGAAAAATTGAAAGCTGCAGTTGCTGGAGACAAGAAGTAATCCTTCTTTTTTCCCGCTTTGCTTAAAGCCGAAAGCCGTCGGGTAAAACTGGCGGCTTTTTTTATACCTTCTTTATCTATTTATTTCGCGCAGAGCTCACTGAGAACACAGAGAGCTCAGAACAGCGGTTTCATATTTTTAGCTAACTAACTCCGTGAACTCTGTGTCCTCCGTGCGAAACCTTACTTTTACTTCTCTGTAGCTTGCCTAACCGAATAGCGTTCACTTACAAAAAAGGTTTCATTCTTCAAATTTTTTCCCTTTTCATTTCGAATCCTTAAATTAAGGCTTCCTTAAGAAACGTAATCACACTGAACAAAAGTTCATTTTTATTCGGAGAATATCCATGCTTGAAAATAATTATTTCCTAGAGAATGAAGACTTAAAACAATATTTCGAATCCTTAATAGACTGGGAAGAAGTAGTAGAAGCATTCGAACAAGGTTTCTCCGACAAAAAAGAACATGAAAGAACAGGAAAAGAAGAATTCGCATTGGCTCCAGGAAGCAAAGAAGAAGCCATCGAATTCTACAGATCCGTCTTAGAATCCGCAGGAGAGATCGCCGGAAAAGAAGTGGCCCCTTTCGCTCAAAAAATGGATGCAGAAGGATTAATATACGAAAAAGGTAAAGTTCGCTTTCCTAAAGAAATGATAAACGCAGTCAACCAGGTCAAAGAAGCTGGGATCCTTCCCTACTCTATTGGCCGCAAACATGGTGGATTAGGACTTCCTTGCACAGTACAAGCAATGCTTATGGAAATATTTTCAAGAGCGGACGGATCCGTTGCGATCGCTTTAGGATGTATGAACCTAGCAGAGACCATAGAAAGATTCGGTTCGGAAGAAATGGTAGAGACTTACGTGCCTAAGATGGCGGCAGGAGAACTATGCGGAGCAATGGCACTTACTGAACCGAATTACGGATCGGACCTTCCGAATTTACAAACAAAAGCGATCAAAGGAGAAGATGGAGTCTGGAGAATTACAGGCGCCAAAAGATTTATCACTCATGGTTGCGGCTTCGATGATAAACCCTCCATCATTCTTACCTTAGCGAGAACAGGAAGTCCAACAAGTGGTGCGAGAGGACTTTCCTTTTTCTTAGTCAAAAGTGAAGATGTGGAGATTGCAGGTATAGAGAAAAAGATGGGGCTACATTGTTCTCCCACCTGCGAGGTAGTTTATGAAAACACTCCCGGCATCTTAATCGGAGAAGAAGGTTATGGACTCGTAAAATATTCCATGGCAATGATGAACGGAGCAAGGCTCTCCATCGCAGGACAGGCAATGGGTATCGGAGCGGCAGCTTATTATGAAGCTAAAAAATACGCGGATGAAAGAGAACAATTCGGTAAGAAGATCAGGAATATTCCGGCAGTGAAAAAGATGTTGGACCTAATGGACAGGGAGATTTTAGCAATGAGATCCATTTTGCAAGAAGCTTCCAGATCCATAGACCTCTATCATTGGAAATCCGAAAAAATGAAGGAATCCGGTGTAGATGAAAAAGAGATCAAAAAGGACGAAAATCTAAAAAAATGGGAAAAACTCGCCAATCTATTCACTCCATTATCTAAATATTATATTACGGAACAGGCAAATAAGATCGCATTCGATGCTCTCCAAATCCACGGAGGAGCCGGATACACTTATGATTACGATATTTCCAGGATCTATCGGGACGTAAGGATCACTAATATTTACGAAGGAACCACACAATTACAGGTTGTAGCCGCCATTGGTGGAATTGTAACAGGACTAGGAGCTAAAGGTATCTTAAGACAATATCTGGACGAAGAAATGTCCAGCTTCTCCCCTTCCAGAGAACTATTAGAAAACCGCAAGAAACTGGAAGAATCCCATACAATCTATACTTCTTTAGAAAACGGAACATCCAAGGATGAGGTTGCATTCGAACTAGTAGAATCCGCAACCAGAGTCATCATTGCTGTGATTTCAGAAAGAGGTCTGAAAAAATTAGATGGTGATTCTAAAAAAGAAAGAGCAGCTTTAATTCACTCTTATAATCTGGATAGCATAGCTCTATTAGAATATAATAAAATCCGTATTGAGAATAAGAAGAGCCCTGTCTTAGTTTAGGGCTCTTTTACGCTTCCAATTTTCGATAATCTGATAAATACGCAACGGATAGACAAGAAATCTATCTACGAACATCATCAGGGTGAATATTTTAGAAGGTAATACTTTCTTTTTGTTCCAGCGTATCCCAGATATAACCGCTGATGCTACCTGCTTAGGTGTCTGAGAAGGAAAAGGCACCGGCACTTTCTTACCAGCCGCATCAAAAAAATTTGTCCGAGTAGCAATCGGATAAACAATCATCAGTCTGTGAGGTTTTCTTAATTCAAACTGAAATGCTTCTGCGAAAGAATGAACGGCCGCCTTGGTCGCCGAGTACAATGCATAACCTGGAATCGAGAGAAAACTCATAGCAGAAGCAGTGATGATATAATATACAGGATTGGAATATTCGGCCTGAACCTTTTGTAATCCATAGAGCGCTGAAAAAACATTTGTTTGAAAAATTTTCTCCATACGTTTCCAATCGGGCTTTTTAATCTCTTCGTAATATGCAAAGCCAGCGTTTGCATAAAAGATATCGACACCACCCAATACCTTTTCAGCTTCTTTAAAAATTTTATCTACAGATTCCGAAGAAGAAACATCGCATTTAAAAGTTTTTACTCGATCATCGGAAATATCCAGACGAGACGGATCCAAATCTACAGCAAGGACCTTCACTCCATCGAATGCTAAAAACTTGATCAAAGTTTCCTTTCCGATCCCGGAGGCAGCTCCAGTAACTACTATACGTTTTCCTCGAATATCCATCTCTCATCCCCTATATGAATCGAATGTGAAACTAATTTGTATGTCGTATTTGAAAAGCAAAATATTCAATCAAGATAAATGAATGTAAACAATTGTTCACAAAAATAAAATCCAAACGATTTTTATCGACGTAATACACTTTATGATATCCACATCTTTATATAAATTATTCTTTGTTAGATAAAGAGTGGTAGGAAAAAATTTCTTTCCTTACAAAACTTGTTCAGAAGAATCATTTCGTCTTATTCTTCTGTATTCCATAAAGATCCGGAACATTCCAGGATAATCAAGATGACTGAGAGATATTTTTATCGTCTTTTCGAGGCGATTCACAAGAAGATTTCCTATACTTTTTCCATCGTAGCATTCTCTTTAGCGGGAGGTTGGTTTGGAGCGGTTTACGCGTTTTTCTTCGGATCTGCTACCATTCCGATGTTTTCTCTTCAGACCCATTATATAATCGTTCTTTGTTTTGTATTCGCTACCCTGCTTGTAACTATATTACATGGTGTGCAATATGGATTACTTGCTCCGATAGGTATTTCAGGAATCGAAGCACATATAAGAAGAATCAACAGAACACTAAATCCCGCTCATTCTATTCGCACGGACTCCTCAGAAGAATTAGATGTAATTTTGTCCGATCTGATCCATTTGCCTATGCATAATATGATATCAGCATTTTGTTACGGAAGTTTTGTCCTTCTAACTAGCGTTATTCCCTATTTGCTATTCGATTATAATTTAAAAGAACTTCTGTATATATTCTTGGGATGGCTTGCTGCAATTTTCGTATATTGCGGTTTTAGTTATATAATTACCGATTATATAACCGGCCCGAAACGAGTTATGTTAAAAAAAGTTCTGCTAAGCAGGTCTTATTCCTCTAATTTCCCTCCCGGATTCTTAGGTCTTAAAGGGAAATTTGGATTCTTACTTTCTTTAGTATTATTATCTCTAACAATACTAGCCGTTTACGTAGGCCTCAGACCAGATTCATATTTAGAGATCGCATTCTTTATCGGATTAACATTTTTTGCTGCAACCACACTGATCATTTTGTATTTCCAATCTATTTCTACTACTTTAGAGCAGATCGGAAAATCTGCGAATGATCTTGCAGCCGGAGGTCCCGGAAAGCTTCCTTTAGTCTCGATTGATAGAGAATTTTTAGGTTTTGCGAACGATTTCGCAAAGGCCACGGGCGAGATAGGTAGGATCAGAGAACATCTACAGTTCTTAGTGGAAGAAAAAACTTCTGAGCTCAGAGAAACATTACGCACTGTAGAAGAACTCAAACAACAACAAGATGGAGATTATTTTCTTACTTCTCTTTTAATAAAACCGTTAGGGATCAATCGAACTACCGGAAGAAAAGCAAAGGTTGATTTTCTAATTAAACAAAAGAAGAACTTCGTCTTTAAAGGAAAAGAAAGCGAAATAGGCGGAGACATTTGTATCGCCCAAGAAATCCTTTTAAGAGGAAAAGAATATACCGTATTCTTGAATGCGGACGCTATGGGAAAATCTTTACAAGGAGCTGGCGGCGTTCTTGTTCTTGGAGCAGCATTCCACTCCATTCTACAAAGAACCTTAACGAACGAAAACACCTACTCCCTTTACGCTGAAAAATGGATAAAGAACGCATTTACAGAATTACATAAATTATTCCAGGGTTTTGACGGAAGTATGTTGGTTTCCATGGTCTTGGGAGTTTTAGATGAAGAAGCGGGTATATTATACTATATTAATGCCGAACATCCTTGGTCCGTTTTATATAGAGATGGAAAAGCTACCTTTTTAGAAGAAACCCTACAATACAGAAAATTAGGCACTCCTGGCATGGAAGGAAGTTTAAGTGTAAAAATTTTCAGACTCCAGCCAGCAGATATTTTAGTGATCGGATCAGACGGAAGAGACGATTTAGAAATCGTTTCCGACTCTGGAGAAAAAACCATGAATAAAGATGAATCCTTATTCTTACGGGTGGTGGAATCTTCAGAAGGAAATTTACGAACGATAGTTTCCGACTTAGAGAACAAAGGACGAATTACAGACGATCTTTCACTTTTGCGGATCGAATATGATCCAGGAAAATCTTTAAATAAAACAAAGGCAGGAAAAGGAGTACATCATCTAAGTAAAAAAGCGAGAGAGTTCTTAAGAAATAAAAATATTCCAGAAGCAATTCTTGCAATAGAAGAAGCCTTAAACCTTTCTCCGGATAACCAAATATTAAAGAGAGATTTGATCAGGCTCCATTATAGAAATGGAAATTACCAAGAGGCTTGTTCTCTTATGGATTCCTATGTGGAGGAAAATCCAGGTGATACGGATATAATTTATACCGCTTCTTTCTGCTTTAAAAAGATCGGAGATTTTAATCGTTCTTTAGAACTTGCAGAAAGGATCCAACTTCGTAACCCTGGGATCCCAGCAAATCTAGCTCATATAGCCGACTTAAACCTAAAGTTAGAAAGACCCGAAAAAGCTATTAACTTCGCCAAACTAAGTCTCGAATTAGATCCTCAAAACGAAAATGCTTCTGAGATCTTAAAAAAATTAAACGGAAAATCCTAATTGGAAGCTAGATTAAGTTTTCTAAATTTCCTCGAGCAGAAGAAGATCCCAATACCGCAATCTTATCTGATTCTATAATATGATTTCCTTTTTTGCCGGACCAGGCAAGGTTTAACATGGATCTTGCAACGGTCTTCGCATGAATGGATCTGTATTTTTTGAGAGGACCCAAAAGTAGAGGATTTATCAGGAACGCAAGTTTAGACCCGATCTTCTCTCCTAATCTGAATTCTTTTCTATCCCCTTCCAAAAGAGAAGGTCTGAAAATCCCAAAAGTTTCAAAACCGAGTTTGGATATTTCTGCTTCTACTTCTCCTTTTACCTGATTATAAAATACGAATGAATTTGGATCCGATCCAAGAGCAGTTACTATAAAGAAAGATTTTACGCCCTTCTCCTTTGCTACTTTAGCAAAACGTATTGGATACTCTAAATCTACTTTTTTAAAATTCTCTTTAGAGCCAGCCTTTCCAATCGTAGTCCCCAAAGTACAGAATGCATCAGTCACGACTCCTTCTGGAAACTCATTGAGTTTTTCCCAATCAGTAAGGATCAGTTCTAATTTGGAATGGGTCCATTCCAAAGGTTTTCTAACCAAAAGATAAACCTTGTCCCAAGATGGATCTATTAATAATTCCTGTACAAGTTCTCCGCCGACGAGTCCAGTTCCGCCTGCAATGATTGCAACTCTATGGTTCATTTTTCCATCCTGTTTGATCCAAGATCTGATCGATCTTGGTTTTATAGTCCGTCCCAAAACTTTGGTTACCTACAAACATTTGGTCTCGGGCTTCAAGAGCCGACCAGGCTCTTATGCAAAAGTTCCACCGATTCGGGCATTTATTTAGGAATTATAACATTCCTTTTGTTATCCGAGTCAGTCGAAAACAATAAGAAACGATTGAATCAAAAATGGAAAGGAGTATTTTAGGAAGCTATGCCTATCAAAGATTATCTACCTAAGTTTCTTTGTAATATTCTAGAAATTACCGACCGAAACAAAATGGACGATTCAGTCCGTAAGGTTTTAGAAAACGAGGAAATCATAGGTGCCTATGTATCCAACGCCTTCCGATATCTGCTTCTAATATTTTTCGCAGCTCAGTTAGCCTTAAACTGGAAAAGTGGAGATGCTCTCGTAAACGGGATCGCATTTACAATTTTCACTGCAGTTACGATTGGGCACACGTATGTGATACGGACCTGTACTCATTGGGCCATCAAAGGTTTCTCTTATTTAGCATTGGTCTCGGACTTCTTCGTGATCAGTTCTTTATTATTATATTATACTCTTCATCAAAATTCATTCGATCTTGGATTTGCGATCAAAAATCCGATCATGAATTTTCTATTCTTTCCTCTCGCATTTTCATTGATCCAATTTAGATTAAGATACGTGGTCTTAAGTGTTATCTTATTCTATCTGGTTTATTTCGGGATCTTCTCCTACGCGCTAATATACGATAAGATGGTATTCGCGAAAGATTGGGGAGATTATGTGATGGGACCGAATGTCTTAGTCACAGATGCATTATTCGGAAGACCAATGGTCTATTTGATCTTGGCATTCTTCTTTGCTTTTGGGATCTTGAGAACTTTGATCATGATTAGGCGAATTGGAGAAGGAGAAGCACAAAGATCCTTACTTTCTCGTTATTTCTCCCCTGGAATGGTAGAAGAAATGATGACCAATCCGAACGTATTGGAAGGAAGAAGACAAACTGCCACTATATTATTCACGGACATCCGAAACTTCACTGCACTTTCGGAAAATATGGACCCGTTGGAACTAAGCAGATTCCTTTCTTCCATTAGAGAAACATTAACTGATTGTGTTTTCGAATTCGGCGGGACTTTGGATAAGTATATGGGAGATGCCGTGATGGCTACCTTCGGAACACCTTATCCATCTGCAGATCCTGCCTCAGATGCGATTCGCGCATTACAAAGCGGACAAAGAATGTTGGAAAAATTAGGAGAATTTAATAAAGCCAGAGAATCCAGAGGACTAGAACCTGTAAGGATCGGGATAGGAATTCATACGGGAGAAGTATTCTCTGGAAATATAGAAACGAGTAAAAGTTCTGAATTCACAGTCATCGGAGATGCAGTTAACACTGCTTCCAGAATTGAATCCCTTACCAAAAACTTCGGAAAAGAATTATTGGTTTCCGAAGAAACTTGGAAACTTGCAGGTGCAAATTTCAGAGGAGAGACACTTCCACCAGTTCAAGTAAAAGGAAAAGAAAAGTTGGTAACTGTAGTTGCAGTAGGGGCTTGATGGACAAGAAATCCAGGATCCAAGATCCAAGATTATAAAGGTTTAAATCTTCTATTTCTGATCACTGATATCGGATTCATTTTGTATTGGTCGATTACATTATTGCATGTGATTCCAAAAGAATATCTTTTTAAAGATTATGAAAATCCGATCTTGCAGGCATGGAATTGGTCCTTTTTACCTTTGGATCTTTTTATTTCTTTTACCGGATTTTATAGCCTTCTACTTTCAAAACAAGAGAATCCGCATTGGAAACAATTTGCGATCCTTTCCCTAACTTTAACCTTCACATCCGGATTACAGGCAATTTCTTTCTGGGCGATCGGTAACGACTATAATATCAGTTGGTGGATACCGAATCTTTATTTATTCATTTATCCAATATATTATATTCCAAAGTTGATACGTTCTTAAATTATTAAACGATTTGTTCGCACAGAGAACGCAGAGTTCACAAAGTTAAGAAGAACTGTAGGTTCCCGAGTGATTCGAACGAAGAGAGAATCGTATCGAGGGAACATCCTATCTTACATCTCTGTGGTCTCAGTGAACTCCGTGCGAAAGTATTCTATCCAATCTTTGGTTCGATCTGGAATATATCCACTACTCGGTGCATTCGGATCGTTTGTCCACTTAACATAAGGCTCATCTTCTGTAGGTCCTCCAACAGAGATCCGATCCGGACGGCACCGTTCTCTATCTCGCAGAAAAAGTCCCTCATCTTGTTCAATTCCGAATAACGTTTTTCCATATCGCCTGCAACTGATTCGCTCATATTGGCCACTCCTTGGATGGAAGTTTCCAATTCTTCCGATCTGGAGGAATAATCGCGAACGGAATCGAAAGCGTACTTCATAGTTTTGGAAAGTTCGGGGATCTGGGTTAAGATGGATTTGAAAGAGTCGACTGTTTCGGATAAGGACTGTAAGGAACCGGTCACAGTCTCCCAAATCTCTTGCAGATATTTGTTTGCCTGTTTGGCGTTCGAAGCAGTTTTTTCGGAAAGGACCGAGATCTGTTCCGCAACAACTGCAAATCCTTTATCTCCACCTCTTGCGGATTCGATAGAGGCGTTGATCGACAACATTCCAAGTTGTTCCGCAATTTTTTGAAGAATTACTACAAGTTCTTCCACTTTCTTGGCGGAACCGTTCAGGCCTTGCATACTTTTCACTGTTCTTTCCAAAGTCCTCTCACCGGTGAAAGCAATGGATTGTATGGACTCGCTTATCTTGCCCGAAGTCAAAATATCCGTCTGCAATTCCCTCATCCCTTGGGACATTTCCTCGGACATTCTTCTCATTTCGGAAGACCTTCTTCTTTCTTCTAGAACCAAATCCAAAACCGCCTTTAAGGAAGATTCCAATAAGTCGGAAGTTTCCCGAACGAGTGCTGTCCTTTCCTTTTGTTTTTCGATCTCTTTGGTGATGGCAAGAGTGGAATTTTCCAAGAGTCCGGATTCGTTTTCGATCTTATCCGAATTCTCTTTTACAACTCCTATGATCTGAGTTAAGCTCAAAAGCAAACGATTGAATAATTCAGCAACTGCTCCGGATTCAACTCCAGGATCTACTTCTATTCTTTTTCTCAAGTCCTTGGAATCTGCGACGTATTTCATCGCGTTCATCAAATCCAGCCAAACTGTTTTAGCGCCATGTTCGGATTCGTTCAATCCTCTCTCCTCTTCTTCCGAAGAAACCCGAATAGATATGGTGAATTTCATTAGGAAAAACAGGATCAGTCCCATGCTGAAGGACCAAACCGCGCAAACAGCTATTCCTACAAGTTGAGCCTGCCATTGGTTCCAACTACGTAATGTTTCGTCTTGGGCGAATATACTTACAGCGAGAGTTCCCCAAATTCCTCCGACCCCATGAACAGGAAACGCACTTACAACATCGTCTAACTTTAAAATGTTCTCCATGATCCAAGCAGCGATCTCAACTAAAATTCCCGCAATCAACCCAACAAGCAACGAAGATGCAGGACTAATAACATCGCAGCCGGCAGTGATCGCGACTAATCCGGCAAGGACCCCGTTAATCGCTCCTCCTACATGAGGAACACCTTTCGTGATATAATCAAATATGATAGCAGCAGAACAACCTGCACAAGCAGCCAAGCTAGTATTTACTATAATTTTCGGAACAGCATCCGTAAGCGAAAGTGTACTTCCTCCGTTAAATCCGAACCAACCAAACCATAAGATGAAAGTTCCTAGGACGGAAAATGGAAGATTATGCCCATACAATTCCCTTGGTTTTCCATCGGAATCAAAACGGTCTTTTCTTGGGCCTAGAACGATTACTCCTGCAAGAGAAACCCAAGCTCCAACGGAATGGACAACAGAGCTTCCTGCAAAATCGTGAAAGCCCGATTTAGAAAGCCAACCGCCTCCCCAAGCCCAATGTCCGAATATTGGATATATCAAAAAGGAAACAAAAATAGAACAGACTAGATATGCCTGGAATCTTATTCTTTCAGCGACTGCTCCGGATACAATTGTAGCTGCAGTTCCCATAAAGGTAACCTGGAACAAAAAGAATGCGAATTCTTTTCCTGTATTTAAACCCTCTAAAAGGAATAGGTCATTACCGATCCATCCTTCGACACTGGTTCCATACATAAAACCGTAACCCATCAGAAAAAAACAAATGGTTCCGACTACGTAATCCAGTAGATTCTTGATCGCTACGTTGATTGAATTTTTAGAACGAACCAATCCGGATTCTAAAAGTAGAAAACCGGCTTGCATGAAAAAAACAAGAGCGGAGGCGAAAATCACCCATAAGGTGTCTACATTCTTTGCTAATTCTTTGGCGGCGGGAAGAACGGGATCCAACGAGAACCTCTTTTCGTTCTAAGAATGAGCATATGTATCGACTAATCTTAGATTGAGAAAGAAAAAAACGTTAGTTTATAATAATTTATGACGTGGATTTAATAAACGAAGTGAATGTATTTTGTTTTCGGCGCTCGGGGAATATCCCTCAAATGAGGTAATGATTACGAAATCGCAGGTAACGTGAAAATTCCCATCCTGCGATTCCGCAATATAGTTAACTTACTTCACTCCAGCTTTTTGCAATTCCTTACCGAGCTGTCCTGTAATTGTGCAAAAATACATTCTCCAATCGCTTATGAAAGATTTGAACGGATAAATAAATGTGGCAGGACGGTTTTTTTCTAAGAAGAAATGCCCCACCCATGCAAAAAAGTACCCGCTAAACAATGCTCCCAGTAAATACCAAGCATTTAGATAGAAGATTGCAGAAACGATAAATACCAGAGCACATGTGGTTCCTATAAAATGGAATACCCGGTTCATCTTGTTTGAATGTTCTCTTAGGTAGTATGGCCAGAATTCCTGTAGGGTTTCGTATTTTTTGTTTTCAGTCATCTTTGACCCTCCGGAACTACATGATACGGCAGAGAAAAAGAATCCGCAACAACTTCTCTTTCATTTATAATAACGTCTGTTATTTAAAAAGTCCTAGTTCCGACATTCCTTCCAGAGATTGGATATATTCCAGGTACGGCTTTATTTTGAATTTTTTAGAAGTAGAATCCGAGGACATATAACGAATATTTCCGAGCACCGCTCTTTCCGGGGACCAAGGTCGGTCAAACGCGCCAAAACACCAGAGGATACCCGTATACGAATTAGGATCCCTTCCATCATACGCATATTTATGATTCAAATCTTCTAATATACGAAATGCTTCTTCCGGTGAAGAGGACCATTCTATTACTTTTTTACCCCAAAGCATTCTCAGATAATTTTGGATAGTCCCAGTTAGAATTAATTCCTTCTGGGCTGCATTCCAGATTGGATCATGGGTCATCGCCTTCTCAAATTGTTCTTTAGTATATAGACATTCTCTTTTATCCTCCCTGTGAGCATCCAAAGAAAGTTTTGCCCAATTCGGAAGAATGGAGAGATCCTTTCTAAAACTTGGCTCTTTATAGAACAAAAGATAACCAAGCTCTCTCCAAGTTAGAAGTTCATCTAAAAAAGAATTTATATTTGGATTTGGATGAAAAAAACCTTCGTTCTTTCCTCTATAAGAATGATTTAATACATCCGGGCTCCAATCAACCTTTAGGTCAGACTCCAAGACCGCAGTGACAATTTCATCTACCGAGATCATTCCAAAATGTAAATAAGGAGATAAATAGGAAGATTTTGTTCTTTCAGGAGGTCTTGGTTCACTTCTCTCTTCCGAATAAAAAGGAACTCCTTCTTTTAGGAATTTTTTAAGAAGTTTTAAGCCTTCTTTTCTTCCTCCAATCTTACCGGAAACAGGAAGAATATTCGGAAATTGTGAACTCATTTTTTTGAGATAGGAAGGGACATCCTCCTTCTTTCCAGAAAATAGAAATTTCGGCTTTTTTAAAAATTCAGAACTCGGAATTCCTTTTGAACTCGGCTTTGGATTGGATCGATGAACATAAGATTCCACAAACCTATCATGAAGTTTTGGCCTTAAAACTCTGGCGTATCCAAATGATTTTTCATAAGAAGCAAGTGGAGTGATCGAATTAGAATCCACGAGTAATAGTTTACAATTTAGGATCTCAGAAATTTTCTCAGCATGTTCCGGAAGAAAAAAGCAAGGGAAATCATCCGTGATCACTACGGATGCTTTGGATAAAACTGTAGGAATTATTTCAGAAAGAGAATGTTCTTTTGTTTCAACGAAAGGCCAATAGGTAAAGCCAGTGCGAGAAGCATCTTCTACAGTATCACAAATTCCTTCTAAAAGGAATTGATGGAATCTAGGAGAACTCCATTCGAATTCCATCATAACCGATTCAAAGATGACTAATGGTTTTCCGAATTTTTTGGCAAGATGGATGGAATAATCCAAAGAATGGTTCCAAGCCAATCGTCGATTCGCTCGGATCCAATACAGAATATATTCTCCATCTTCTAAAACAGGCTTCTTATTTCCTTCTCGAACCCGAATTAAATTCTTCTCAGAAAACAAATACTATATCCTTATTTCTTTTCTCACGCGGAGGCGCAAAGACGCGTGTGAAAATAACTTTGCGTCTCTCAATTCGCTCTTAGACTGATTCTTCCAAAAAACGGGAAATGAAAAATTCGAGGGTTTAAGCGGATTTTAACGAATATTTTAGCACTCTATCGCCTAAAGTGCTTGACCGCCTACCCCAGTTTCGGATTTCCTGGAATTTATATTCAAGCACTCATTTATTTCAAGTGCTAAAAGGAGAAAGTCATGGCGATTAAACCGCTAGGTGACCGTGTTTTGGTCGAGCCTAAACAAGAAGCTGAAGAAAAAATCGGCAGCATCTTCGTTCCTGATACGGCTAAAGAAAAACCGCAAGAGGGAAAAGTTGTAGAAGTAGGAAGCGGACGTTATGAAGACGGAAAGCTTATACCACTAGAAGTTAAAGCCGGCGACGTCGTTCTATACGGCAAATATTCCGGAACTGAAATTAAATCCGAAGGTAAAGAATACTTAATCATTCGCGAAAGCGACATTCTTGCCATCGTGAAAAAGTAATAGGCCGAGGAAATAAAAATGGCAAAAATTATCGAGTATGATGAAACAGCTAGACGTAAACTTTTAGAAGGCGTTAACAAACTTGCGAACGCTGTAAAAGTTACTCTTGGTCCCAAAGGAAGAAACGTAGTAATCGACAAAAAATTCGGATCTCCTACTATCACTAAGGACGGAGTTACCGTAGCAAAAGAAATCGAACTAGAAGATTCCATCGAGAATATGGGCGCTCAGATGGTAAAAGAAGTTTCCACAAAAACGAATGACGTTGCTGGAGACGGAACTACCACTGCGACTATTCTCGCTCAATCCATCGTTAACGAAGGATTGAAAAACGTTACCGCTGGTGCAAACCCTATGGCACTTAAACACGGTATCGATAAAGCTGTTAATGCAGCAGTAGAAAGTATCAAAAAACGTTCCGTAAAAATCGAAAATAAAAAAGATATCGCGAACGTTGCAACCATCTCCGCAAACAACGACAAGGATATAGGAAATCTGATCGCAGATGCTATGGACAAAGTCGGAAAAGACGGAGTTATCACTGTAGAAGAAGCAAAATCTATCGAAACCACTTTAGACGTGGTAGAAGGTATGCAATTCGACCGTGGATACGTTTCTCCTTATATGGTGACCGATCCTGAAGCAATGATCGCTACTTTAAGCGATCCTTATATTCTAATCTACGACAAAAAGATCTCTTCTATGAGAGACCTTCTTCCTGTATTAGAAAAAGTTGCTCAAGCAGGAAGACCTTTAGTGATCATCGCAGAAGAAGTAGAAGGAGAAGCATTAGCTACTATCGTAGTAAACACTCTTCGTAAAACTATTTCTTGCGTTGCTGTTAAAGCTCCTGGATTCGGAGATCGTCGTAAAGCGATGTTGGAAGATATCGCGATCCTTACCGGTGGACAAGTGATTTCCGAAGACCTCGGAATGAAATTGGAAAACGCAACAGTTCAACAACTGGGACGCGCTAAAAAAGTTACCGTGGATAAAGAAAACACGACCATCATCGAAGGACAAGGTGCTTCTAAAGATATCCAAGGCCGCGTAGGTCAGATCAAAAAACAGATCGAAGATACTACTTCCGAGTACGATCGTGAAAAACTACAAGAACGCCTAGCAAAACTTGCTGGTGGTGTTGCAGTGATCCATGTTGGTGCAGCTACTGAAGTAGAAATGAAAGAGAAAAAACACCGTGTAGAAGACGCACTTTCAGCTACTCGCGCAGCAGTAGAAGAAGGAATCGTTCCTGGTGGTGGATTAACTCTTCTAAAAGCTCAAGAAGCAGTCGCAGGTCTTAAATTAGAAGGCGACGAAGCTACTGGAGCAAAAATCATCTTCCGTGCATTAGAAGAACCGATCCGTATGATCACTTCTAACGCTGGTCTGGAAGGATCCGTAATCGTAGAGCAAGCAAAAGGTAAAAAAGGAAACGAAGGTTTCAATGCTCTTACTATGGTTTGGGAAGACCTATTACAGGCTGGAGTCGTTGACCCTGCTAAAGTAGTTCGTTCCGCACTCCAAAACGCTGCTTCTATCGGATCAATGTTGTTAACTACAGAAGTTACAATCACCGACAAACCTGAAAAAGACGGTGGCGGAATGCCTCCTATGGGTGGAATGGGCGGTATGGGAGGAATGGGCGGCATGATGTAATGCCCGCTCTTCCTTTCGGAAAGTTAAAAGCCGAGGAGAAATCCTCGGCTTTTTTTATTTATCACCAGAGCGGAATCCCGAAAATTTTATTCTTAGTCTTACCTTCTTTATTTGTTACGTTTGCATAAAGTAAGGAAAGGATCGTATAACGACTATACTTTGTTTTCTCTTCATATTCCCAATCCCAGAGCAAACCTCCAAGCCCAGGGAGAGCCAAAATTCCCATCGCATTCAAGCCATTAGAGTTCGGGTATTTTCTATAATAGAATAATCCGGGCCCAACAAGCATCAGATCTTCTTCTTTGGAGATCTTTTGGTTCCTATAATACAATAATCCTAAACCAAGCATATCGAATCTTCCGTCTTTTTCGGAAGAGAAATATCCTAATACCGGAGGGATTAAAGATGCAGTTCCTGTAGCATCCGAATGATAATAATAGACCGGAAGGAAATTCGCTAGAGTATCTCCTGGAGAAGATCTATAACGTAACCACAACAAATTCGCATCAAAATAGTCAGGACGTTTTTCGATCCCAAAGGCTAAACCACCTAAAATTGCGAATCTAGTTCTTTCTTCTTGTAATTCAGTATGGATTAAACCTAAAAATAAATTCAGGCTTTTTCTCTTTAAAACAGCTTCGTTATTATAATCAAATATTCCTGCAAATCCGAAACGGTCCCAATCTCTATCTATATAACTATAAAGACCGAGTGCGAACCAAAATTTGGACTCATTACTTTTTCGATAGAAAGCGAGAGGAACAAGACCATACAAATATCTTTCGGAATTATTTGCATAGAATGCAGGACCAAAAATTAATCTTTCTAAACCTGAATTTCCGGATTTAAAATCAGAGATTAATAAAAAGTTAATATGTGTCTCTTTGCCCTCTGAATATGTTTCTGCATTATACCAGTATAAAGGGAAGAGATACGATTTTGTCCTGTATGATTTTTCGCCCGTCTTTTTCTCCCATGTTTCGAATTTATTAGAGAATAAAATGAAGGCAGAAAATTCTTTTTCGAAAGTTTTTCCGATCCCGGAAGTATTGTCCGGTGAATTGTTTACCTCTTCCAAACTTGTATAATTTACCAATTTTAAGAAGCTGACCTCCTTTCTTTTTATCTCCTTCATATACTGATTGGAATTATCTGATTCAGTATATAAGAATGGGATCGGTAAAAAATAGAGAGAACTACTGTAATTGCCAGTTTTATTTCCAGAAGAAGAGAAGGACCCGAAAGGATTCAAATTATAGGAATTCCACGTACCATTCTCATATTCCGATCTATCAGAATAATAAAGTAATCCCCAAGTTGTTCTGAATTTATATAAATTCGGATTATTCGTTTCAGTATTCGAATAAAATGGAAAAATTCGGACTGAATTCGATGTCTGTCCCTGGCCATTCTTTTCTTGAGAAGATGATACTAATCCCAAAAAGCTCCCGCTCGAAACAGTTGGAGAAGATTCACTATAATAACCTAACAAAAAGAATTTGCTCTCTGTAGGACTTCTTTTCCAATAAAAACCTGGGACCAGCAAAAAATCAGTCTTAGTAGTTTGCTCCGGAGTCACTCCAGCATCTCTTGATCTATTAGAATAATAGAATGGAGTCAGAATGGTTGTCGATTCTTCCCCATTTTGTTCCTTCTTATTGGAATAATAAGATAATAAAGTATAAAAATTAGATTCCGAAGCCTCTCCGGAAGAAGAATAACGTTTCGAGCCTATACTTAAATAAAGAGGTAAAAATAAACTATAAGAATCTTCCTGAAAGATATCTCCATTCTGATTTGACTCTGATCCAGAGTGATACAAGGGAAGCAATAAACTATGAAAAGATCGACTGGTTAAATTTCCTTCTACGATCCTTTTTCTATAATAGAATGGAGAAATGGTTCTGGAAAAATCCTTGGACTGATCATGAGCAACCAAAGGAAAGACCCTAAAGCCCCAAGCATCCGAAGAAAAATATAATCTAGTGATTGGCCATAAAATAGAATAATCTCTAAGTTCTCCCTGCTTTCCTCTTAAGAAACCGAATAACAAATAAGACTCTTGGAAATTTTCCTTTTGCTCTTGCCTACCGTATATAGGAAATAGAACGAAATAAGATTCGTCTCCGATCTTACTGGAAAAAAACAAAGGAGCAGCATACACTTTATCCGCTGTTTTTTCCGACCAGGAAAACCAACTCAAAGGGAGAAGCCTGAAATGCCGTTTATCATCCCCTTTTTCATAACTGAAAATCCCAAATAAAGCACTCACACCCCAAAAGGATCGGACTTTCTCTCGGGTTAATCTATTGTATTGACCTAAACCTTCTTTTTCTTCCCCAGAATTCTTAGCGGAAATATTCTGAACAGGTGCGTCGGATGTGGATAATTCAGCAGGGTGATTTTCCTTCCAAAATTGTAATTCCTCTTTGTTTATGGAAGTTCGTGTGGAAATGCTAAACAGACTATAGAATAAAGAAACATCTGCGTCTAGATAATAATCTTTTTCTGTGGTTCCAACCCCGGCCGTTCCAGAAAAACTTCCCAATGTTTTCGAGGAAGAATAAGCCAATTTCAACTCTAAAGTTTTATCCGCCTCATAATAGTTTAACCAAAGGGGAAGAAACATATCCCCTTTGCTACGTGAATTATTCCAATTCCAATAGAGCGGAAACCAAGTGGAGAATTCCTCCTTACGAACCTTGTCTACATTCGAAAACCATAATAAAGGCCAGATCCAAGTATTATCCTTCTCTTCAGATCTGTTCCAATAATGAAATATGCCAAAATGTGTATAAATATCATAATCTTTTCCAAAACGGAAATAGAACGGTAAAACTAGCCGAAAACTATCTCGTTTATAAAAATAGAACGGAAATGCATAAGTATACCTTGAATCTCCTGCTTTATCAAAACCTCGACCTACAAGTCCTAGGACATTCCAATAAGAGTATTCATTAGTATTATTCGAAAAATAAAACGGATACACCCTTCGTCTGGATTCCTGGTCCGTATCATATTTTTCGTATAAACCAACTAATGAATAATTTTCAAACTTAGTCTTATATTCTTTCTGATAAGAAATAGGTGTGGTCAGTTCTTTATATTCGGATGTATTATTCCATTGAAAGAAAGGAAATATAACCAATTTTTCGAATTTATCACCGGATTCATTTTTTCTGGAATAATATGGACCAATCCAAGTACGGTCCTTGTCCCAGTATGTAAACAGAGGAATCAACCAAGTGTATTCATTACCAGGTTGATTTCCTTTTGCAAAGAATGGAAGAAAATGAAAATACTCTTGCGATTTATAAAACCAAAGAGGAAAGAAAATCCCTTGATTAAATTCTCCCTTTTTATCCCAAGAAAGATAGGTATTGATGAAATAATTTTGAGATGAATTCCCATCCGTATTTCGGTAGAAGAAAGGAAAGATTGTCCTACTTCCGGATTCATTTTTAGATCGATAGAACAACGGAAAGAATACGAACTTACTTCGCCAGGCATTAGAAGTATAATATGTATTTAGAATATAAAAGTCTGTCGAGCTTCCTTTGGAATAATAGAAAGGAATTGGTAACAATCCAAATTTAAGTTGCCCAATATTGAAATAGGCAGGGAACAATCCGAATGATCCTTCCTTCGTATGAAACATAAAAGGAAAAAGATAGGAATAACTATAATCTCCTTTTGAGTCGGAGCCCCAACCTCCGATTAATAAAACGTTCGTTTGCGTTTCGTTATTGGAGTCGCTCCATTCCCGGGAGAATAATATCGGGAACATAGCTTTATAACTTCTTAAAGTACCCCCCTTATAATGTCTATTTATGAAAAGAAAAAGATAATAGTCGGTTTTTGTTAGAGTTCCTTCCGGCCCTCGATCCTGATCATCCCACCAAAACCGGCCGAACAATGGAGTTAGGAAATTTCCTTCCTTTCCTGCTTTCTTAGAGTTGTAAGAGAAAAAAGGAAGAAAGGTCAGATGAGATTCCTCTTCCTTAGTGTTAGCTTTTTCAGAATCAAAATAAAATAACGGAAAAAAGGAAAAATGTGATCTATTTGCTCCCTTCCCCCAATACAATAAAGGTAAAATGGAACCGTAAGAAGATTCTTTATCTTCTCCCCAATGAAAGATCAAAAAATGATTCCAGTCATCTCCCGTACCCCTATTCCTAAAAAACAAGAATGGAATAGCAAAATGAAAGGTTTCTTCCTTCCCGTTGTAGATTTTCCGAGTTCTACCAAATAGTGGTACAATAGAAGGAAATGATAACCAACTGTCAGAAAATTTATCTCCGGAACTTTCGTAAGAATTATAATGGAATAATGAAAAATTTAAGCCTGAGTCTCTTTGCGGACCTTGGATCCTTTTAGCATAATAGAATGGAAAGAAGTAAGATTTAAATGATTCATTCTCTTTGGCGGATACATGATCGATTAGTGGGAAAAAACTTGTCTGCTTAAACTTAGGATAATCTGTATAGGTATAAAGAATCAGTAGATTCAAAGAATAATGAGGCCCCCAATTCTCAATACTCGCGAATGGCGGAAGTCTGAAAGTATATTTATCTTCTTTATCACTTCCTAATATAGGTTTTTTTTCTGAAGTAAGAGTATCAAAATAATCCGAAGCCTGGATTTCAAAAGAGAAACAAACCAGAAGGACTGGAAAAAATAAAATAACACTCCCGATTTTGGCATAAAAAAATTTCAGAAAATTTCTAATCATAAACTTCTAGAAGTTTTAACTTACTCTTTTCTCCTCTGAGAATTTTTACCTTAGAAGGAGCCAGTCCTAATTCTTCCGCAACCGCTCGAACAACTGCATCATTCGCCTTTCCTTCAGTGGCAGGCTCTTTTACTGCAACAATCCAAACACCATCTTCCCCTTTAGTTACGGATGGTTTTTTAGAATTCGGCTTTACCCTGACCTGAATTTTCACCGCGGATCAATCGGGCAAAATTACTTCTTACGAAATATTTTTCCAGCTATTAACCTTATCTCTTCAATGCCCAAAAGCAGACTGATCAGGAAAAAAATTGCCATACCTGGGAGGACTGCAGTGCAAAGAGAGACCCTGGAAGAATTCGCATAACTTAGGCCTTTTTCGGAAAGAAAACCTAAGGCCCAAGGATGGATCATTTCTCTATAAAAAAATAAAAATGCGGCCATGGCCAAAAGTGGCAGGATCAATTTTGCAATTTTAGAAAGAAATCCTTCCCATGGAAAAGCTACCTTATGTTTTTTTAAATAACTAGAAAGTAAGGTCCAGGTAACTACAGTTGATATCGCGGAAGACAATGCGATTGCTGAATGTTTTAAGAAAAGTATCAAAGAAAAATTTAAGGTCAGATTCAGGATAAAAGTGAATGCTTGGACCCTCAAAGGAGTTTTGGTATCCTGGAATGCATAATAGGTTGAGATCAGGACCTTATTCATGCTGTAGAATGGGACTGCTAAAGAATAAAATACCAAAGGTAAGATCGTAGTTTCCGTAGCAAGATGATCCCATCTTCCTCCATAATAGATGGAATCCAAGATCGGTCCAGCCAAGATTCCAATCCCGAGAGCGGCAGGTGCTGTCAAAAATCCTGCAAATCCCAAAACGCCCAACATTTCCTTAGGAACTTCAGAATGTTTATCCTGCTTCAAAGAAGAAAGTAACGCAGGCAAAGTTGTGGTAGCAAGTGCCACTCCGATAATTCCGGTAGGAAGTTGTACCAACCTTTGCGCGTAATCCAAACTAACAACCGCACCCAAACCTGGATTCATATTCTGCACATAGTTTGCTAAAAATATATCCACTAAAAGTCCGAGTTGGTAAAAACCGCCGCCTACTGCAGCCGGTAACATTAGTTTAAATATTTTTGAAATAGCCGGATGTTTATAATTCCAGGAAAATATCGGACCTTCTCCATTTTTAGAAACATACCAGGCCTGAACGCCTAATTGTATGATCCCGCCTCCAACAATCCCAAAACAAAGAACTCTTACCTTTGTCAAAAGTTCCCAATCTACAAAAGGGAAAATTCCCAGAAATACTGTAAGATAACTTAGGTTTAGAATAATAGGAGAAAGAGAAGGAACAAAAAATCTATTTTTGACATTGGAGATCGCCATATAGATCGAAGACAAACTCGCAGTGACGATTAAGAAAAACAGAATATAGGTAAGCTCTACCACAAGCCCGGAATACTCTGGAGTTCCTCCTACAAGGAAAGGCAAAGCGAAAGGTGAAAATGTAAATACGATTACTACAAAACTTAAAAGAATTATAAAAAGAAAACTTAATACAGCACCGCTCATTTTTCGAGCTGCGACTACTCCATCCTTCTCCGCATCAGAATACAATGGCATGAAGGATTGGGAAAGAGTTCCCTCTGCCAATAAGTTGCGGAACATATTCGGTAATCTATAAGCTACTGAAAATGCGGAAGCCACTGTGCCTGTCCCGAAAGACACGGCCATAAAATGGTCTCGGAACACTCCTAAAATTCTGGAAACGAGGGTGTAAAAAGAAAGAGCGAAACTTCTTCTGGCTGCTTGGGACAAGAGATCCTACGTGGTCGGTGTTTCCGACGGACTGAAACTAACCTAATAGTTTCTCTAAGTATCGAACTCCACCGGTGCGACTCACGTCAAACTGAATTCCGCAATTAGGACATTGATGGCGACCTAGAGTTTTGATCCTAAGTCTTGCTCTACAAGACTCACAGTATAAGACTCTTTCTTGGATATTTCTTGCCTGCTCTAAGGAATGATCCAGATCCTTTCCGATCTTAGTTTTCTCAGCCGGTTCTTGTCCAGGGATAGGAACAGTACTGATCTCAGGAACATATACGTCCGACTTAGTTAAAGAAGAAGAAGGACTAGAATAAAACTGAATAGGTTTAGTTTGTCTGAGAGAAGAAACACTTTCAGACTTCTCCGATAAAGTCCTTCTATCTTCGATCTTCAAAGAAGAAAGCCATACTTCCGCTTCCTTTTCATGTGCGAAGAAGTTCGGACTCTTATTCAAACCGAATAATCCTAAAACAAGTAAACCTTCTTCATTCCAATCGCTAAACGCAATATTACCGCCGAATTTTTCGAAGAAGTTTTTCAATTCTACTAATGCGGAGATACCATCTTCTTCTATATATTCCACCAAACGAGAATTGACTAGTACAAGCCTCTCCCCTTCTTCCCAGCGAGTTTTGATAAAGCGCACCAGGTCAAATGCAGAATACGAATCAAGAACCCCTTTCGGAGTTACCTTCAATATATGTCCCAGCTTTGTAGTATGAATTTCCAAAAAAGTTTATCCTAGATAAATAGCGTCTATAATTTCCGCTTTCTCTCGATTGACCGCTTGCGCTGTAGAAGGAGCCGATACTACCGGAGTCGCCGGAACATGGCTCTGAGAAACAGGTGCCGCGTTTTGGCTTTGGTAAGAAGGAGAAGGAGTATTCTCTCTCCAACGGATAGGCCCTTGAGTTTGCGCAAAATCAACCTTCTCCCATAAAGGAGGTGCAGATAGATGTTCGGCGATATACCTTCCATCCTGAGTAAAAGAAGTACGAACGCTCTTAATGAGTAAATGAGCAAATCCTAATATAAGAGCACAGATAAGAGCGATGATCGCGTTATTCTGTAAGGTCCACCAGAAAAGTTCAGTCTGGATCTTCACAAAATGTGCAAAATTCCCTCTTTCATATTTCATATGGAGAGAAGCCACTCTTTCCAATTTTTCAGGATGATACACTGCCATAGAAAGAAGAACGCTTGGTTCGGAAATTTCTGGGAAATAAGGAGAAACGATCTGCATCAATTTATCATTCTGGAAAGTATTCTTATCTCCCAAAAGGATTGGAGTTCCTATCTGCCATTTTCTCAAATGATGTGCAGCAGTATAATTAGTAGATAAAAACTTAGGCTCTGGTTTTCTTTTTGCCCTTGGGCCGGACACATAATCTTCGTTAGATGATGCAAGAACTACTCCTGAATCATCAGTCAGGCTGATCTCTGAAATGATAAATCCTTCTTTGTCACCCGAAGTCACTTTCACAAGTCTAGTGAATGCAAAATTCAGATCTTCTAATCTGTCTTTACTTAATTTTCCTTCACTAGACTTAGAGATAGCACCAATTGTATCTCTGGCTCTTTGGTCCGAAAGATTTTTGATCTGCTCGAAAGATGCAAGAGAAGATTCCAGAAAGGACCATGCAGAGGCTCCGGCAGCGATCCCTTCGCAAACCAAAAGTGCTAAAATGAAAAATAATATATGTTTGAAAATTTGCACCTGAGAACCTCTCTTCTTTTAAAAATCGGCCGATTTCGGCTTTTTTCTAAAGAATAAAAATCTATTTTAGGTGCTGATCTTGTCCCGAATCGGCTTTAAATTTTCCAGAAATTTGGACTGAAAAGTCTGGATCCATTCCTTCTTCTTATCTTCTCCGCTTGGCAGACCCAATTGAGAGACCGAAATCATAGATTTCCAGTCCTGCCCGCAAGGATGGATACACTGAAACGCGGAAAAATCATTGGAAACGTTGAGAGCGATCCCATAACTCGTGAACCAGGACTTGAACAAAACTCCCATGGAAAGAATTTTGCGAGTTGGGGAATTAGAAAGATAGAGCCCGGGAGCATGAGGATTTTTCACTAGGTCCAAATCCCAAACTTTCTTTGTGGAATAAATTGCAGATTCCAGGACCCCGTCCAAAAATTCCGAGATCGAAATTTCTCTTTTTTTTAAGTCCAAATGTATATAGGTAACGATTTGTCCGGGCTCATGAGCGGTATAATCCCCTCCTCTTTTTATGTATTGGAGAGAGATCCCGTGTTCGGAAAGGAAGTCCTCATTTCGGAGAAGATTGTCGATATTATAATTGATCCCCCCGGTTATCGTAAGAGGGTGTTCCAAGAATAGGATCGATTCCCTTCGATTCTCCCGGGACTTCTCCTGGAAGCGGACGTAATCTTCGTATGGAAGGGGATTTTTCAGGGAAAAAGCCTGCACACTCGTATTATTTATGGAAAAGCTGCTCGAAGTCATCTCCTTTATACTCCAAAGATCTCCGCGAGGAAGAAACCGTCAGGAACTTGCAAAACTAGTTTATCTTTCTGATGGAGTATTCTTCCAAAAATACGCCAAAGTAATTACGGAGCAAAAATATATCCATCTGGAAGATTCTCCGTATCCGATGGAATTAAATCAGGCACTTCTACACCTGAAAGAAAATCGTCTAATAGATGTGACCCCAAAATTGACCGAGACCGGGATCTCGGGTTATTTATTAACCTGGGTTGGTACAGAGCATGAGGATGAAATAGACCTGAATCGTCAGGAAAAAAGAATCCTTCGCAAAGTCCTGGAAAATTTCAAAGGAAGTGTTTACGACGAAAATAGAGTGTACCCGAATTTATATGAGAATTACGTGATCACTCCCCTTTTCTCGGAAATTAAGTTTAGCAAAGAAACTATTAACACTAAAATCCATTTCTTTAAGAGAAAAACGCTTTTGAATATCTCGGGCAAAATATTTAAGGTACTTTTTAGCGAGTAAACACGAATGCTCATCACTATTTGTAAAGGTAAAATCCATAGAGCCACCGTAACCGACGCGGACCTCAATTATGAGGGAAGCCTGACGGTAGACATGGATTTGGTAGATGCCGCTGGAATGTTTCCTTACGAAAAAGTTTCTGTTGTGAACGTAAACAATGGATCCAGATTCGAGACATATCTGATTGAAGGCAAAAGAGGTTCTGGAGAGATCTGCTTGAACGGCGCTGCTGCCCGTCTCGGAATGAAAGGAGACAAAGTTATTATCATCTCCTACGGCTCCCTAGAAGAAAAAGACCTGCCAAAAGGTTATAAACCCCAAGTCGTTCTCGTAGACGACAAGAACCATATCAAAAAAGCCTAATTCCTTTAGGCTTTTCCTAAACTTTAATCCGCTGGACTAAATTTCCTAGCTCAGATAGAATCGATCCGTTTTCCCCCCGAAGTGGAATTCTTCTCATTTTTTTGAGGAAAAAGGAGAAGGAACGGCTAAGTTTCGGGGCTTAGAAGTCGATATTCAATATGAAGAACCGTACTGGGACAATTAATCGCATGAAATCCGTCGCAAAATTTTCTTTTATCCTATTATTCGTCCTTTTTGGAAATGGCGTTTCCGGCCAAAACAATGCAGAGAAGGAAAGTAAAGGTTCCGAAGGAGTGGAATACTATCCACTCGCGTATTACGACGATAGACTCTTAGTCAAAGAAGTGTCCTTCTTCCGTAGACACGCGGATAACGGAAAAGGCGAGTTCATGGACGTAATGGTTGAACTCGAGAATAGAGACTTCGACGCAGCGAACTTCTCCATTTATATTTTAGCAGTAAACGAAACTCCTCTTTCTAGAGTAGATGACCGCAGAGAGTTGGTCCCATTCCCTAAATGGAGACAGTACGATGTGGAAGAACAAACTAAGGTAGTAAACTTCCAGAACCTGGTTCCAGTAAAACTAGACAGTAAAAATGTTTGGGGTGAGAAGAAATACGGAGAAGTAAAGAAGAGCTACGACGAAAAGATCGCGAGAGGAGAAAAAGTAAAATTCCCGAACCCGAATCTGGACACTTTAGTTCATTATCTTACTAATAATCCGAAGGATGCACTTCCTATCGTTCTTTATGGAGAAGAAGGTCCTGCAAAAGACAAAGTCCTGATCAGTAACTTCGTGCCTCAAACTGCAGAAGATCTTCAGAAACAAAAACACGATACTTTAAGCAAACATACTTATACCGTATACAACGCTAAGTATAAATCCACGATCTTCTCTCACCATTACACTGAGTATCGCCCTGGATATTTTACTTTTAATAAGGTTGTAGTTCTGATCTTCAATCCTCAAAAAGAGAAGAACAAACTAGTCTATCGTAAGATTATAGACATCAACGGATTAAAATTGGTGAACTAAGACTTAAGGTCGAGGTTTTAGCCTGTATAATAAAAAAGGACCCCAAAAGGGTCCTTTTTTTATGCTCAGGGACTTTGACCGGACCCGGGTCGACGGTAACGATCTATACTGCCCGGAACGAATCTTGTGGTCCATTGTCCTCGGTCGATGTTTTTCTCCACCCAACCTTTTCCATGATCCCATCTACCATCCGATATAAAATCGAAAAAGTAAGAGGAGTTCATGTAGCGGTAGGAGTCCATGATATCTAAGATATCTCGACTCTCCGAGTCCTCAGGAGCCTCTTCGAAGAAGAAGTTGCTATCCATTCGCCTCTACCATGATTCTTTCCGCCCAAATGTCCATCTTTATTTATAGTCCGCCTCAAAACTTATGTCATCAAATTTGTATCAGGTCGCGGGCTTCAAGAGCCTGAATAGGCTCTTAGCTAATGAGAAAATAATCTGGGGTGGCTCTCATTCTAAAGCTGATCCCCTGATACTTTAGACTCCGGCTCTTCCCTGTTCCCCTCCCTTTGTCTGGAAACGGAATAGAGAAAAGGCAAAAATCCCTGGTTTTTTTCAGGATTGGACTCATGCCTCAAAAACTTGGATCGGGTTTTTCTATAGGATTGTTTGGTTTGCCTGAACTTCTCCGCTTCGTCCAAAAGCCCATCCAATCGATTTTCCAGAAAAAATCTGAGTTCTTCCTGTAAATCCTCTCCGATTTTTTCGGATCCTTGTTCTGATTTTTTTGGCTCCTTCTCCATTTCCGGCCCCCATATAATATTTTAGGTTTTCCCCGGACAAACGGGTGCCCAATCCGAAGAATGGAGCGCATTTTTTTTCTTGCGACAAGGGAGTTTAGGCCCAAATTTGAGGGAATGCTAAATCCGACAGAACTCACGGAAACTCTAGTATCTGGAAAAGATATCGAGCTGGAATATAGATTTATTTCGGACGAGGACCACCAGCAGATCTACCTTCTGCTGCTTCAGGTTTTAGGAAACTTGGACAGGTTATTTCTTACGGAAGTGGTTTCTACCATTCTGAAAGAACTTTTGATGAACGCGAATAAGGCGAACGCCAAGAGACTTTTCTTTCTTACAGAAGGGCTGAATATCAACGAGGCATCTCATTATAATAAAGGGATGAAACGTTTTCTGGAAGATATCATCCATAAATGGGATGAACAGGAAAAGGTACTCAAAGGTTCCAATTTATCCGTCCGTCTTCGAGCTAAGATCATGAACCAGAATCTGATCTTTTTGATTGAGAATGATGCAGCACTTCTTCCCCAAGAATCGGAAAGGATCAAGGCAAGATTAGAATCTGCAAACAAGTTTAACGATCTGTCGGATGCGTTTCTTTCGATGGCGGATAGCCAAGAGAGCGCAGGTCTTGGACTTGTACTTATACAATTATTATTAAAAAACTCAGGCATAGGTTCTGATAAATTTAAGATAGAAACGGATGGAAAGATCACAAGAGCGACCTTAGTGATCCCTAAACAAATCGTTCCATTGGATGTAGCTACTAAACTCAAAGACAAGATTTTGGCAGAAGTAGATGGACTTCCCCCACTTCCTCATACTCTTACAAGGATCATAAACCTTTGTAATAATCCTGACTCAGATTTAGGTGTAATTGCTAACGAGATAGAAAGAAACCCGGCGATCAGTGCGGACCTTCTAAAACTTTCAAACTCAGCCGGTTTCGCGAGTAGGAATAAAGTAAATACGATCGTCCAAGCTGTTAAGGTTGTGGGACTGAAGAACGTCCGAAATCTTTTGTATGTATCAGGCGTACGAAAGATCATGGAAGGAAGATATTCCAAACTTCAGGAAGTATGGAATCATTCCAACCTTGCGAGTTTTTTCGCGAGGCAGGTTTCTCAAAGAGCGGGACTCGGAAAACTTTCCGATATCGCTGCAGTAGGAGCCTTACTTCATGATTTAGGAAAATTCATTTTGCTTTCATTGGATCCTACATTGTTCAAACGTTTGGCATCTTATCAGAAGCATAGGGATCTTTCCAATTCCACCATCTTAGAAGAAATTTCCACAGGTATTTCTCATCCGACTTTGGGAGCGATGCTCGCCAGAAAATGGGATTTCCCTCCGGACCTTGTTCATATGATCGAATTTCATCATAGAGCCTTCATGGCGACTAACACGATTTATACGGATTTAGTTGATTCCGTATACGTGGCAAATATGATGTGCGATTATCTGGATAAGAAGACCAGCTATTATGCTGCTGACTCGAATATACTAAAAAAGTTCCAGTTAGATGATAAGGCAAAGTTCGAAGAGACCTGCGAAAAATTAGCTAAGGCCTACGAGATCGCGAATGAAGAAAACTGAATCCAATAATCTACTCAATTTACACGGAATTAAGTTTTATAGATCCGGGACTCCTATTCTGGATGGGATCGATTTCCAGATCAATTCCGGGGAACATTGGGTGCTGTTAGGCCGCAACGGTGCCGGAAAAACTACACTTGTAAATTTGATTTATGGTTCAGTTTGGCCTACTGCAGGTAGGATCAATCTTTTTGGAGAAACATTCGGAGAAACTCCTCTACAGATCTTGAGAAATAAAATTGGGATCCTGGATTCTTCCCAACAAGAAAGCGCTCTTCAAAAAAGTCTTACTGTTTATGATGTTCTTCTTACAGGTTTTTTTCATACCATAGGTTTTTATAGAGAATCAAACGCCTGGGAAGAAAAGGAAGCAGAACGAATTTTAGAAGAAAACGGTTTCGGGGCTAAAAGAAACCAATTATTCCGAACTCTATCTTCGGGAGAAAAGAAGAAGGTACTCTTTCTTCGAGCGATGTGCACTTCTCCCGAATTTGTGATCTTAGATGAGCCTTGCTCCGGATTGGATCTGACTGCTAGAGAGGAATTCATAGACTTCTTGGATGAATATAAGAGGAATCGGAATTTCACTTCTATCTATATCACTCATAGGATCGATGAGATCCCTCCATTTTACGAACACGCGGCACTTCTGAAGTCCGGCAAAATTTTATTCTCCGGTGAGATCAAAGAAGCGTTCTCTTCTGCAAGGCTTTCGGATCTATACGATCGTAAGGTAGAAGCAGAAAATCGCAACGGCACCTGGGTCGCAGTGACTGAAAGAAAGTAATCAAGCTTTCGCACGGAGCACACAAAGAACACAGAGAGTTTTGAGAAAGTATTTATTCTCTGTGAACTCCGTGGCCTCTGTGTGAAACTTAAAGATATTCCGCGTAGTCGCATTGAGGAAAACGAGAACAGATATAATATTCCTTCTTTTTGGAAGATTTTTTTCGAACTCTCTCCCCTTCTTTACAAACGGGACAAATTCCGTATTTGGGAGTTTTTGGTTTTTCTTTTAACTGTTTATTTATTGCGATTATATTCGTTTTCTTTAATTGAGAATCTAAGACTGAGTAAAATTCGGAAAGAACCTTAGATCTGCTTTCTTCTCCGGAAGCAATGGAATCTAATTTTTGTTCCATTTCAGAAGTAAATTTTTCCCTGAATAGATCAGCAAATGCAGCCTGCAAGAATGCATTCACTCTTTCTCCGAGAGTCTCCGAATATAACTTCCCTTTTTCGGAGTATACGTATTTTCTTTTGTATAATGTTTCGAGGATAGAAGCAAATGTAGAAGGCCTGCCGATCCCCTCTTTTTCGAGTTTGGAGACAAGACTTGCTTCCGTGTATCTGGAAGGAGGTTCTGTAGTTTTTTCTTGGATCTCCCACGGATCGGGAGCCAGAGTTTCTCCTTTTTTCCAATTAGGAAGAATGTCAGCGCCTATATTATAGATCTTTTTATAACCTGGATCTAGAGTGAAAAGTTTTTCTCCTTCCCAAATTTCTCCTCCTCCGTTTGCCACAAACTCCAATCTTTTCCAAATTTCAGGTTTCATCTGAGAAGCAATGGCACGCTTCCAGATCAATTCGTATAATTTTTTGGAGTCCTTACTTAAATTACGATCTGCGACTTCTAATACAAAGTCAGGTTCTAAAAATACATCCACAGGACGAATTGCTTCATGTGCATCCTGTGACTTCCCTTTCGTTTTTTTAAGTCTATACGTTTGGGCTTTATCTGAAACGAATTCTTTTCCGAATTTAGAGGCTATCTTTCTGCGAATAGAATCTCTTGCATCTTCACTTATCCGAACAGAATCAGTTCTCATATAAGTGATGAGTCCTTGGGATTTTCCTTTTCCTAGATCTGTTCCCTCGTACAATTCCTGAGCGAGTTTCATTGTTTTGGATGCGGAAAATTTTAAGACCCTAAATGCTTCCTGTTGTAAAGTAGCAGTAGTAAAAGGAGGTGGAGGTAATGTTTCTCCTACCTTCTCTTTTATTTCAGTGATTTGTAATACTTTCGTTTTTTTTAATATAGAATCCAGGAACCCAGATGCTTCTTTTTGGGTGGCGAACGCGTCTCTTTTAGGGCAAAAGACGATCCTTTCATTTTCTTCCGATCCGTAAAACACAGTTGCAGAAACAAGCCAGGTGGTGACCGGAATAAAACTACGGATTTCTTCTTCTCTATCGCAGATCCATTTTAAAGCGACTGATTGTACCCTTCCTGCGGACAGACCTTCTCCGCTTACTGCTCTCCATAAAAATGGACTCACCTTATATCCGATCAGTCTATCTAAGATCCTTCTTGCTTTTTGGGAATCTACCAGGTCCAGATCGATCTCATCAGGTTCTGAAATTGCCTGTAAAATTTTGTCTTTCTGGATTTCTTGGAAACGAATTCGGGAGATCTTTACCTTCTTCCCTAATTTTTGGGCCAAGATATATCCTATAAACTCGCCTTCTCTATCCGGATCGGTTGCGATCAGTATGGATGAATGAGACTTTGCTTCCTTTAAGATAGAAGATAGGATTTTTTTCTTACCTTTGAGAGGAACATACTCAGGTTCGAAATCTTTTTCTATTTTGATCCCAATACGATCCGGAGGAAGATCCAAAATATGTCCGAAGGTGGCGAGCACCTTATACTCTTTGCCCAAATAGGAAGAGATGGTTTTAACTTTGGTAGGAGATTCTACAAGTACTAGAACGGACATTTCGGAACGGACCGGAAATCCGGCCCTTCCGTATTTTTCTAATGTGGTCCTAACTCTTCAATCAAATATCCGTTCGGATACGTAGGGTTATTTCTTTTGGTCACGTAATAAGGTGTTTTTCTAGGAGGCCAAAAATATCGTAAGAAGAATGCTCTGAATTTAAAAAGAGAATAAGTCAAGGCTGCAACGATCGGATTTGCTTTAGGAAATCCCATAGCCTCTCTAAGAGGTTTATCCATAAGAGAATATACTGCGTTATATACTAAATATTCCAAACCGGGGATTTTAGGAATTCTAGCAGAAGCGATCTTCATAGTTGCAAGTGCAACTTGTTCCGAGTCAGTAGTACGATGGAATTTTTCTTTTTCGAATTTCTGATTGAACTCCAACATTTCCTCGTAGGTTTCCGGAATATTTTTGATATTCATCATTTTTCCGATCCGTTTCCAAAGATAGAAATTGGCTAACCTTTCTTTTTCAGTACTTTTTCTCCAACCGAACTTTTGGTTCCAACGATCCGGCTCGAATATAAAAGTTGTGAGTGTATAAAGAAAGTCCTCATTCTTGATATCGTATTCTTTATGGATCTGGTTCAACCTTCTCATGGCCTCTCTTCCTCTTTCGCTATCCAGTCCATTTTCTATAAATTCTGCGAGGATCAAAGCGGTATCGTCGTATCTTTTCTGTCCTGCAGATTCAAATCGTTTGGTTGTATTTAATATTTTAGAAATAGAAGGAATTGCGAATGTCCTGAAAAATGAAATTGCAAGTGAGATCTCCACATCCTGAGGAAAATCATAACTTCCAGAAAGAAATACGATCTTCTGTGCATCCTTCTCCGCATCTAATTCATTAATTTCTTTTAATATTTTCAAACGGTTGAACATCTGTTTATTTTTTCCTTTGATACCGAACTTTTTATTTTATCACTTTTTCGCACAGATGTTCGATTAAATTCGAAAAGCAAGTATTTTATTTAGATACTTTTATCCCAAACAATAGAGATAGAGACGCAGACCTGTGGAGGGTTTTACGAGTTTTTTAATTTCACAATCCTTCATATTGATAAAACTCAAATGCTCTTCTTCTCTTAGCGTCTTAGCGAGACCTTAAAACTTATCATTTTCACGCAAAGCCGCGAAGGTAAGAAGATTCTTATACTTAAACTATTAGAAACTTTTACAAATTTCGAAATATAATTTAGGCAAAAACAATCATCAAGTCTCTGTGGCTTTGCGTCTCTGCGTGAAAATAAAAAAATCCCGGTGGTTTAGGCCGGGATTCTTAAAACTTAGACTTAGATTAAATCTTAGCCGTTAGAAGGAACTGGGAAAAGTCCTTCAATAGAAAGATATCTTTCTCCGGTGTCGTAGTTGAAGGTAAGAACTGTAGCTCCTTCTGGAAGTTCAGGAAGTTTTTTAGCAACAGCTGCAAGAGCTGCACCGGAAGATACTCCTAAGAAAATTCCTTCTTCTTTTGCTGCACGAAGCGCATATTGGAAAGCCTCGTCTTTAGAAACTTGGATCACTCCGTCTAGTAGATCAGTGTGTAAGTTTTTAGGAATGAATCCGGCTCCAATTCCTTGGATTGGGTGTGGTCCAGGTTTTCCTCCGGAAATTACAGGAGAAGCTTCCGGCTCAACTGCGAATACTTTAGTTTTAGGGAACTTCTCCTTTAAAACTTTAGCAACTCCAGTGATATGTCCACCTGTTCCTACTCCAGTGATCAGAGCATCCACTCCGTTAGGGAAGTCTTTCAGGATCTCTGCTGCAGTAGTTTCAATATGCACTTTAATGTTTGCTTCATTCTCGAACTGTTGAGGCATCCAAGCTTTAGGATTTTCAGAAACAAGTTGTTTTGCTCTTTCGATTGCTCCAGGCATTCCTTTTTCGCGAGGAGTTAGGTCGAATTCTGCGCCGTAAGCAGCCATAATTCTTCTTCTTTCCACACTCATTGACTCAGGCATAACCAGGATCAAACGGTATCCTTTTACTGCCGCAACAAGAGCTAAACCGATACCGGTGTTTCCGGAAGTTGGCTCGATGATTACTGTATCCTTAGTGAGTTTTCCGCTTTTTTCAGCGTCCTCGATCATAGAAAGCGCGATACGATCCTTGATAGAACCGCCTGGATTGCTACGCTCTAATTTAGAATATACGTTGTATTTGGATCCAAAGAGTCGGTTGATTTTTACGTGTGGAGTATTACCGATCGTCTCTAAGATATTATTTGCTTTCATTAGGAATTCCTACCTCTGCAGCTGGATTTTTGTGAACTTGTCAATATATTAAACATCTTTTTCAATATATCAAATGCGATCAATGAAAAAAGATCAAAACTGTCTGGATATTTCTAAGAAGATCTAAACTTCTTTCAAGACAATTCCAGCTAGAAAGGCTTCCGTTTCCGGTCCGAAGGAAAGCCCTAATCCTTTATAAACCGCATATATACTTGAAATATGCACATTCGAATCTCCTGGAGTAGCAGCATATCCTCGCACTTCTTTTCCATTCACTTCCAATGCGGACAGTGGAAATACGGCATGAGAGAAAATTCTGCCATACAATCCTCTGTCTCTTCCGGAGGAGAAGATAGAGTTGGTAGAAACAAGCTCTGTGATGCTTAAGAATGGGTCATTATCGATCTTAGAAACCAACCATTCTTTAGTAATTTCTCTCTTTAGGCGAAGATGAAAACGGATCAAATGCATATAAGGCGAATTGATCGTTACGGAAGAAGACCCCAATTTGATCTTAAAACCAAGATCTGCATATACTTCGTTCAATAATCTTCCATGGTGAGTACCAGTTTCCGATTCAGGAAGAACAAGTAAAGGTCCTGTAACGTGAGGATCGTTTTTTGCCATATCCGCATCTCGTCGGATCACAAAAAAATCAGCCTCTTCTAATATATTTGAAAGCTCTTGAGGTTTTTCCGAATAGAAGGGTCTAAGAATTCCGGCTAACGTATGAGTATTACATGTAGAAACATGTATGAACTTAGGGGGATTTTTTTCCAAGAGTGGAGCACTTTCAGGATACAAAAATTGAGGTCCGAAAGAATGTTCACTTCCCTGAGCGATAAAAATTTTGATCTGATCGTAGATTGGTTCCGAATATTCAGATTTTCTTTTGTCTGCAACTCCAGGAGGAGAAGAATCGCATACTACCTGAGATTGGGATAATGCATCCTCTTTAGAGATCCATTCAGGAAAAAAATTCCGGACCCCATTAGAACCATCATCTACAATGATCCCGCCTTTTTCGAGTAGGGAAAGTATCTGGGGTATTTCTGATTTTTGCAATTTGTACGGTTCTACAAATACTTGGAATCCGCCAAATTTATTCTTTAATAATAATAACAAAGAAGCCAGAGGCCAGCCTATGACCCCTGTCCCTCTTAGATACACTCCCGGAATTTTTGTTTCGCCCACATAGTAAAGTATTCTGCAGATTCCCTAAACGTATAGGAAAATTTTGGAAAATTAAACTATGCTGATCCTATAGGAAAAATCCTGAAGATAATTGTTCTTATAGGTGACGTAATTTGCAGCGGTCCTTTCTATCAGATTCCTTTCATCTTCCGTAATATCTCTCACGATCTTTGCGGGAGATCCCATCACCATCACTCCCGGTGGAATGATCTTACCAGGGGTTATCATTGCGCCCGCAGCTACGAAGGAATATTCTCCTAGCTCCACTCCATCCATGATGATAGCGCCCATTCCTACGAATGAATTATTTTTAAGTTTGCATCCGTGAAGAACGGCTCTATGACCCACGGAAACATTATCTCCAATTTCCACTGGATGAGTATTTCTGGAAACATGGACCACTGTCATATCCTGTATATTCACATTGTCTCCAATCCGAATATAATTTACATCTCCACGGATCAATGTTTGGAACCAGATAGAGGAATCTTTTCCGATCACTACATCCCCTACTACCAAAGAGCCTGGAGCTAAGAACACTCCATCTTTGAAGATAGGACGTTTTCCCATATATTCTAATATATTCCCGGCCAGATGTACTTCTTGCATATACTTTCCCTCAATCGCTGTTCAATTTTAAGGCTTTTCCGAAAGAGAACAAGTGTAAAATTTTCAAACTTTTCTTTACAATAAGAATTTCCATAGAAACATTCTCGCAATATATGAATCTTTTAAGAAAGAATGGAATCTGGCTCTTTGCTATTTTACTGATCGGAGTCGTTTTTTCTAGCGTAAATTATCTAAAGCCAAAATATTCATTTAATTGGGACTCACATAATAAATTAGTTCAATCCTATTCTTTACTTCAGAATAAGTTCCAATCTGAAGAATTATTTTATCCGGGAAAGAAATTTGATCCGGACTACAAATACTTTCCAGTTCAGAATAATGTTTTTTTGAAACTAGATCAAAGACATTTAAGCGCTTTCCCAGTTTTTTTTGCCGCAATTTCTTCTTTGTGGCTCTGGGTTTTTGGATTTTCGGCTCTTCCTTATTTAAGTGCGATCGGATTACTACTTTCTCTACTGCTTCTTTATGAAAAATGGAAATTCTCCAAGCTTTCCTTGGCAATTGCGGGATTAGGAACATTCGCTTGGATCTTAAGTATAGAATATTCCGAGCATAGTTTTTTTATGTTTTCCACATTATGCTCTCTTACGTTCGCCTTAAGAGGAAAAAATTCGTTGGTAAAATTTATCTTCTCCGGGATCTTTTGCGGGATCTCCGTTTGGTTCAGACATGAAGGTTTAGTTTACTGCGCATCTCTTGCATTCTGGATCCTTTTTGCCGGAAACAAAAAAGGATCATTCAAAAAATCCATTTCTGAATTCTTATTTTTCAGCTTAGGTGCGGCGATATCAGTAGGGATTTTCTTTTTATTTAATTTTATAGACTACGGACATTTTCTAGGACCCAGATTCTTAATCAATGAATCCGGTCTAAATGTTTCCTATATGACCAGATTAGAATGGGCAAAGACCTTATTATTTTTCGGAACCTTCAAATTGGGATATTTCGGATATATGCCCGCGTCTCTCCTACTTTTTCCCATCTTAATTGCAGGTTGGAAAAAATTATCTCCCAAAAATAGGATTCTTTTAGGATCCACATTAAGTTATATATTTTTAGTTTTACTCATTATCCCGAACGATGGGTTTAATAACTGGGGACCTAGATTTTTCGGACCGGCCGTATTTCCTTTTGCAATCTTATTCTCTAAATATTATTATTTTCTAAAGAAGAGAAGAAAATTCAAATTTATCCGCATTCTATTTTTGATATGTATACTTTTTTCTTTCACATGCGGTTTAATCGGTTTAAAATACTTAAAAGAGGGGCGCAAACAACAGGAAGCGAATAATTTAGCTTTGCATTCTACAAATTCTGAAATCTGGATTTTTTCAGATGATTCTTTGGCGTATATAGCCGGCTCAGATTATTTTAATAAAATAATTTTCAGGGTTTATTTAGCGGAAGACTTACCCCAATTTTTATCCGATCTTTCCAAATTTTATCCCGGTAAAAAGATAACATTGATCCAAGCAAATGATGAAATTTTCGGAGAAAAAGTAAAAAGTACGATTAAAGAAAATTCCAAATTTGCATATGGAATCGGCAAAATGATCTGGGAAAAAGAATCCTTTGAATCTGCAGTCCGTTCCAATCTGGATAACCGGGAAGAATTGGCTAAAGCAAGTTTGAAATTCAGTATTGGAAATTTAAAACTTAGATAAGTATATAAAATATAGTAAGGCCAAAATCTATTTTGACCTTTTGGAACTACATTCTTACCTTAGCCTATAATGTTCTCATTAAAAAAAGAGTTCGGAGAGAAGGAAAAAAAATTCGATCGAAAGAAATTCGTTCAGATTCTTTCCATCTCTATTATAGTCGGATTTTTATTCGCGTCTGTAGCTCGTATCTGGTTTGTATTTCCATTCGTTCCGGAAACGGAAGAAATGTCCCCTGCATTCCCTAAAGGAAAAAGAATTTATATCTCAAGATTTGTACGTGATTCTTCTTTATTTTTAGGTGATGTGGTCCTAGTCGAACATCCTACGCAAAAAGGAAAAGTAACGCTTGTACGTATTATGGGAAAATCGGGGGACCAAATATCTATAAAGGACAAGATTCTTTATAGGAACGGAATCTCCGAGACCCAAGGCAAATCCGACTTCTCCTTACAATTCAAGGATGCAAGACCTGCCTTTTCCGGAACATATTCTACCCGGGACAATCTATCCAACCTAACTATAGAAGATCGAAATTACTTTCTCCTTTGCGATAACCGAGACGACTGTGTAGATTCCAGAGATTTCGGTCCTATACCTTTCGAAAAGATCATAGGCAAAGCCCTTTAATCCTGTTCCGCCTTAGAATCCGTTACAAAATTCACGAAAAAACGGATTTTCAGGATGGTTTTGTTCTAAAAACATGTATTTGAAGAGCTTACGGCTCCTGTTTTATCAAATAACATTAAGGAAATAAAGGGAAGAAAATGACAAGAATCGCTATCAACGGTTTTGGCCGAATCGGTCGCTTGGTATTCCGTTCAGGGATCAAAGACCCAAATATTGAATTTGTAGCAATTAACGACCTAGTAACTCCGGACAACCTAGGATATCTTTTAAAATACGATTCTACTCATGGACGTTTTAACGGCACCGTAGAGCATACTGAAGACGCACTTATCGTAGACGGCAAAAAAGTTCTTTGTGTATCCGAAAGAGATCCTGAAAAACTCCCTTGGAAAGATCTGAAAGTGGACTATGTGATCGAATCTACCGGTCTATTCACTGACAGAGTCGGTGCTGAAAAACATATCAAAGCCGGAGCTAAAAAAGTGGTGATCTCCGCTCCTGCAAAAGACAAGGACATCCCTACTTTTGTAATGGGAGTGAATAACGAAAAATACGATCCAAGCAAGGATCATGTAGTTTCCAACGCTTCTTGTACTACTAACTGTCTTGCACCAATCACTAAAGTGGTTCTGGACAATTTCGGAATTGAAGAAGGTCTGATGACCACAATCCACGCAACTACTGCAACTCAACCTACTGTTGACGGTCCTTCTAAAAAAGACTGGAGAGGTGGAAGAGGAGCAATGCAAAACATCATCCCAGCTTCTACTGGTGCTGCAAAAGCGGTTGGTCTTTGTATTCCTGAAGTAAACGGAAAACTGACTGGTATGTCTTTCAGAGTTCCAACTCCGGACGTTTCCGTTGTGGACTTAACTGTTAGAACTACTAAAGAGACCAGCCTAAAAGAAATTTCTGCAAAAATGAAAGAAGCTTCTGAAGGTGCAATGAAAGGGATCCTAGGGTATACCGACGAGATGGTTGTTTCTAATGACTTCCTAAGTTCTACACTTTCTTCTATCTTTGACGCGGATGCTTGTATCGAATTGAATTCCAGATTCTTTAAATTGGTTTCCTGGTATGATAATGAGATGGGTTACTCTAACAGAGTTCTAGACCTGATCCGTTATATGGCTAAAAAAGGTTAATAGATGCAATTGCCCCAATTACCCAGACTCGAAAACGAGGATGTCAAGGGGAAACGAGTTTTCCTGAGGGTCGATTTTAATGTCCCTCTGGATAACGGTAAAGTTTCCGACAAGACTAGAATTGAAAAGACCCTTCCTACCATTGAATTATTGGTAAAAAAAGGTGCCAGGGTGGTGATCGCAAGTCACCTTGGCCGCCCTAAAGGTAAACCGGATCCTCAATATTCTATGGAACCTGTTTACGAAGTTTTTAAAGGTTTAGTTAAAACTTCCGTAATATTCTCCAAAGACGTAATCGGAGAGAATGCCGTAAAACTTTCCAAAGAACTAAAAGACGGAGAGATCCTGGTTCTGGAAAATTTACGTTTTCATAAAGAAGAAGAAGAGAATAATGCTGCTTTTTCCAAAAGCCTGGCTGCTCTCGCTGATGTTTATGTAAACGACGCATTCGGTGCAGCTCATAGAGCTCATGCTTCTACGGAAGGAATTGCACATCTTCTACCTTCTTTTGCAGGTTTGTTGATGTATAAAGAGATCACCGAACTTTCTTCCCTTCTTTCCCGCCCTGCAAAACCTTTCGTTGCAATCATCGGAGGTTCCAAGGTTTCTTCTAAGATCAGTGTGATCAAAAACCTGATCGAAAAAGTGGATCATATTTTGATCGGCGGAGGAATGGCTTATACCTTCCTAAAATCCAGAGCAATCCCAGTCGGAAATTCTCTCATAGAAAAAGATTTCGAAGTGGAAGCTTTCCAACTGATCGAAAGAGCAGGAGTTGCAGGTGTGGATTTCCAATTACCTGTGGATCACGTGATCGGCGATAAATTCTCTGCAGATGCCAAAACCAAAACAGTAGACAAAATGGGAATTTTGGACGGCTGGATGGGAATGGATATCGGCCCTAAAACGATCGCAAATTACGAAAAAGTAATTAAGAATGCAGCAACAATCGTTTGGAACGGTCCTATGGGAGTTTTCGAATTCGATAAATTCGCACCAGGAACAATGGCGATCGCTAAAGCGGTTTCTAAGTCCAAGGCCAGAACGGTTGTAGGTGGAGGAGATTCCATCGCTGCGATCAATAAGGCTAAGGTAGAAGATAAGATCACTCACGTTTCTACTGGAGGAGGAGCCTCCTTAGAATTTTTAGAAGGTAAAAAACTCCCCGGAGTTGTTGCTCTTCTAAAACAATAATCTAACGAATCAAAGGAAATATATATGCGCCCTAAAATTATCGCTGGTAACTGGAAAATGAATCTTTCCGAAAAGGAAGCATTGGCACTCGCGAGCGGCCTAAAGGAAAAGTCTTCTTCTCTTCCCGATAATAAAAAGGCAGTTGTATTTCCTTCTTCTATTCATCTAGCTTCTGTTGCTCGAATATTAGAAAATTCGAAAATTGCAGTTGGAGCACAGAATATTTATCCTGCTCCTCTTACTGCTATGACCGGAGAAACCGGTCCAGATCAACTTTCTGAACTAGGTATCAAATTCGCACTTGTTGGCCACTCCGAAAGAAGACAATTCTTGGGTGAGACAAGTGTATTCTGTAATCAAAAGATCTCTTATCTTGCAAAACATGGTTTTACTGCCGTGTATTGTGTGGGAGAAACTTTGGCCGAAAGAGAATCAGGCAATACTTTCGAAGTTCTTAAAAAACAGATCCAAGAAGGCCTAGGTTCTATCGAAAGCGACCAATTCTCTCGTATCTGGGTAGCTTATGAGCCTGTTTGGGCGATCGGGACAGGTAAAGTAGCAACCCCTGCTCAGGCACAAGAAGCTCACGCATTTATCAGAAAAGAAATTTCGGGATTATTCCAAAATGGAAAAACAATCTCCGATGTTATGCCTATCCTTTATGGCGGTTCAGTAAAAGCCGATAACGTAAAGGAACTACTATCCCAAGCGGATATTGATGGTGGGCTCGTAGGCGGGGCTAGCCAGAAGCTGGAAAGTTTCTTAGCTTTATTCTAATTTATTCCTACCGTCATAGAAGCCGCTTAAGGAACTACTAAACGGCTTGTCAGCCTAGGGCTTGGCGGTAGTTTGGATTTAAAGCGGATTATTTCGCCAAAATATATACCTTTTTACCTTTAGGAATTCGACTCATGGGCTTTATCACCGGAACCATCCTTGTTCTTTTCGTTTTCGTCAGTCTATTTCTGATCCTTCTTGTTATGATCCAAACAGGCAAAGGAGGAATGGGTGGAGTTCTTGGTGGAGGAGCAAGCCAATCCGTTTTTGGTTCCTCTACTGCGGATGTTTTGACTAAAGCAACCAGAGTTGCCGGACTTCTTTTTTTGGCACTGTCTCTGATTCTTTCTTTCCTTTTTGCGAAGACTAGCGGATACAATACCACTCCAACGCCTGAGATCCTTCCTCCACCTGCTGCGGAAGAGGCCCAGGGCAACCAAGGAGGGACAAATGCCCAAGAATCCGCGCCTACTAACGCACCAAGCACAGAAGCGCCAGCGCAACCTAAGCCTTAATTTTACCTCTTCTCAGAAGGCGGCTCTCAAGGCCGTCTTCATTCTGCTCCTTCTTCTTTCCTTTCTTTCCGTTCACGCTCAAAACCAGGATGGGACAAAATCCCAGAACAATTCCTCCTCTTCTTCTACCCAAATGTTGAACCAACGTATCTTACGTGCGTATGAAAGCCTAAGTGTTGCGAGAGAACTTTTGAAATTTGAAAGAATGGAGGCTCTTCCTATCGGGACTTTAGTAACTTGGGTGGGAAATTATCCGAACCGCAAAGGAGTAAAGATCACCAAGTTCTCTGTGACCCAATCAACTACTCCAGGCGGGATAGAAAGAGCGGAGGAAAAGTCCATTCTTCTGGAATTTAACGGTTCCACTCTTTCCAAGGTGGTTTCCGAAATTAAAACTGCGAATTATTCTGCGGAAGATACCATCATGATCCGTATGACGGACACTACTCCGTTGGATAATAATGTGGATGATCTGGTGATCTATGCTGATAAGAACGGAAAAGAGGCAGAATATCCTCTGAATTACCTACCTGATGAGGGGGTAAACAGGGATAGATCGGAGTTTAAGAAAGAATTTTACTTAAAACTGATCGAAGACTTTTTTGTGCATGTTCTAAGACTTCAGGAAATGCAGTCTCAACATTCTTCCAGAAATCAAAAAAAATTACTGCAAAGTTATAAAGAATCCCTAGAATATTGATCCGGATGTCATCCCTAATGGAAAACCTCCACGAAAGAGCGGAGGAACTCCAAGCTATTTTGGACGGAATCACAGAGCCCCTAGTTTTAATAGACTCGGGCTTCAGGGTCCGTCGTGTAAACAAGGCCACTCTTGAATTTTCGAGTGAGCCTGACTTCCCTTCTACCCTTGGCAGAAAATGTTACGAGGTTCTGTACAATCGTTCTGCGGTTTGTCCTTATTGTCCGATGAAGGACCATCATGAAAACGAGTCCGACTTCGACGCACAATTCGAAGGAAAGGGAGAAATTGGGCGCGAGATATTTCACGTTGCCAACGATCAAAAAGAAACTTTATATTTAGATTTTTTCCCAATTCGTAAGGATGGAAGTATAATCTCCATTGTAGAGAAGATCAGTAATATCACTCGTATCAAAGAAAAAGAAGAAGAGAATCTTAGGATACGTAACCTTGCTTCTCTCGGTATTTTTATCTCCGGTGTGGCTCATGAGTTGAATAATCCGCTCACAGGTATGAGTCTTACTCTTCAAAACTTGATGAATAATTTATCCAGTATGGATCCGGCTTTTTTCCGTAAAAGATTGGAAATGATCAAAGAAGATCTAACTCGCGCTGCCATGATCGTTTTAGATGTGATCAGTTTTGCGAAACCGGATAAATTAGTTACTACAAATGCAGATATTCATGAAACCATAATGAAAGCAAAAGACTCAGTGACTTGGGTTTATCCGGTTCTTTCTAAAAACACAGAATGGGAAATTTTAAGCGAACCCGGTATGACTTTTCAATTCAATCCGGTCAAAATGGAGAGATTGTTTATTAATCTTTTCAAAAACTCTCTACAAGCCTACGACTATGGAGAAGGTAAGATAAAAGTAGAGGTCAGGCGTACTCGTAATATGATGCATATTTTTGTGGAAGATACCGCGGGAGGAATTCCAGAAGATATGCTGGATAAAATTTTCTCTCCGTTCTTCTCTAAAAATAAGTCCGGTATCGGAACCGGTCTCGGACTTTCCATCTGCCACTCAATCGTAAGAGAACATTCCGGGGAATTGACTGTTCGTTCTTATGATAGAAGGACCAGATTTAAAATTTCTCTTCCATTAGTACAACCAAAAGGAAACTAAATTGTCCAATCATCGTATCTTAGTAGTAGAAGATATACATTCCATCCGGGAGGCGGTAAAAGATATCCTGGTCCGAGATTACGAAGTTTTCGATGCAGAAAATTACGATGAGGCAGTCAAAATTCTTTCTAACGAGCATGTGGACCTAGTCATCACGGATATTCGTATGCCTGGAAAATCAGGACTGGATCTGATCAAGACGATCCAAAAGGAATATCCTTCCATCCAGTATTCTCTGATGACTGCTTATAATATTAACGATTATATTAACTTCGCCTACCAACACGATATCTGGAATATTATTCCTAAATATTCCTTCTTGGATATTAATCTGATTACCGTGATGGTCAGAAAACTTCTCTACAAAGATATCTTCGGTGTAGAAAAATATTTCGGCCCTGACTTCAGGATCTTAGAAGGAAGCGGAGAAGAAGAATTTTTAGTACCTCCGGAAAACGGGATCGTATTCCGTAAGATCAGCTCTGACAAGGACAGGAATTATATCTGTAATCGTGTAGGTAAATTCCTGATCGAAAAAGGAGCACCTAATGCTGTACAGCAGATTTTAGAAGAGTTAACTTCCAACGCAATGATCCGTGCTCCAAGAGACTCTAAGGGAAATTCTAAATACCAATATGAACTTCCTTCTAGAGATCTTCTCGTTCCATTAGAACATATACAACTTGCCGAAACTGATTATTTCGAAATTGGTTATGGGATCGCAGAGAATTCTTATATCGTGGTGGTCCGAGATCATTTCGGTTCTTTGAACAAAAAAGAAATTCTAAAACGTTTGGACAGACATATTACCGTAGATAGCCCAACCGGTTTACCCGCAGGTCTTGCGGATTCACATGGTCGTGGTTTGTATATTTGTAGGGAGATCTCAGACCAGTTAATCTTTAATATAGAGAAGGACAGAAGAACTGAGATTATCGCTCTATTAGACAAGCAGACCAATAAAGGTTATAAGTCTCTGTCTATTTACGAGGTTTGATTTTTAAGTCACTGAGTTAAGAGAGAGTCACTGAGATTTTTTTCACACAGAGGCACAAAGCCACGGAGATTTCTCACGCTGAGGCGCAGAGCCCGCGAAGGTCTTTTTGGTTTAACTTTTTAACTCTAACGAAATAAAAGCTAAAAGCATGAACCAAAATGACCTAGTAAATCTACTTAAAGACAAGCTGTTATCGCAAAAATCCAATAGGCTCTTTATTGATGGTGCTTGGGGAATAGGAAAGACGCGAGCAATCCAAAAAGTAGAAGAAGAACTTAATGGAAAGAAAGAATTTATCTATATCTCTCTCTATGGATTACAAAATATAACTGAATTTCGAAGAAAACTCCAAATCGAAATTGCAGCAAGATTAAAATATTCAAAGAAAATTACGAACAATAAAATTACAAAATGGATAATTGAGCTCTTCACTAAAGGTTTCAAGGATTCAACAAGCAAATTTACCGGAATCTCAATTGACCTCTTAGAACTAATCGCGATAGAACTCCCCAAAAACACCGTTTTAGTTATCGATGACGTAGAAAGGGCAAACGATAGTAACTTCCAAATCGAACTACTAGGCACAATTGAAAACATAGCAGGAGAGATCATTCTTATTGGTAATATACAAAAAATCGTAGCGCAAAGCAGTCGATTCCAAGAGTCCCTTGAAAAAACAATCGATCGAGTTTATTCATTAGATAGAATTTCCGATGAGTTGCTAAATTCCATTTCATTTAAAAATCTGCCCGAAAACATAAGAGATCAGATAAGATTTTTTTTCAATGATCACAATAAAGAGAATATTCGAACGTTCATCAAAATGAATGGATTTGTTTTAGAACTGTCTGAAACGATAGAAATCCAAGAAGAAATTACAGTAATTGCTTGTGCAGTAATTAATGAATATTATTTAGGGCATTTCGAAATCAAGAAACGAATCGATTATGAGGGAGAGAATATATTCAAAATAAATGGTTCATATTCAAGCGATGACTTTTATAAAAAATATTCCATTAGTGCGTTTAGAAATTTTCATTTAGTAAGAATGGTCGTTGACTATCTAATAGAAGGGAAGATTAACAAAGACATATACTTCAAAAAAGACGAACGTGATGAAGATAGCTTATTCATACAAGACTTAAAAGACTCTTTATATGGAACCGAAGAAAATCTAATACGAACATTAAATAAACTAAAGGAAATAATCGAAACAAACCAATTCGAATTTTTCAAAACATTCCAAAAGTCCATAGTTGCCATTTCTTGGGCACGATATAATCAATTGGAATATAATATAGGTGTAATCTCAGAGCCCGAACTGATAGCCGGAATGGAAAGAATTATACGATTCCATTTCGAAGAAAATTGGAATAAATTAAAATCAAATACAGTAATCGAAGATTTTTTTGAACTTTCTCCGGATTCACTACTTCCGCATGATGTTTTTGTACATAATGAAGACCTTTGGGAAATTGCGAGAAGACTAATTAAGGAATATGAAACCCGAATTGAAGAAAGCATATTCAAGGAAGCAATTCGTCGCCAAGATTATAAATCTGCAAAATATATTCTCAGAAATAATCAGACTATAATTTCAAAAAATTTTGAACTATATGACAGAATCTCTCAAGATCTTAGAAATGATCCTGCTTTCTTGAATTTTCTAAAAGAAATCACAGAGTCGGTGATTAAAAACGATCAAAATTTATCCAAAATTCTTTCTAAAAAGTTACGCGATTTCCTCGATAAAGAAAAAGATTCTCTCATACGACATCGCATAGAAATGTTAATAGGAATATTGAATGTAGGGGGTGATAAAGATTAAATCCCTTTATGAGCCCTGCTCAGCGTCTCTGCGTGCAAATTCCTATTCTTACCTCTGCAATTCTCTATAAAGAACGATATCGCTTCCGCCTTCCAAGAAAGCTTCTCCGTTCCGGCCGGAAGAATAAAAACGAAACGGTTTCTCCCCAGTGCGGATCTTTTCTTCTTTTAAGATATGACCTTCTTCGTCTAAGAGGAATAAAATCCCCTCCCATTCTCCTGCAAACCAAGTCCCGGAATGAAATACTGTTTGGTAAACTGACTGTGCCTTATTACGATTCTTTTCGAAGATCACTTTTCCGGATTTAGAATATAATGTCAATTTATCGGAGAAACCTGCAAGAACTCCTCCATTATTCGAAACGGCTAGATTCACTCTGTAAGGGATTACTCTACCAAGATTCCATTCTTCTGATTCGGATCCGTCCCTATCATATACTCGTATAAAGTCTCGATTGTTTTTTAGAAAATGAACTGCGATCTTTTGCCCGTTAGTAGAGATAGAAAGGCTTTTTGCAAATACAGGCTCCTTCTCCCCTAATATCGTTTCAAAAAGTTTTTCTCCTTTTCCATCTAAAAGGAATAATTCGCCGCCGGAAAATAATACTGCAGTTTCTCCATTAGAAATTCCTTTTGGAGCAAATGAGATATCAGTTAAAAATCTTCCGTCAAGTTTCTTAGCACCTAGGGAGTTTCCGTTAATATCGGAAACCAAAACTTGGTTATTATCTCCGGATAAAAATAAGACCAGATTCCCATCAGGATGAATACGAGGATAACTTTTGTAATCTTTGGTCCAAAGTAATTCTCCTGCTTCGGAAAAAAATTCAACAGAACTACCTATCTTTTTGTAAGCCAAATACCCTTTTGCTCTGAGAGGATATTCTATTCGAAGTGAATCATCAGTCGGAAGGGATTCTCCCCAAGGAATTCTAATATAAGAAGTTTTGGTTTTATATCCATTGATAGTTTTTTCTGCATCGAAATCACTGCGAGGATCAGGGAAACTGGCAAGCTTAGATTCTTTATTCCAGTACCAGGTTTTTTGCACGGTTCTTGCCGACTCGTATGGATTCCCTAAAAAATAATAAAATCCTAAAAAGAATACTAAACTTAAGGCCAAAATCCTAGAGATCATACGAGTTTCCTCAATCGATTGTACATTAGATAAAGAGAAGTAGCGGCCACCACTTCTCGAAAAAGCTCTCTCTTAAAAGGTAGAAAGAGTTCCTTCACTTCCGTTGGTTCACCCTTGATATGGGTTCCTATAAATACTGTTCCTACTTTTTTTGTAGGAGTTCCACCACCTGGACCTGCGATACCGGTAATGCTGATTGTTAGATCCGTTCCGAGTAGTCTTGCTCCATTATCAGCCATCTCTATTGCGGTTTCTTCACTCACTGCACCGTGTGCTTCCAGAGTTTCCTTTTTGACCCCAACTAGATTTTCTTTGATCAGATTGGAATAACTGACCACGGATCCTAAAAAATATTCGGAAGAACCTGCACGGTCTGTAAGTATTTTTGCAGCAAGTCCGCCTGTGCAACTTTCTATCGTTCCTAGGGTAAGTTTCCTTTCGGAAAGAAGTTTGGGAAATTCTTCGAATAGATCCCCTGTGCAAAGTCCGCGATATTTCTCTTTGGTTTTTTGAATCAGTTCTTGTACTAAACTTTTGTCTGGCGATTGATACGTAACTCGGATAAATCCTTTTTTGGCGGCCACTCCCCAAACTGCCTTACCATCCTTTAGCGCATCAATATCTATTATAAATTCCTGTTGGAATAGTGACTCGCTCATTCCCCAAATAAACAGAAAATCTGAATATAGTTCTTCCGATTGAAATTGTTTCTGGACCAGAGGAATTAACTCCTCTTTGAACATAACAACCATTTCGGAAGGAACTCCCGGCATACAGGCAAGGTAAGCACCTGGTTGGAGTTCCGACCAAAATCCCGGGGCAATTCCCACAGAATTATTCAAAACGGTAGAATTAGATGGAATAGAAACCTGTCTTAATGCCGTGGTTAAAGCTTCTTGGAATCCTTTTCCACGAAGACGATACAATGCCTGAAGTCTATCATGAGCTTTATCGTTCAGAACAGGTTGAGAAGATGTGAGTTCGCACACTACTTCTAAAGTATAATCATCTTCCGTGGGCCCAAGACCCCCTGTCATCACAAGAAGGACTGGGTTTTCTTTGGAAGCTCCAGAAGCTAAATTTTTTAGCTCTTCACGGATCAGCTTAGGGTCATCAGGCAATACCAGGAACTTTTCAGTAGAATATCCTAATCCGAAAAGTTCGTTTGCGATCCAGGAAGAATTTGTGTCTTGGCTTCTTCCCGCAGTCAGTTCTGAACCTGTGGAAATGACTGTGACCCGAGGTGGATTCAATCTTCTTTCTCCAATCTTTCCGGAGCAGAAACTCCGAGTAAAGCTAAACCTTCTGCAAGCACTACACGTGTAGCTTGGCAAATTCTTGCGAGTCCGAGTCTCGTAGACTCATCGGAATCTTTAAGTCGATTATTCTTCGCTATATAGAACTGAGTGAATGCTCTTGCAAGATTTTGCAGATAATTTGCGATTCTATGCGGCTCCAATGTTGCAGCAGCATCCAAAACTTCTTCCGGAAAACGAGAGATCCAAAAAAGAAGTCTTTTTCTCTCTTCAGTCATTTCAAGATTTTCTAATGCTTTTGCATCCGAGTTAGTTCCAACTTCCCTGAATATGGAACAAACTCTCGCATGAGCATATTGGAGATAAAATACTGGATTTTTATCCGACTCATCTTTTGCCAGATCCAAATCGAAATCCAAAGGAGAATCCAAAGACCTCATTGTGAAGAAGTAACGCGCAACATCCTTGGCATGTTTTCCCAAATAACCCAAAAGATCTTCCATTGTCTGGAATTCTCCCGCACGTTTACTCATCTTCATCTTCTGGCCAGCCATGAGAAGATTGACTTGTTGAGCGATAATCACTTGGAAATTTTCTTTAGGATAACCCAATGCTTGGACAGCACCAGCAAGTCTTGCAATATATCCATGATGGTCAGGGCCCCAGATATCTATGATCTTCTCATAACCTCTGGAAATTTTATCGTTATGATAAGCTATGTCTGCAAGAAGGTATGTAGGACGTCCATCATCCCGAACCACAACACGATTTTTGTCGTCTCCGTAATCCTCGGATTTAAAGATCTGTTTACCTTCTTCTTCAAAAACTTTGCCGGATTTTTTTAGATTTTCAAGAACTCCTAAAACTTTTCCGGATTCGTGTAGTGTTGTCTCGGAGAAAAATTTATCAAAACCTACTCCGAATAGATCCAGATCTTTTCTTTG